>JBMOGE010000014.1:0-32451 GCA_049318525.1 Miltoncostaeaceae bacterium
GAGCCCTGGACGCGCAGCCACGATGGCCTCACGACCATCGAGACCATCGTTGCTGACTACCCCGGGATCGTCGTCATCGCGATGTCGCGCCTGTGGGATAACAGTCACGTGGCCCGGGCGCTTGAGGCCGGTGCTGCCGGGTACTTGAGCAAGACCATGAATATCGCCGACTTGCCGGCGATGGTGCGGCACGTGTGTGCCGGCGGCGTGATCCGCCCGCAGCACAACGGCAATGTTCCCGCGGCTGCTGGCCTGACCGGTCGCGAGCGCGAGGTGCTGTCGATGGCCGCCAGGGGAAGGTCCAACGCACTCATCGGCGATGACCTCTTCATCACGGCGCAGACGGTGAAGTTCCACCTGAGCAACGCCTACCGCAAGCTGGGTGTCCAGAACCGCACCGAAGCCGCGCACGTCGCAGCGCGTCTGGGTATCTGCGACTGATCCTGCGCACCCACTCCCAGAGGGGAGATGGGCGCGCAGGATCAGCAGACGGCCCTACGAGATAACGACGAACGTGCCCAGCGAGTTGACCCGCAGGATCTTCACCGGCACGTTGGGGCGGTTGCCCTGAGTGTCAATGGTGATCTTGCCGGTGGCGCCAGCGAAGTTGGTGGTCTTCTTCAACTGCCGGATGACCGGTGCGTAGGTGGTGGTTCCGGCCCTCTTCCACGCCGCGAACAGGATGTTCGCTGAGTCGTAGGTGAAGGTGCCCCACGTTCCCGGGTTCTTGTTGAACGTGGCCTTGTACTGCTTGACGTAGTTCTTTGCGGTGGGGAACTGCGTGGGCTCGGGCACGCCACTGAACACGCACGCCTGACTGTCGGCGATGCCCGCCGCAGTGATGAATCCCGGGTCCTGGTTGGCCAGACCCGCGAAGCACTTGGCAGAGCTGCCAGACGCCGCAAACTGCTTGGCGATGAGCGCGCCCTCAGGGAAGTACGTGCTGAGGTACAGCACCGTCGGCTTATCGGCGAGGGCTGCCTTGACCTCTGCTGAGTAATCGGCCTGACCCTCGGCGACGGGGATCTGGGTGACCAACACTCCCTTCTTCAGCAAACTGGCCTGCAGGCGGTCGGCCATACCCCGGGTGTAGGTCGACTGCGTCACCAGCATGGACACCCTGGTGGGGGCAAACGCGGTGGTGATGTAGTTGAACTCGACCGGCGAGATCTGGCTGTTCTTCGGCTGAACCGTGACGCCCTCGCCGGTGGTGTCGTCGGTGGAGGTGAGCTGCACCGGCACGATCTTGTTCGAGATGTAGAGCGGCAGGTTGAGGACTCCCACCGACGAGTTGTACGGGCCGATGACGGCCACGCTGCTGCCGGAGATGACCTGACCCGCCACCTTCTTGGCCAGACTCGGATTCGCCTGATCATTCGCCTTGACGATGCGGACCTGGCGGCCAAGTACGCCGCCCTTGGCGTTCACCTGATTCACGGCCAACTGCACACCGCGCAGCATGTCCTGGCCATTCGATGCCTGAGCACCGGTCTGCGGGCCCTCAACGGCAACGAAGATGGGGCCATCAGATGCACCGGGATTGCCCCCGATGATGCTGGCGGCCACTGCCGGGCTGGCGATAGCGCCGGCCGCGAGCAGGGCGCTGGCGACAGCAAGGGAACGGCGAGTCATGGAACTCCTCAATGGTGGGAACCTCGTGCGACAGTCTAGGTGTCGTGCCTACACGCCTAGGCCATATAGGGTGGCGTCACGTCCCCGGATCTCGGAAAGTGGCCGTTTCGGCGGCTTAGTGCCGTGCGCCCTTCCCCTGCTCCCGATCACACCAGGTCGAACCGGTCCAGGTTCATCACCTTCACCCAGGCGCTCACGAAGTCGCCCACGAACTTCTCGCCGGAGTCCGCACAGGCGTACACCTCGGCCAGTGCCCGAAGCTGCGAGTTCGACCCGAACACCAGGTCGTTGCGGGTACCGGTCCAGCGCACCGTGCCCATGCCGCGGGTGCGACCCTCAAATGTGGTCTCGGCGTCGGACGTGGCCGTCCACTCCGTGTCCATGTCCAGCAGGTTCACGAAGAAGTCGTTGGTGAGGCTGCCCGGGCGGTCCGTCAGCACACCGTGCGACGACTGCCCAGTATTGGCGCCGAGCACGCGCAGGCCGCCCACCAGCACGGTCATCTCGGGTGCCGTGAGCGTGAGCAGGTTTGCACGGTCAACCAGCAGGTACTCGGCCGCCTGAGCGTGCCCCTGACCCAGGTGGTTGCGAAAGCCATCAGTCGTCGGCTCAAGCACGGCGAACGACTCCACATCCGTCTGGTCCTGAGACGCGTCGGCGCGGCCCGCGGTGAACGGCACCTCAATGCTGTGTCCGGCCTCCTTGGCCGCCTGCTCGATACCGGCGCTGCCGCCAAGCACGATGAGATCGGCCAGCGACACCTTCGTGCCGCCCGTCTGGGCAGCATTGAACTCGGACTGGATGCCCTCAAGCACGCTCAGCACCTGGGCCAGCTGAGACGGGTCGTTGACCGCCCAGCCACTCTGCGGCTCAAGCCGGATACGGGCGCCATTGGCCCCTCCGCGCTTGTCAGATCCACGGAATGTGGATGCCGACGCCCACGCGGTCGACACCAACTGCCCCACCGTGAGACCCGACGCGAGGATGCTCACCTTCAGGGCCGAAACCTCGGCAGTGCCCACCAGCGGGTGGTCAACGGCGGGCACTGGGTCCTGCCACAGCTGTGGCTCGGCTGGCACCATCGCGCCAAGGCCACGCACATACGGGCCCATGTCGCGATGGGTCAGCTTGTACCAGGCGCGCGCGAAGGCATCCGCCAGTTGGTCGGGGTGCTCGAGGAACCGCCGCGCAATGACCTCGTAGGCCGGGTCCATACGAACTGCCATGTCGGCGGTGGTCATCATGGGCGCGTGCGACTTGGAGGGGTCGTGCGCGTCGGGCACTGTGCCCGCTGCCGCGCCGCCCTTGGGAGTCCACTGCTGGGCGCCTGCAGGGCTCTTGGTCAGCTCCCACTCATTGCCGAACAGGATCTCAAGGTACGAGTTGTCCCAGGTGATCGGTGTGTTGGTCCACGCACCCTCGACGCCACTTGAGATGGTGTCGTCACCGCTGCCGGTGCCCATGGTGTTGTTCCAGCCGAGGCCCTGCTGGTGCATGGGCGCGCCCTCGGGCGCCGGACCCACGTACGCGTTGGGGTCGCCGGCGCCGTGTGCCTTGCCGAAGGTGTGGCCACCGGCCACCAGCGCCACGGTCTCCTCGTCATCCATCGCCATGCGGCGGAAGGTCTCGCGGATGTCCACGGCCGACCCCAGCGGGTCGGGATTTCCGTTGGGGCCCTCGGGGTTGACGTAGATGAGGCCCATCTGCACGGCAGCCAGGGGGTTGGCGAGGTCGCGATCGCCCGTGTAGCGCTGGTCGGCCAGCCACTCGCGCTCGGCGCCCCAGTTGATGTCCTCCTCCGGCTCCCAGATGTCCTCCCGGCCCCCGGCGAAGCCGAAGGTCGTAAAGCCCATGGTCTCGAGCGCACGGTTGCCCGCGAAGATCATGAGGTCGGCCCACGAGATCTTGCGTCCGTACTTCTGCTTGACGGGCCACAGCAGCCTGCGGGCCTTGTCGAGGCTCACGTTGTCGGGCCAGCTGTTGAGCGGCGCAAACCGCTGGTTGCCAGTACCCGCACCACCGCGACCATCCTGAATGCGGTAGGTGCCCGCGCTGTGCCACGCCATGCGGATGAAGAAGGGGCCGTAGTGGCCGTAGTCGGCTGGCCACCAGGGCTGCGAGTCGGTCATGAGCGCATCAACATCACGTGCGAGGGCATCGAGGTCGACGGTCTTGAACTCCGCTGCGTAGTCGAAGTCGGGCCCCATGGGGTCGGCGGCCGGCGGGTTCTGCTGGAGGATCCGCAGGTCAAGCTGATTGGGCCACCAATCGCGGTTGGTGGTGCCCTCGTGGTTCCCGGCCATAACCGGGCACTTGGCGTCGCTTCCGATGACGTCTTCTCCTGTGATGACAGCGCGATACTCAGGCGGGGGAATGGAATGCATCCCGGGCCTGCGATTACGGGGCGGAGGCTAGCGACCGGTCACCCACGCGCCCGGTACAACGGTGCGCGGCTGAGGACGGCACCGCCGGGCTGCTGCACATATCCTCACATCGTGCGTCGGCTCAATGGCTGGCCCACGCACTTCACCGGATCGTGGTCGCGGTGCAGACCACCTCCCACGATCGCCTCTTGACCTTCAAACCGCCGAGGTGACCCGATGACCGATGTGCGTACGGCAAATGATGGCTTTTACGTGGCGCTGAACGCCGCGTTCAATGGCGATGCCGCGCCGATGCACGACGTCTGGTCGCAGGCGAACGACATCACGTTGCTCGGCCCCTTTGGCGGCTGCCTTGTGGGCCCCGCTGACGTGGTGGGACAGTTTGACGGCCTGGTGGCTGCGGGCATGGGTGGCCATGTTGAGCCCATCGACGTGCGCATCATTGAGGGTGCGGACATCGGCTACGCGTTGGGGGTTGAAGAGGGCCATAACATCGTGGATGGCGAGCGCGTGCCCACGCGGCACCGCTTTACCAGCGCATTCCGCCTTGAGGATGGCCGCTGGCGCATGATCCATCACCACACCGACCTTGCACCGAACCTCGGCGAGGTCGGCGGGGCGGCGTCCACCTCCACCTGACGCATCGGGAGCCGTGGAAGCGATACGCACGACGACAACGCCACGCCGGGCTCGTCACGTGCACGGCGGAAGTGGACCATTCCGATGGCCGCAGGCGATCGCCCCATGGCACCTACGGGGGCGGCCACAGCTGCACCGGGAGATTGACCTCCCGGTGCAGCCAAAGCGTGACTGCGATAACTGCCTAGGCCGAGACCGGACCCTCTCCACCGGGGTAACAGAAGGCGGCGTCGGGCGAGTAGAAGCCCCACGTGACCTCGAGCGGGCTTGCCGGGCGCAGCGCGTAGATGGAGTGCGACGGGTCGAGGAACTCCATGCTGGTGACCTCCCAGCCGTCGGCCATCGATGCCACAAACGGGTACAGGCCGTTGGTGAGCTGCCCATCCACCTTGGTGAGGTAGCTCAACTGGCCGCGGCCCACCACGGCGATGTCGTCAGACACCTTTGCCGTGGTGCGGATGAGGTCCTTGCCGTCCTGCCTGGTGATGGCAGTGAGTACACCGTCGGCGATGGACAGGACCGTCTCGCCACCGGAATGTGCCGGCACACCGCGCTCAGCGGCGTAGGCAGTCATGTCGGCGTTTGAGTTGACGTAGTGGGTCCACCAGCGGCCGGGGATGCCCTGGGGCGAGTCCTGGCCCTTGACGTCAAGACCGGCGTACGTGAGCGAGTAGGGCTCAAAGCCCGAGGTGTCGTCGCTTGAATCCACGACGTACTGGTTGATGAAGCACTGCGCGTTGTCCGACAGCGGCAGCTCCGCGGGCACGAGGGCGCGAACGGCATCCTTGTCCTCCGGTACCCAGGTGAAGTACAGCATGCGGCTGCGAATGACCATCTGGGGGGCATAGAGATCTGACATGTTCCGCTCCATTGGGTAGAGTGCCCTAAGTGGTTAGTAAGACAGACCCTAACCTGTTAGGTCCCCGCCCCGCAAGACCCCACCGCGCCACACTGCGAGATGTCGCGGAGGCGGCTGGAGTGTCGGTATGGACCGCCTCGAATACCTTCGGGAACCCTGATCGTGTGGCCGAAGCCACCCGCGAGCGGGTGCTGGCAGCGGCCGATGCGCTCGACTACGCAGGCCCCAACCCGGGTGCCCGCACCCTCGCGCTCGGACGAACCGGCATGGTGGCGATCATCGCACCGCAGGATGCCCAGCCACTTCTCACCGACCCCGGGGCATCACTCGTCGCCCAGGGGCTCCTGGCCATCTGCGATCGCGCCGGCCTCTCGCTCGTGCTCGCCGGTCGTGATGGCGAGCAGGCAGTAGATGGCCGTGTATTCCTGCGCAACATCCCAGACGCGGCCGCACGCGGGCCCGCCGTCGTGGTGGACACCATGACCGATGGCATCCCGTCAATACACGCAGAGGCGGCAACGGCCGTCGCGGCCCTCGCGCGCCTGCTCATCGACCTGGGTCACCGCCGAATCGCCGTGATTGCCGGCCCGGGCCAGGACGACCGCCTCGAAGCAGCGGGCGAGGTACTCCGCGAGCTGGGGCCAGTGCCCGTGTACCGCACGGTCGGTGTGCCATGGCCCACCGATGCGCATGGAGAGATCGCCGCCCGGCAGGCGCTCAGGGCCACCCCGCGGCCCACCGCCATTCTGGCGCTCTCCGACCAACTGGCTCTCGGTGCAATCGGCGCCGTCCAGCAGATGGGCCTGAAGGTGCCCGATGACGTCTCGATCACCGGCCTGGATGATCTCCCCCGCTCCGACCAGCGGGGCCTCACAACGGCCTTGATTCCCTACCGCCCCATGGGCGAGCTCGCCGGGCGCGTGCTGCTCGCAAGGATTGCGGGCGAGCCGGCCCCACGCCTCTCACCCCTGCCGGCACTGCTCGCCATCAGGGCCACCACCGCGCCACCGCCCGCCGACGGAACTGGTTAGAACTGGTTAGGCCGAGCGGGAAGACCCTGGGCTCCCGCAGGCATGAGCCATCTCCCAGCCATGGCTCATGCCTCGCGCTCGAGGCGCTCCGGCGTCCCGGCCTCGGTGCTGCGAGCGTCCGGTGGTGGCCGCAGGCGGCCGATGCCGGCACGTCGTACCTGGAGTTCAGACCTCGGGCGTCGAACCCAATTCAACGATGCTGAGTACTGTCGGGCACGTGGCATGGACGCCGCTTGCCGGTCCATGCCTCCACGAGGGCACGATGTCCCCGAATCATCGCCTCATGGAGACGCTCTCCACTTGGTTGATGCCATTAACGGCCAGCGCGTGCGCAGAGGAGCCACACATGAAGTACGGAATCATCCACCAGTTCGAAGGCGGAACCGAAGCGCAGTACAAGGCCATGATCGCGGCCGTGCACCCAGCGGGCGGCGGCCTGCCCGCCGGACAGCTCACCCATGTTGCCGGCCCAACCGCCAACATCGGTGGCTCAGGACGCGCGGGCTGGACCATCGCCGTAACGCACGATTCGCAGGAGAGCTGGGACGCATTCCGTGAGAGCGTGATCGTCCCCGCGATGGAGGCTGGCGTCGAGGGTGGATTCACATCTGCACCGGAAGAGACCGCCTTCGAGATCCACAGCGAGGGATAGGGCGCGGCCAAGGACATGCCCCATCGCCCGTCAGGAGTGGCGGTTCGGGGCATGTCCGGCGCACCAGAACGACTGAGGGAGCCCCATTTGGCTCCCTCAGATACTTCGCATGTCCGTGAGGGGTCTCTTCGGGAGTAGCCAGGTCGCCCATGCCGAGGTGCGGGTAGATCACCCGCGCCGGCTCGCCTCACACACGCGTACCGGTCTCACTCACATTCAGCGCGAGCCGCGTGTTGGCCGCGGCCCGCGCCCACCCGGGCTCATGGAACGCTCAAAGGTGTCCATGAGGTCGAAGAGACCGACGCATTCCCACACACGATTCCGCTTCCCAGCCGAACGCTGGCGAATAACGCCTGCGGCCCCGAGGCGAATGAGAGCACGCCTTGTGGCCTCATCACTAATCCCGAGCGCCTCGTCGACGGCTGACGCCTTGAACACGGGCATCGACGGCAGGAGTGAGATCAGGCGTGCGCTTGCCGAATCTCGCCGGGGGTTACCGGCCTGGGCGCGCCAGTCATCCTGGAGCCGGCTCACATCCAGCGCGAATTCATGTGAACGCGTCGCTGCAACGCCAAGGGCGCGAGCGAAGACCTCAAACCAGTCTTCGGCGTCGCCATATCGGTACGACGTGAGGCCCGCGATATACGCGCGCGACTCCGCCGCAAGCGCCAGCGAGACCGGGGGAGTCATGTCGTGGATGACGCCGCGGCGGCTCAGCACAACGTGGATCAACGCACGTCCCACGCGTCCGTTCCCATCCATGAACGGGTGAATCGTCTCGAACTGCGCATGTGCGACTGCCGCCTGGAGCGCCGGTGGAATGTCGCTGCGGTTCGTGAATTCGACGAGGTCCGCAAGGAGGCCAGCGACCTCCGAAGCGGGAGGGGGGACGAACTCTGCGCCAATTGGTGATGATGCCTCCCCGCCGATCCAGTTCTGCCGTTCGCGAATCACGCCCCCGATGCCCTCATCACGTGTCCCGGCGAGAAGCTCGCGGTGGAGCATGCAGAGTGAGTCGACGGTGATGTGCGTGTTGGTTGCCGCTTCGGTCACGGCGAGGTCCATCGCGCGGATGTTGCCGACCACACGATCTGTCGTCTCGTCCTGCCCGGGAGTCGCCTCTGCCCGCGCGAGGCGTCGATGAGAGATCTGCAGGCCCTCAATGCGTGAGGAGGCCACTGCCTCTGATCGCAGGAGTTGCCTGCTGAGTCCACCGAGGTCGACGCTCCCGACGCCTACCGTCATCCGACGGCAGGCATCCTCAGCCAGGGAAATAAGGTTCGCGACCGATGCGCTGATCTGCGGCTCCCAGCCGGCAATCGTGCCGGGGAGGTATGCGCTGTACGACGCGCCGGCGCGTGCCCGGCGGGCCCCCATAAGGAGATCGTTCCGGGGCTCCCACTTCTGCGCAACGTCGGAGTAGGGACGATGTAATCCCCGCCCCGCGTCGACATCGGTACGCCTTGGGAGAGGGCGGTTACCGTGCGCCATATCGTTGCCCCGTTGTCATCGTAATCCAACCATAGCCCACGAAGTGTGGGTATGTGCGCTGTTACCCACGCTTCTCCGCTCCCCGGGACCGACACCAAAACGGCTGAGGGAGCCCCAGTCGGCCCCCTCAGTTACCGCATGTTTCCGTCATTTGGCCCTTCTGCAGAACTCCCCACAGAAGAGGCCCTTGAACCATCCGCCCTGAAGTGGGCTTGGGCTTGCCCCGCTTTGATGGACCCCTCTGGTGGGGCCATCATGTCGCCCGAAACGAGGCACCACTGTCACGACGCACGCGATACAGCGTCACAGTGGGATCGGGAACCGGCTCACCCATCAGCCGTGCTCACAACGTGTGTGAGCAAGACACCTCGCGCGGAAGCTGGCCGCCAAGGCCCGGTGAGCGCTGACGTCTAGCCGTGCGCCACCACCGGGCCGGCATCCACGAGCGTGGCAGCTGGCAAGAGACCGGGGTTCGCGGCGATCCACTCGAGGGCAGCATCGTTGGATGCCTCGGCACTCTCGCGGCTTTCGAAGACGCTCACCGAACACATACGGCCGCCCTCTTCGCCCACGTCGATCCAGTAGTAGGCGACGAATCCGGGGAGCGCCCGAACGACAGGAACGAATTCCTCGTTCAGCCTGCGACTCAATTCCGTCGGCTCACGGACGTTGTCGTACTCACGCACTGTTGCGTACATTGAGGACCCTTCCTGGTGGTGGAGGCCCCGGGGATCAGGTGCTCCCGGGGTTCGGCGCGAGTGCATGCGCCACCCGTCAGGTCGCACCGGCACTGCTGCCGCCCATGAGTGTGGCATGGGGCACGCGACGTGGCCTGCCCAAAACGACTGAGGGAGCCCTGGTTGGCTCCCTCAGGTGCTTCGTATGTCCTTTCTGGGTGTCCTCTGGCGTAGACCGGTCGGCGCTGGGGGCGCGCTCCAGGATCACCGCACCTGGCACAGGTGGGTACCAGTGATCAGCACCATCGCGTGGGCTGTCCAGCGGGACACCCCCGGAGGCAGATCCGCGCTGCAGCGTCCCCTGTGCCTTCGCCAGCGAGTCGTCCGCGAGGTCTGCGTTGTGCATCGCGGCGAAACGCCAGATCCGCCATTGCACGGTGCGGCCTGGGGCCAGGTCAACGCAACGAACATAGGGTTACGCTTTCTTAGCGAGAGGAGGCAATGCAATGGAGACCATGCCCACAGGCGCGGTGACGGAGATACTCCACGGGCTCTTCGCCATCGCCGACGAGGAGGGGCTCGCGAGGGCCCTCGATTCACTTTCCCCCGATATCACCTGGACGCAGTACGACATCGACAGCCGTCCGGCGTCGCCGATGGTGGCGACGGGGCGTGACGAGGTCGAGGCGTTGCTGCGCAAGGGAATGGACCCTGAGATGACCCATCGGCTGGTGCGGGTCATGACCTGCGACGACGGCGCGGCGTGCCATGTCGAGTGCACGTATCCCGGCGGCGCAAAGGTGGAGTGCACCTACCTGATGACCCTCGCGGGCAGCCAAGTGACAGAGGTGCTGGGCACCATGTCCTGGGACGGCTAGACGGCGACGCGCGGCTGATAAGGAGCGGCAGGACCAGCTTCCCGCCCGCTGGCGGTTCCATCATGGTGTGGCCGCCAGCGGGCCTTGCGCTCCCCCGGTTTCCGCTCACCCACCACCTGCCGGTGCATCAATGGGTACCGGCCCCCTGCGACGGCCCACGATCAGCGCGACTCCCGGCGAGGGGACGCGCCTTCTGTTCGCCACATGCTGAGGGGCCCCAGTTGGCCCCCTCAGATACCGCGTATTTCCTTCATTTGGCCCTTCTGCACAACTCTCCACAGAAGACGCCTGATGGGTCTCTTCTGGAGTAGGCGCGCGCCTGTCGGGACGCCGATCTTCTCCCCTCGTACCCACCGCTTGCGCACGCGGTTACCGGGGCCTTGCACACACCGCATGGTCACGGGCATCCGGCTGCACCCTCGTCCCAAAAGCGGATGGCCGCGGCGGCTAGGCCGAGGTCGGCCACCGCTCCTCGGAGCGCCCCGGCGCCAGTGGCGTGCCGCGCAGCCGAGCCCGGCTGGGGTCGCCCGACTCGTAGGGCCGCACCGCGGGAGCCCGCCATGCCTCATACGTCGCACAGGCCGCGTCGGCGTCGGTGCGGTGTGCGGCGATCGCCTCTGCCAGGGCGAAGGCGTCTGCCAGGCCGATACCGGCACTGGCTCCGGTCTCCGGGCCGAAGAAGTGGGCTGCGTCCCCGATCACGACCACTCCTGGCACCCACCAACTGGGGCAGGACAGCAACTCCGGCTCGGTGTAGAGGAGTTCATCGGTTGTGGTGAGGGCGCCCACCCCGTCGGCTGACGATGGCAGCAGACGGCTCCACGCCTCGGCGAACGCGTCAATCCCGGGAGCGAGCGCCGCGTCACGGCCGGACCGGTGCATGGTGCGCCAACCGAATGACCCCTCGGGCCAGCTGAGCATCCCGATGTGAGCGCCATTCGACAGGTACGCCATGTCGAACGAGCCGGGCGTCGGCACGGGACTCATCCACTCGATCTTGCCCTCCTCCATCGGCTCAATCTCAGCTTCCAGCCCGGCCATCTCCCTGACGCGCGACCGGAATCCATCACACGCCACCACCAGATCGCACGCGATCACGCGCGCGCCCTCGGGCCCCTCCACCGCGGCACCAACCACGCGACCTGCCGGATCCCGCTCCAGCGCCACGACCGTGTGCTCGTGCAACACCGGAACGCCCTCGCCTACCGCCGCGAGTACGCGCCCGACTTCGATCGCCGTTGCCGCCGAGCGGCCGTCAGGCATCGCGCCGATCGGCCGGCCCGCCGCAACGACTTGCTCGAGAAGACCCAAGTCGGCCAGCGCGTCGTAGCCCTGATGGCCGAGCATGAATCCGCGCTTGACGTAGCCGCCGGCCGGCATCCGTTCCACCACGTGCGGCTCCACGCCGCGCCGCCGCAGCAGCGCCGCAAGCGTGAGCCCAACGAGACCGCCACCGGCTATCACGACTCTCATGCGGGCAAACCTACGGGATACCCGGATGGCCCCGTCAGGCGTTCGCGACGAAGTGCTGGGGTCACGCCCGCCCCCATCGGCGATCCGGGGCACGCAGGCCCCCCAACGACTGAGGGAGCCCCAGTTGGCTCCCTCAGATCCCGCTAATTTCCTTCATGTTTCTCTTCTTCAGAACTGTCTGCAGAAGAGACCTTGATGGACCCGGCCGGCACTGCCCCGGCGTCCGAAGGCGTTTCCAGATGGGTTTCTCCGAGCGCAGCCGATGATGTAGATCTCGGGGTGGGCGCCATCGTCGGCAAAACACTCCGCCCCCAGCTCCTCCTGCAATCTCGCCCCTTGACCGAGGAACCCTGCCTCGGGGCCAGGATCACTATGCGACGCCGGTGATCTCCCTCGTGATCCAAAGGGAAGGCCGACGACTCTCAGATCCGCTTACTAGGCGGCGAGAGCGAGCTGGCGAGAATCCGCAGCTACGTTTGGTTCCCTGTTGGTAACGCGGTCCTCAGGGTCCGCGGCTCGCTTGCCAATCCTTCTCCACCCCGTCGAAACTGGTTCGGGCCCGTGAAGGTTCCTGCTGTGCATCAGGATATCAGGGCAATGACACGCAGCCCTTACAGGCGGGCCTGCGGCGTACATTGCCTCTATTCCCCCACCCAGCGAACGGGAGGATGGATATGAGGACGGGCATTCGGATGATCGGGGCGGGGATCGCGATCGCGGGCGTTGGTCTTGTGGCCGGGTGCGGGGGGTCGGGCGACTCGTCCGGAGCTTCGTCGGGCGCGGCCGCACCCGATTTCGTCACTCAGGCCAACGGTGTCTGCGCCGCGGCCTACGCCGACTTCCAAACACTGGGTGACATGCAGTCATTCACGTCGTTGGCCGATTTCAAGGACCGCTTCGGCAAGGCTCTGGCCCTTGCGAAGAAGCAGTACGCAGACATCGAGATCCTCACGCCGCCCGCCGGCATCTCAAAGGACGTCGCGACGTATCTGAAGGAAGGCGCTACGAGCGTCGCCACCAGTCAGAAGCTCTATAGCGAAGTGGCATCGGGCACCGATCTCAATCAGGCAGTGGCCGATACCACCGACAGCGCAGCCGGGCGGGCAAACATCAAGGCCCGGCGTGCGGCAGCGATGGCGGCGGGACTGGTCGACTGCGCCTCGTAGGCACCCGCCCGCCGAGCGGCCGGGTCAGCCGAGGGCAGACCCCGGTGCCGGGCGATCGGCGATACGGCCCCTCACGGCCACACCCGTCACGAGGATGACCGCCAGAAGCTTGGTGACGGTGGTCGAAAACACCGGGTCGAGCCCGTGCACTCCGCTACACGTGGACAGTCGGCGTCCGCAACCCACGGAGTGCTTATGGCTGATCGCCGCCCCCTGCCGTCCGCAATGGATGATGACTACGCGTCGGACGCGCTCTCGCAGAAGGTCTCGTTCGAGCGCACCTTCCCCGCGGTGATGGACGCTGCCCTCGGGTTCGCGGACGAGGGCGTCCTTCGCGTGGTCGACCAGGGCGCTGCCGAGGGCCGCAACTCGCATGCCCTCATGCGCGACCTCATCGCCCTGCGCGCCGGCAGGCCCATGGCGTACTCGTTCGTGAACGTGCCCACCAACCCCTTGGACGGTGGCGCGAGAGCGGCTGCAGGAGGACCCGGTGCTCGGAGCGGCGGTCGAGGTGGTGGCGGTGTGCCGAAGGCGCGACTGACCCCGCGCCTACACTCCCCCCATGCGGGTTCTCCTCATGCGCACGTGCCTGTCCGATGCCATCGCCCCCAAGGTGTGGAAGGCCACGCGGCGGGCACTGGAGCGCGCGGGCGTTGAGGTAAAGGTGCCCCGCGGCCAGACCTGCTGCGGACAGCCCGCGTGGACGGCCGGCCACCCCGATCAGGCGCGCGCGGTGGCGCGGCACACCATCAAGGTGTTCGCCGGGAGTGATGAGGTTGTGGTGCCGAGCGGATCGTGCGCGGGGATGGTTATCCATGCGTACCCCGAGCTGTTTGCCGGGCAGCCCGACGAGGAGGACGCCCTCGATCTGGCTCTGCGCACCATTGAGTTCACGCAATTTCTCGCCAAGCACGACCTCGACCCGCGCGCCAAGGCATGTGGTGCCCTCACGGTGCACGACTCGTGCCACATGCTCCGCGTGCTCGACGAAAACGAGAGCCCGCGTGACGCGCTCGCGAAGGTGCCCGGGTGCGAGGTGCGGGAGATGACCCATGCCGACCAGTGCTGCGGATTCGGCGGGGTGTTCGCACTCAACTTCCCGGAGTTGTCGGGTCGGCTGGGCGAGCAGAAGGCGCAGGCCGCTGCAGCCACGGGCGCGCCTGAGGTGGTGTCGTGCGATCTGGGGTGCCTCATGCACATCGCCGGGCGCGCGCACCGCACGGGGATCCCCATCCGCGCGCGGCACATTTCCGAGGTACTGGGTTCGTGAGCACCCGTCGCCGGCGGCGCAATCCCGGGGTGGCCTACCCCGATGTCACGGGCACGCTGCGCGAGCGCACAGTGGACGCCCTGCGTGATCCCACCCTTGCCGACAACCTGCGCACAGCCGGTGACAGCTGGGGTGCCGGGCGCGAGGTGATGAAGCGCGACTTCGGGTTTGACCAGATGCGCGACCGTGCCCGCGACATCAGGCGATCGAACATCCGCAACATGCCGGCCCTGCTTGCCGAATTGCAGTCGAACGTGCGGGCCAGCGGCGGTGTGGTGGTGCGCGCCGCAGATGCCGATGAGGCGTGCAGGTACATCACCGATCTGGCACGGGCACGCGGCGCACGCGTGGTGGCCAAGAGCAAGTCGATGGCCACCGAGGAGATCAAGCTCAACGAGGCCATGGAACACGCCGGACTCGAGGTGGTTGAGACCGATCTGGGCGAGTGGATCATCCAGTTGGCCAACGAGCACCCGTCCCACATCATCGCCCCGGCTGTGCACCTCAACCGCGACCAGGTGGCTGCGCTCTTTCGCGAGGAGGCCGGCACCGACGATGTGCCCACCGATCGCGAGGGCCTTGTGGCGCACGCCCGGGTGCGGCTGCGCGAGAAGTTCGCCCAGGCCGAGATCGGCATCTCGGGTGTGAACCTCGGTGTGGCATCCACCGGCACCGTGTGCATCGTTGAGAACGAGGGCAATGCCCGGCTGGTTACATCACAGCCGCGGATCCACGTGGCCGTAATGGGGATGGAGCGGGTGGTCGCCGACTGGGATGAGGCCGCGCACATTTTGCAGGTGCTTCCCATGGCGGCCATCAGCCAGGACGCGGCGAACTACGTCAGTCTCATCACCGGACCGAGGCGCGAGGGCGAGACGGATGGCCCCGAGGAGTTCCATCTGGTCATCATCGATGGCGGGCGGGGAGCACTGCGCGGGTCGGAGTTTGAAGAGGTGCTCTCGTGCATCCGCTGCGGCGCCTGCCTGTATTCGTGCCCCATGTGGCAGAACGTGGGTGGGCAGGCGTACGGATCGCCCTACTCAGGGCCCATCGGCGCAATCATCACACCGCTTCTCGAAGGCCCCTCCTCACCCGGGTCGCGTGACCTGCCGTTTATGTCGACGCTCTGCGGTGCATGCGGCGACGCCTGCCCGGTGGGGATCCCACTGCCCGATCTGCTTGTGCGCGCCCGGGCCCGGTCGTCGTCGCCCGCGAAACGCAAGGCCGGCGTGGCATTTCGCGTATGGAGCCTGCTCTGGCGGCGCGGCGTCACGTACCGCCTGACCATGATCGGCTGGCGGCTGGGGCTCCGGATTCGGGGTCGCGGCGGATGGGTACACCGCCTGCCCGGGCCGGGGTCGGGCTGGACCAAGGTTCGCGACATGCCGAGCAAGTGGCCCCCACGCCGGTGAGCACCCCGATTGAGCAGATGGTGCAGTCACTCGCCCGTCGCAAAGCCACGGTCGAGATGGCGAGTTCCGGTGATGCGGGGCGGGCCGCAGCGGTGTGGATGGCAGACCAGGGGATTGTGCGCGCCGTACTGGCAGACGACCCGGTGGTGGATGCCATTGGCCTCGAACCGGCGCTCCGGTCGGCGGGCATCGACGTATTGCGCTGGCCCGTGGCCATGGGGCGGCGCGAGGTGCTGGGCCTTGAGGGGCCCGAAGACGTGTGCGGTGTGACCGTGCCCACGCTGGCCGTTGCTGAGCGCGGCACCCTTGTGCTTGAGGCGTCGGTGGGCCACGGCCGGGGGCTCGACGTGACCAATCGCCATCACGTGTCGCTGCTCATGGCCGATCGCGTGGTTGAAACCCTGGGTGAGGCGCTGGCACGAACCTTTGCCGACGGCCGTCCGGTGCCGTCGGCCGTCAGCCTGGTGTCGGGGCCCAGCCGCAGCAGCGACATCGAGAAGATCTCCACGCTGGGCGCACACGGCGCACTCACCGAGCATGTGGTCATCATCACGCCATAAGGGCGTGGGGCCTAGCTGCGGCCCCTGCGGGCATTTGCCCTGGAGAGTTCGCGCGACATCTCTTTGTCCTTGATGGCCACACGCTTGTCGTACTGCGTGCGCCCACGGGCCAGGCCCAGTTCGATCTTCGCCCGGCCTTCGTCGTTGAAGTACATGCGCAGAGGAATGAGGGTGACCCCGCGCTCGGCAAGCTTGCCGGAGATCTTGTCGATCTCGCGACGGTGCAGCAGCAGGCGGCGCGTGCGCTGCGGGTCGTGCCCGCGGCCACCGGCCGGGCCGTAATCGGAGATGTGCGCGCCCACGAGGAACACCTCGTCGTTGATCACCTGGGCGTAGGCCTCACGGATCATGGCGCCGCTCTCGCGCAGGCCCTTTACCTCGCTGCCGGCGAGTGAGATTCCCGCCTCGTAGCGGTCGAGGATCTCGTACTCGTGCAGCGCCTTGCGGTTCTGCGCGATGTCGCGACGCGTCGGCGGGGTGGACCCACCCTTCGTGGTTGCCTTCTTGCCCATCGCGCCGATCCTATCGGCCCCGCGGCGCGCGACGGCCGCGGCGCGGCCCGCGATCGCGATCCCGCTGCTCGGGGTCTCGGATGGTGCGCGGCCCCGGGCGATCGGCGGGCTCAAGCGTGACGCGCCCCCGGAGCGGCTCGATGTCGTGCACGCGCACCTGCACCGAGTCGCCCAGACGGATGCGCTTGCCGGTCTCATTGCCCGTGGCCTGCACGCCGTCGGGCTCGGGCACCCAGTGGTCGTCGGGCATGCGCCGGAAGGGCATAAAGCCGTCGTACGCCTCGCCGAATGAGATGAACAGCCCCGACTGCCCGATGCCCGTGACCTCGCCATCGCGGGGGCGGTCCCACTGCTCGTCGCCCCGCATCTCATCGGCCAAGAGGTAGGCCAGGCACATACGGTCGGCACGGCGTTCCAGATCGGTGGCCGCACGCTCGCGCTCAGATGAATCGCGTGACACCTCGGGCAGCATTACGGCATCCGGAGCGGATTCCCCGAGCCCGAGGGCATATACCAGCGCCCGGTGCACCACCAGGTCGGGGTAGCGGCGAATGGGTGATGTGAAGTGCAGGTACGCCGCGCTGGCGAGCCCCGAGTGGCTGGTGGCATCCGGTCGGTACACGGCACGCTGCAGCGAGCGGAGCACCATGTACGGAAGCGACCGTCCGCCTTTGCCTGTGCGATCGACATACAGGCGGGTTGCGTGCGCGGCCACACCCGCGGCCTCGCGGCGTTGGTCGGCGGTGAGCACTCCCTCGGCCAGCGGCGGCACCGGAATGCCAAGCACCTCAAGACGGGTCCAAAGTTCCTCAATGGCCATCTGCTCGGGGTCGCCGTGCACGCGGAAGATGGTGGGTACTTTGCGGTCGATGAGGAAGCGCGCCACCGCCTCGTTCGCGGCGATCATGCACTCCTCGATAAGCGAATGGGCGTCGGTCTGGCGCTCCACCTCGATCGAGGCGATCCGACCCTCCTCAAAGTGAAACCGAGGCTCGGTGGTGGCAACGTCGAGCGCTCCACGGCGCATCCTGCGGGCCCTCAGCGCACGGGCAAGGTCCATCGCCAGCCGCACGTCATCCTCCATCACCCGGTCGCCCAGATCGCCCCTGCCCTCCAGCAGGGCGTCAACCTCGGGATAGGTGAGCCTGCGATCCGACTTGATGAGCGAGCGCTGGAAGGCCTCACCGGTGACGGTGCCATCGGGCATCACCAGCATCTCGGCGGTGAGCGCCTTTCGATCAACGCCGGGGCGGAGTGAGCACACGTCGTTTGAGAGCCGCTCGGGGAGCATGGGGTCGACGGTGCCGGGTAGGTAGGTGCTGCACGCGCGGCGCTCGGCCTCGTTGTCAACGGCGCCGCCTGCCTTGACGAAGCTGCTCACATCGGCGATGTGCACCCACAGGCGGATTCCCTCGCCATCGCGTGCCACTGCGATGGCGTCGTCGTGATCCTTGGCACCCTCCGGGTCGATGGTGATGACCCGCTGGTCGCGCATGTCGTGGCGGTCCGGTTCCATCGTCTCGGCCCCGCGGGCAGCCTGGTCGGCCTCGTCACGCACCTTGGCGCCAAACCCGTGGCCGAGATCCTCGTGCGCCACCAGCGCCCTGATGGCGGCCCCAGGCAGACGGGACGGACCATGAATCGCCATCACCTCGGCCCCACCACCCTTGAGGCGCGCGGTCACCAGGTCGCCCATGCGGGCGTCCTTGCGGCGCGCCTTGAGCAGCGCAACCTCCGGCCCGGCCTCAAATGCCGGGCGCAGTGCCATACCGCGGCCATGCGGCACCAGTTCGGCCACAAACGTCGCTCCGGTGCGGCCGCGGGCCATGCGGGCTAGGCCTTACCGGTGCAGGCGCGCGCGAGCGCCACCTGAAGCGCCTCGTCGGCGCCTGTGCGGGGATCATCAACGGCACGGACGTCCGGCTGCACGCCCTTCTTGCCGATGTCGGTCCCCTTGGGGGTGAGATAGCCGGCCACCGTCACCTTCACCGCGCCGCCATCGGTGGTGGGGACGGTCACCTGCACCTCCGACTTGCCGAAGGTGGGAGTTCCCACCACGAGTGCACGGCCGTGGTCCTTGAGGGCCCCGGTCACGATCTCCGACGCGCTGGCGCTGTTGCGGTCCACCAGCACGGTGACGGGGATACCGGCCGGAATTGGGTCGCCATCGGCCTTCAGCACCTCTTCAGGCGATGTACGGCCCTTGGTGGACACCACAACCTCGCCGGGCTTCAGGAAGTTGCCCGCAACCGCCACGGCCTCGTCCACGAGCCCGCCCGGGTCGCCACGCAGATCGAGAATGACCGCAGTGGCGCCCTTCGCTCGGAGCGCCGCCACCTTGTCGGCAACCGCCTCCCCCGCGCCCTGATCAAACCGGTCGAGCGCAACCACTGCGACCTTGCAGCCACCGGGAGCAGTCACCAGCTTGCCCTCGACGAGCGGCACCGTCACGTCGCCGCGGGTCACCTTCACGGTGCGCTTCACGCCGTCGGTGGCCGTGACGCCAAGGACCACCACGGTACCCGGCTTGCCGCCAATAGCCAGCACGCTCCTCGCCTGCCCGCGCCGGGCCACCGGTATGCCCCCGACGGAGGTGATGACATCACCCTTCACCAAACCCGCGGTGTCGGCAGGGCTTCCGGGGAACACCTCGCGGATGGCGATTCCAGCCTTGGCCGGCTTCGCCCGGATGCCGATGCCGGTGTATGTGCCCTCCGAGGCCCGCTTGAGGTCGCGGTACTGATCGGGCGTGAAGTACCGGGTCCAGCGGTTGCCCAGCGACGCGGCGATGGCAGTGGCACCGACTTGCTCGAGCTTGTTGCGGTCCACCTCTCCCCGGTAGCGGTCGGCAAGAACATTGAGCACCTGATCGGGAAGCGACCCCGTGGAGCCGCCCACCAGCAGGTTGCGGGCGCCGGCTGGTAGTTGGTCGAGCCCCGACTGGCGGGGATGTCCGCCCACAAGCACCCCCAGAACGAAGATCACGAGAGCCATCACCACGACGGCAACGACGTACGCGGCGCCGCGGCGCGGGGGCTGTTGGGGTGCTGACACGGGGCGAATCCTAGGCCGGAGGACCGGTG
The DNA here is from genome assembly GCA_049318525.1 of Miltoncostaeaceae bacterium. GTDB lineage: Bacteria > Actinomycetota > Thermoleophilia > Miltoncostaeales > Miltoncostaeaceae > SYFI01. Next base: position 19,720 of record JBMOGE010000014.1, read on the forward strand.
CCCGCGGTCCGGCCGGTCGCGGGGCGGCGGCGCTCGCAGGCGCCGCCGCACGCGCCGATCAGATACGCAGGAAGCGGCGCAGCGTAATGCCGCTGCCCACGGCGCCGAGCAGGGCGCCGGCTCCCACCAGTACCACGGTGAGGAGCGGGAAGGCGATTGCCCCACCGGTGGATCCGGTCTTGGTGAGTGCGGTGTCGGCACCAGATGCCCAGGCATCCACCACCCCCACCTTGATGCCCCACAGCATGGCCACGGCCACCACGGCCCCCACGAGCCCGCAGATGACTCCCTCAATCATGAAGGGCCATCGGATGAACCAGTTGGTGGCGCCGACAAGGCGCATCACCTCCACCTCACGCCGTCTGGCGAAGATGGAGAGCCTGATGGTGTTACCGATCAACAGGACCGCAGCCACCAGAAGGATTCCGATGAGCGCGAATCCGGCCCACTGCACGAACTTGGCTGCGGTGAGCAACCTGTCGGCGGTGGTCTGCGGATAGACGATGCCCTCGGTTGGGTCGAGCGCCGCATCGTCCTTCACCGCCGCAACGATGGCGTTGGCGTTGGCCGGATCGGTGGGCTGAATATTGAACTTGGCCGGCAGCGGGTTGCTCGGCAGCTGGTCGAGCACAGACGGGTCGCGCAGGCGCTCACGCATGAGGCGCAGGGCGTCGTCCTTCGACACGTAGGTGAACTCGGCAACCTGGCCGTCGGTCTTGAGCGTGCCGATCTTGTCGCGCAGCGTGTTGACCTGCTTCACCGACGCGGTGTCGGAGATGTACACGTCAACGTCGACCTTCGACGTCTGGGCGCTCACCGCCGAGCGCACGTACATGAACGATGGGATGAAGGCACCGAGGATGAACACGGCGATGAGTGCCGTGACGGTTGCGGCCACCGAGATAGCGGCGTTGGCGCGGATACTGCGAAGCGCCTCGCGGAAGAACATGCCAAGCCTCATGCGATCTCCCCCGTGTCGCCCGGGTCCTCGTTGTAGCCGCCCTCCGCGTCGCGCACGATGCGCCCGTTGTGGAGTGCGATCACACGCTGCTGCATGCGGTCCACCGTGTCGCGGTCATGGGTGGCCACGAGCACAGTGGTACCCGTGCGGTTAATGCGGGTGAGCAGATCCATGATGCCCTGCGATGTGTCGGGGTCGAGGTTGCCCGTGGGCTCGTCGGCGATGAGAAGGCGCGGCTGGTTTACCAGCGCACGGGCAATGGACACCCGCTGCTGCTCGCCACCCGAGAGTTCGCGCGGCAGGCGGTCGCCCTTACCGTCGAGCCCCACCAGGGCGAGGATCTCGGGAACCCGGCGGTTCACCTCTTGCCTCGAGTGCCCGGTCACCTGCAGCGCGTACGCCACATTCTCGGAGGCCGTGCGGTCGGGCAGCAGGCGGAAGTCCTGGAACACGCAGCCGATGGCGCGACGCAGATATGGAACCTTGCTGCGCCTGAGCTCACCCAGATCGCGGCCGCCGATGATCACGTGCCCCGACGTGGCCCGCAGTTCACGGATGCACAGGCGGATGAAGGTGGACTTGCCGGATCCGGACTGGCCCACGAGAAAGACGAACTCGCCTGCGGCGATGGACACCGACACGCCGTCGAGCCCCCGCACGTCGCCGTCGTAGCGCTTGATCACACCCTGAAACTGCACCATTGGTCCCGGGCCCGGGCGGAACACGTCGCCGCGGCGTCGCTTCTCGCTCGAGGGCGGGGTGACCACGGCGAGGTCGGCGGGCACCGGCTCAGGTGCTACCTCCACCAGCGTGAACGCCCGCTGCGTGCTGCCCGCGTCGTGCATGTCGTCGTCAATTCGTGCCATGGGAGGCGCTGCTCCCTCCATCTCGGGGTCGGATCCGCTACGGCCCTTGGCTTTCGCCGCCGCAGCGCGTGCCCCTGCCCTGAACTGCAATCGCCCTTACGGACAGGAGGGGCCATGCACACGAGTAGTCGGGTCAGGGGGCCGCCAGGCCACCGACTGTTCCGGGGCACCCGGTCGTAAGAATTCCCCAAACCCCGCTAATTCGACACTTCGGCCACCCTTCCCCACAACGGGGTCAGTCCCCACCCGGGGTCAGACCCCGGGTGGGGTCAGTCGCTGTGTCAAAACGACACGGATCGCTCCTGGCCCATCTGGCTCGTGCATTTAGGGCGCAATTGGGGTCAGACCCCGGGTGGGGTCAGTCGCCGTGTCAAAACGGTCACAGGGCGTGTTTGGCCCATCTGGCTGGGGCGATGGGGGCATCAGGCCCGCAAATCGGGGGCGCTCGTGGGGTCAGACCCCGGGTGGGGTCAGTCGCCGTGACAAAAGTGGTTGGGGTTGGGGTCAGACCCCGGGTGGGGTCAGTCGCCGTGGCAAGACGGTGTCAAAGGGGTCGGGGAACGCTTGTGTTGCCAGCATGGGACCCGCGTTGCGACGCTGACACTCTGGGCCGGGGGGCCGGGGCCGGCTCTAGTCCTCGCCCACCACTGCCAAGCCCTTGGCTCGGCGCTCCAGTTCGGCCCGCATAAATGGGTCGAGGGCTCCGTCGAACACCGCCTGGGTATTCCCGGTCTCGTGGCCGGTACGCAGATCCTTCACCATCGCGTACGGGTGGATGACGTACGAGCGAATCTGACTACCGAAGCCGATGGTCATGCTCTCGCCGCGCTCGCGGGCCGACTCCTCCTCGCGACGCTGAAGCTCAAGCTCCACGAGGCGTGACCTGAGCATGCTCATGGCGGTGGCGCGGTTCTGCGTCTGGCTGCGCTCGTTCTGACACTGCACCACCACGCCCGAGGGCAGATGGGTGATGCGCACTGCGGAGTCGGTCTTGTTGACGTGCTGGCCACCGGCGCCCGACGCACGGTAGGTGTCGATGCGCAGATCCTTGTCGTCGATCTCGATCACCGCCTCGTCTGTCACCAGCGGAGCCACCTGAACCGCCGCGAACGATGTCTGGCGCCGGTTTGCCGAGTCGAATGGCGAGAGGCGAACCAAGCGGTGCACGCCGCGCTCGGCCGACATCAGCCCATAGGCGTTGGTGCCGGCAAGCGTGAAGGTGGCGCTCTTGATCCCAGCCTCCCCACCATCAAGGCGGTCCTGCACCGTTGCGGTCATGCCGCGGGTCTCAGCCCATCGCAGATACATGCGCAGCAGCATCTCGGCCCAGTCCTGGGCATCGGTGCCACCCTCACCCGACTGGATGGTGACCACGGCGTCGCCGGCATCGTGCTCGCCGCCAAACAGGCGCGACTCCTCAAGTACAAACAGACGGCGCTCGGCGCGGTCGAGGCCATCGACCACCTCGGTCACGAACTCGGATGTGAGCGATCCCGCGCGCTCCTCCTCGCGGGCCATGGCCGCCAGCTCGCCCAGGTCGCCGACGTCGCCAGCGAGTGCGTGGTACTCGGTCAGGCGACCGCTGAGGCGTGCGTGCTCGGCGGAGACCTTGGCGGCGCGTGCCTGATCGTCCCAGAAGTCGCCCGCACCCATCTCCACCTCGAGCTCGGCCACGCGCGTCTCGAGCACGGTCGGGTCGAGGTATTCGCCAAGCAGGGCCACGCGTTCCGCCAGGCGCCCGGCCTGCTGCGCCAGGGCATCGGGATCGGGCCCGCTGGGCTGTCGTTGCTCCTCGCTCATCCGCGCCAGCGCCCTAGGCGCCGCAGCACTTCTTGTACTTCTTGCCCGATCCGCACGGGCAGGCATCGTTGCGGCCGATGCGGTCCTCGTCGTCGATCACCACGGTCTCGACAACCTTGGGCAGCGGCGCCTGCACCGCGTCATCTACGGCGTAGTGATCCGGCTCAGTTGCCTCGAGTGCGACCTCGTCGGGAGACTCCTCGGCGCCAGCGGTGAGGCCAGCAAATCCCTGCACCGGCTCGTCCTGCGAGGTATAGGTGACGCCGTCCAGCGAGGGGGCCTCCACCGGATCCGGCGGGGCCTCCATCTCCACGTGGTACATGTAGCGCACGAACTCGCGGGTGACGTTCTCCATCATCTCGTCGAACATCTGGTGGCCCTCGAGGCGGTACTCCGAGAGCGGGTCCTTCTGGCCCAGCGCGCGCAGGTGGATGCCCTCGCGCAGGTAGTCCATGTTGAGCAGGTGCTCGCGCCAGTCCACGTCGACCAGCTGCAGCAGCACCCAGCGCTCCAGATCGCGCACCAGCTCTGCGCCGAGCTCGGTCTCGCGCTTATCGTACTGCTCCATCGCGTCATCCTCGAAGCGATCGAGAATCTCCTCGCGCGACAGCTCATCGTGGCGGATGTCATCTGCGGTAAATGACACCGGATACAACTGACCCAGCTCGCTGACCAGACCGTCCAGATCCCAGTCGGCAGGCGAGGCGTCGTCGTCGTCAAAGCGATCGACGGTCTCCACGAGCGTCTCTGCAATCCAGTCGCGCGCCTGATCGGAGAGGTCATGCCCCTCCAGCACCTGGCGGCGCTCGGCGTATACAACCTCGCGCTGCTTGTTGAGCACGTCGTCGTACTCCAGCACCCGCTTGCGGATGTTGAAGTTGTATTCCTCCACCTTCTTCTGGGCGCCTTCGACCGTCCTGGTGAGCATCTTGGAGTCGAGCGGCATGTCGTCGCCGGGACCCAGGCGATCGAGGATCTTGTACATGCGGTCGCCCGAGAAGATACGGATGAGGTCATCCTCGGCTGACAGGAAGAAGCGGGTCATTCCCGGGTCGCCCTGACGCCCTGAGCGTCCGCGCAGCTGGTTGTCGATGCGGCGGCTCTCGTGGCGCTCAGTACCGATGACGTACAGCCCGCCAAGCTCCTCCACCCCATCTCCCAGCTTGATGTCCACGCCACGCCCGGCCATGTTGGTGGCGATGGTCACGGCACCGCGCTCACCGGCGCGCGCGATGACCTCGGCCTCCTGGTCGTGCTGCTTGGCGTTCAGCACGCTGTGCGGGATACCGCGGCGCTCCATCATCCCCGACAGCATCTCCGAGACCGCCACGCTGATTGTTCCCACCAGCACCGGCTGGCCGCGGTCATGGGCATCAGCGATGTCCTCGATCACCGCGCGGAACTTGGAGTCCTTGGTCTTGAAGATGAAGTCGTTCTCGTCGTTACGCACCATGGGGCGGTGCGTGGGGATGCTCACGACCTCGGTCTCGTAGATCTTGTTGAACTCGTTGGCCTCGGTGGAGGCCGTTCCGGTCATGCCCGAGAGCTTGTCGTACATGCGGAAGTAGTTCTGAAGGGTGATCGTCGCGAGTGTCTGGTTCTCCTCGCGGATCTTGAGCCCCTCCTTCGCCTCGATGGCCTGGTGCAGGCCCTCCGAGTAGCGGCGGCCCTCCAGCACGCGACCGGTGAACTCATCAACGATGAGCACCTCGCCGTCGCGCACGATGTACTCCTTGTCCTTGCGAAAGAGCGACTCGGCCTTGAGCGCCTGGATGAAGTGGTTCACCAACTGGCCGTGCACATCGAGGTACAGGTGGTCAATGCCCAGGGCACGCTCCACCTTCTCCACGCCCGTCTCGAGCGGGGCCACGGTCTTGCTCTTCTCGTCCACCTCGTAGTCGGTGTCGCGCTTGAGGGTGGGCACGATGCGGGCGAAGCGGTAGTAGGTGTCTGCCGCAGCCTCGGGGACACCCGAGATAATGAGCGGCGTGCGGGCCTCGTCGATCAGGATGGAGTCGACCTCATCCACGATGCAGAACGTGTGGCCGCGCTGCACGCAGTCGTCGAGGCGCACGGCCATGTTGTCGCGCAGGTAGTCGAACCCGAACTCGGAGTTGGTGCCGTAGGTGATGTCCGCGGCGTACGCGGTGCGGCGATCCTCCTCGGGCATCATCGAGCCGATCACACCCACCGTCAGGCCCAGGGCCTCATAGACGGGCCGCATCCAGTTGGCGTCGCGCGATGCCAGGTAATCGTTGACCGTCACCAGGTGCACACCGTGGCCGGTGAGGGCGTTCAGCACCACGGCGGGCACGGCGGCAAGGGTCTTACCCTCACCGGTGCGCATCTCCGCGATCTGGCCCTCGTTCAGCACCATGGCGCCGATCAGCTGCACGTCGTACGGGCGCATGCCCAGGCTGCGCCACGAGGCCTCGCGCACCAGCGCGAAGGTCTCGTCGAGCACCTCGTCAATCTCGGTGCCATCGGCCAGGCGCGCGCGGATGTCGACGGCACGCTCACGAATGGCGTCGTCGGAGAGATCCTGCATCGCGGGCTCGAGCGCGTTGATGCGCTCCACGCGCGCCACTCGCTGCTTCATGCTGCGCCCCTCGCCGAAGCGAAGGACCTTGTTCAGGATCTCGGTACTCATGCAGGCGTGTCCGATGGGCCGTGTGCTGGGAGTACAGGCGGTGTGCCCATACCCCGAATCGGCCCCGATGGTACCAACCGCACCTGCATCTACCGGCGCATCGCGGTCGCCTGCGCCCCCGTGCGTGCCAGCAGGTCGGCCCACGTGCCGTCGTCGGTCGCTGACGACTGCGCCAGGCCACGTGCCGTGCGGTAGCTGCCGAGTGCCGATGCAGTGCGCGTGCCGAACGTGCCATCAACCGGAACCGGCACTCCGGCGGCGAGCAGCAACTGCTGGAAGCGCCGTACGGCGTCGCCCCTGCTTCGCATGCCAAGCACCGGGTACTTCGGCGTGGTGGGCAGCGATGCCACCGTGCGGCACGCCAGGGTGCTGCCGAGCGCAGGCCACTGCCACGAGGCGGTTTCCTTCCATTCCCACCAGCTCACACCCTGTAGCCCGGCAATCTGTGCGGCGCAACGGAATGACTTGATCTGTGCCTGCGTCTCACGCATGTACGTACTGCCGAGCAGCGCAATGGGCACGCCGAAGATGCGGTTCCAGCGCACGGTGCGATCAACGGCCGTTGCCGCCGAGACGCGGAATGCCTTCCAGTACACCTGCGGCATGTTGAAGTTGGCGGCGTCGGGACCGCTGAAGAAGGCCGTGTATGGGAAGGCCCCGTGCAGATTCACATACGGGAACGACGTCATACCGATGGGGTACGTGGGGCCCACCCGTGCACGCAGCGCGCGCATGTACCGCTGCACGCGGCGGTAGCGGTCCCGGTAGCGCTCGAGTTCGGTCTCGGCGTCGATCACGAAGCAGTCGGCACCGGCCCGCACGGCGCGCGCGGCAATGGCGGCCTCGACCTCGGGGCGCCGCAGCACGATGTACTGCCACGCACACACCCGCAGGCCAGCGGCCTTCAGCGGCCCCACGGCACGATCGAACTGCGTCCAGTACGAGCGGCCGTCACCCGACTTGATGTACAGCGTGCGGATGCCGCTCTTCTGCGCGCGGGCGATGATTGACGCGATGCTGCCCGACCTGCTCATCATCCAGATCCACTGCCCATTTCCCTGCACCGGCTCGGGCAGCACCCCGGGAGTGAGCGGCTCGGTTCCCGGAAGCGGCTGCCCGGCATCGTCGGGGGCACAGTCACCGGCGTAGCCCCAGGTCTCGCGGAGCGCGATGGGGATGGCGGGGCATGTGCCGGTAAACGCCACCTGCCCCATCAGCTGGTACGTGGTGCCCGGCAGCGCACGGAACAGACGCACATCGGGCGCCCCCGCGGTGCCCATGTCGGCCATCACCCACGTGACGCCATCCACCTGGGCAGCGAGCATGCTGCCGGCGATCTCCTGGCCCGTGCGACCGCCTGCGGCCCACGAGGCGCGAATCGCCAGACGCATCGCGTCGCTTACACCGATCTCAACCGTCGTCGCGCCCGCGACCGGGGGGATGAGCGCCACCGATTGGTCGATACCCAGCACATAGGGCGTGAGATCCGGTGCGGGCGCACCCGGCTTGGTGGTGACCGTGCCAACCAGTCGCGTACCCCGGGCGGCGATGGCGACGATCCGCAGCACCCCGTCGGGCTGCACGGCGATGACCACACGGCCACCCGGCGAAACCTCGAGTTCGGCATTGAGCCCCGTGGTGGCACCCGGAATAGCCAGCACGGCGTCCACGACGCGGCGCAGAGAGGCGCGGGCGGCGGCGGCGGATGGAAATGCCGTGGCAAACGAGGTGGTCACCCCGCCGTCGTTCACACCCCGCCGCACGGCCACGGTGGCCTGAGCGCCCTGAGCAGCAAGCGCGGCCTTCAGCCCGGGGAGCCCCGGGGCATCAGTGGGCAGCGAGGTATTGGCCACCTCGTCGCCGCCATCGGACGACGCCGTGGCGGTCTGCCCCACAGTGGCCACCGACGGGTTGGGCACCTGCCCGGCGAGTTCGCTCACCAGTGCCGGGTCGGCGGCCACGGCGGTGCCCGCCACGACGAATGTCGCGACGAGCACCCCGATGGTCCACCTGAGTACGCGCGAAGCCGAGTCAGGCCCCTTCGATAAGGCCGAAGTCGCCGTCACGGCGGCGGTAGATCACGCCCACGTCACCGCTGGTCTCATTGCGAAACACAAAGAAGGCGTGGTCAATCAGCTCAAGGCGCACCGCTGCTTCCTCGGGCGTGAGCGACGGCATGTCAAACCGCTTGCTGCGCACGATGCGAATGGGCGGCGGCTTCTCAATCGCCCCGGTGGCCTCCAGCCCGGCACGCTCGAGGGCCGCCAGCTCGGCGGGTGTGGACGCGATGGCCTCAATGCCCGGGCCGTGATGATCCTTGCGCCGCTCGCGCAGGCGCTGAACCTGACGCTCAATGCGATGCGCCGCCAAGTCGATGGCCGCGTACATATCGGAATCGGCCTCACGCACCCGCATGACCGGGCCCTTCCCGCGCACGGTCACCTCTGCGATCTGGCTGCGCTCGATACTTGGGTTGTGCTCAACCGAGAGCTCCAGCTCAACTTCGACGGAATCTGCCGCGGACCCGAGGACGCGCTCAAGCTTGTGCATGCGCTTCTCCGCATGCGCCTCAAGCGCGTCGGTGACCGGGACGTTCCTTCCCCTGACATGAAGGTCCATGCCGCACTCTCCTGGACGTCGATCTCCGTTAACCGATTCTAGTCCCCCGCCCGCCGGCCACGACCCGAGCGGTTGTAACCGCACCCACCCGCGCACAGCCCACTGCCCGCAGGGCCCGGGCGGCAGCCGTGAGGGTGGCCCCGGTGGTGAGGACGTCGTCCACGATCACTGCATGGTGGGGGGCCGTGCCCACTGCCGCGAAGGCCCCCGCCACCTGGCCTGCCCGTGCCGAGCGCGACGCGCCACGCTGATGCCGACCGTCGTCAGCGCGCACCAGCGCATGGGCAACCGGGGTATCCCACGCGCTACCGAGCGCCGCTGCCAGCAGCGAGGCCTGGTTGAACCCCCGCTCCGCAAGGCGGGTGCGCGTCAGTGGCACGGGCACGAGCACCGCACCGTCGGGCGGGCGGTCGAGCACCTCATCCATCAGCGCAACGATGGGTGCCACCAAACCACGCCGACGCGAGTCCTTGAGCGCCGACATCAGCCGGGCGACCGAGTGGTCATATTCCAGCGCCTGACGCGTCCAGGCCACCGCGGGCGGGCACTGCGGGCACGTCGCCACCTCCTGCGGCCACGGGTGGCCACAGCGCCGGCACCCTGCCCCCATAAGTCGCGGCAGCGCACTGAGGCATGGTGTGCAGGCGACGGGTCCGGGTATGCCGCACATGGCGCACGCACCGGGCGTAATGATCTCGATCAAGGCGGCGAGAGGTCGCGAAATAGACACGCCCGCAGCATGGCGGTGGTACCCCGCATGCCCCCCGCATCGTTCGCGCCACCTCATGCGCACACCAGTGACAACAGCCCACAGGTGCCGATACCTCTCCGCCGCGCTACCGTTGGGGGGAAAGCGGGACTTGCGGTCCCGGATGTCGACCCACAGGAGCACCACCGTTTCAACCGAGAAGGAACAGGCGATTGAGTTTGAGGGAGAGATCACCGAGGCCCTCCCCAACACGTTCTTCCGCGTCGAACTGGACGGCGGGCACATGGTGCTCGCGAAGTTGGCCGGTCGCATGCGGCGCAATTACATCCGCGTGAACCCGGGCGATCGCGTGAAGGTTGAGGTCTCCCCATACGACCTCACGCGCGGACGCATCACCTACCGCCTCAAGTAGCTCCCGCGGTGGACCCGCACCCCGCGAGGGTCGGGGACCGCCTTATTGATGCGCTCCTCGCTGCATGGGCTTTGGCGTAGGCGTGCGCGCGGATACCGAGGACGCCTTCGACATCGCCCTGCGCGATGCCCTTCCAGGCACATCGCATCTCAGGCTGATCGAGGCGATAATCCCCGGGTACGACGTGAGCCCCGTGCTCACGCGCCTCACCGACGCGCTCGGCAAGCGGGCGCGCAGCGACACCGAACGCCCACAGGCCTAGGAGGCCGCGGCCGCCCATGCTGCCGCGAGCGAGCGCTCGTAGGGCTGGCGGTGTACGCCCTGCTCGGTGACGATGGCAGTCACCAACCGCGCGGGGGTACGGTCGAATGCCGGGTTGGCCACGGGGGCACCCTCCGGTGAGGCCTGTCGACCGAACAACGAAAGGCCGCGCACCTCGTCTGCGTCGCGCTCCTCGACTGGGATCTGCGCCGCACTCGGCATTGAGAGATCGAGCGTGGAGGTGGGTGCCGCCACGATGAACGGGATCCCGTGTTCGCGGGCGAGGATGGCCACGCCGTAGGTGCCAATCTTGTTCACCACGTCGCCATTGGCGGCGATTCGATCGGCCCCCACAACAACATGGGTGACGCGACCCTCTGCCATGAGCGCCGCCGCCATGTTGTCGCTTATGAGGGTGTACGGAATGCGCTCCTGCTGCATCTCCCAGGCCGTGAGGCGTGAGCCCTGCAGCAAGGGGCGGGTCTCGTCAACGATCACGGTGACTGTTGGATCGGCTGCGTAGGCGGCGCGGATTACCCCGAGCGCCGTGCCGTAGCCCCCGGTGGCGAGCGCCCCTGCGTTGCAATGGGTGAGGATCCGGGCCCCGCGGGTAATCAGCGCCAGCGCGTGCTGCCCCATCGCCACGCACCGGTCAACCTCGTCGGCATGGATGCCGCGGGCGGCGACTGCGAGTTCACTCGCGATCTGCGCCGGAGTGCCCTCATGGTCAGCGACCATTCCCGCCAGGCGGTCGACCGCCCAGGCCAGGTTCACCGCGGTCGGGCGGGCCTCGCGCAGGGCTGGAATCGCCCGGGCCATCTCGGCATCGAACTCTGCGCGTGATCCACCTGCGGCCGCGGCGCGGTTGGCCGCCAGGGCCACGCCCATTGCGCCAGCCACGCCAATGGCGGGGGCGCCGCGCACGACCATCGTCCTGATGGCATCAACCACCTGCGGCCACTCGGTGTAGGTGACCTGCGTGACCTCTCCGGGGAGGAGGGTCTGGTCCAGCATGACCACCGCGCCATCCCGCAGCGCGAGGATGTCTTCCGGGGCCAGGCCGGGCGGGGTGTCCCCCCGCCCGGCGGCCGCTCCGGACTGCGTACTGCTCAGGTGCCCTGGTCCCAGGACGCCAGGTACTTCTGCTGCTCCTCGGTGAGGGCGTCGATCTCAACGCCCATCGAGTACAGCTTCAGCCGTGCAATCTCCGCGTCGATATCGGCGGGGACTGAGTAGACCTTGTTCTCCAGGGTGGCGGCGTTCTGCGCCATGTACTCGGCGGCCAGGGCCTGGTTGGCAAAGCTCATGTCCATGACTGCGGCCGGGTGACCCTCGGCTGCCGACAGGTTGAGCAGACGGCCCTCGGCGAGCAGATACACCTTGCGGCCGTTGCGCAGCACGTACTCCTGCACGAACGGACGCACCTCGCGTGAGCCGTCAGACAGCTCTTCGAGGCCCGGGATGTCGATCTCCACGTTGAAGTGGCCCGTGTTGGCGATGATCGCCCCGTCCTTCATGTGCTCAAAGTGCTCACGACGGAGGACGTGGATGTTGCCGGTAGCGGTGATGAAGATGTCACCCTCCTTGGCCGCATCAGCGACCGGGAGGACCTCAAAGCCATCCATCACGGCTTCAAGAGCAGCCAGCGGGTCCACCTCAATAACGATGACGTGGGCACCCATGCCCTTGAGGCGCGATGCAAGACCGCGACCACACCAGCCATACCCACCAACCACGCACTTGCGGCCGGCGATGAGCACGTTCGTCGCGCGCATCAGGCCGTCGAGCGTTGACTGCCCGGTGCCGTAGCGGTTGTCGAACATGTGCTTGGTGTTGGCGTCATTCACAGCCACCACAGGGAAGGACAGCTTGCCCTCGGCCTCAAGGGCCTTCAGGCGGATAACGCCCGTGGTGGTCTCCTCGGTACCGCCGATGATGCCGTCAAGCATCTCCCTGCGGTCGCCGTGGAGCACACCGATGACGTCGGCGCCGTCATCCATGGTGATGTGCGGGGCGTGGTCAATCGCGGCCGTCAGGTGCGAGTAGTACGTCTCGTCGTCCTCGCCCTTGATGGCGTAGGTCGAGATGCCGTACTCCTGCACCAGCGCGGCTGCGGTGTCGTCCTGCGTCGAGAGCGGGTTCGACGCCACAAGCATGAGGTCGGCGCCGCCGGCCTTGAGCGTGCGAGCCAGGTTGGCCGTCTCGGTGGTCACGTGAAGACAGGCCGAGATGCGAAGACCCTCAAGCGGGCGCTCCTTCTCGAACCGCGCACGGATGTTGGCAAGCACGGGCATGTCCCGGTCTGCCCATTCGATCTTCTGCCGCCCGAGCTCAGCGAGCCCCAGGTCAGCAACATGATGCTTGACGTTCGTCGTCACAGGCTGATTCCTTGATCGTTCGGAAGCCGGCGGAGGGTACCAGAGGGGACCCCGTGCCCCGGTGTGTTTCCGGGGG
>JBMOGE010000015.1:0-32152 GCA_049318525.1 Miltoncostaeaceae bacterium
CGGCGGCGAGGCCCGGCGCCGGGGAAGCGAGGGCATCTTCATGAGATCTCCCGCAGGGGCGGGGGGCCGATGCCCCATTCGGGGTGCAGGTAGCGCACCTCGGCATGCAGCACGGGGCCCCCGGCATCTCGCACAGTGCGGCGGCACTCGTCCATCACGGCGATGACGTCAGCGGCGCTGCACCCCGGTGCGGCCTCGATGAAGTTGGCGTGCACCGGCGATACCCGGGCGCCGCCGATGACGAGACCCTTGAGCCCAGCGGCCTCAATGAGCCGCCCCGACGATTCGCCCGGCGGGTTGGTGAACACGCTGCCGAAGGTACGCACTCCCTGGGGCTGGGTGCTCCGACGGTGCGCGCGAAAGCCATCGAGGGTCTGTTTGATGGTCGCCGGATCGCCCGGGGCCAGGCGAAAGCCCACGGCCGCCACCACCTGATCGCCCTTCACCGATGTGGTGCGGTACCCCATCGCCAACTCGTCGCGACCCACCTTGCGCTGTCCGGATGCGTCGCACACCACGGCCCACTCGAGCACCTGCGAGAGATCCGACGCGTAGGCCCCCGCGTTCATGGCCACCGCGCCGCCCGCGGTACCGGGAATGCTCGCGCCGAACTCCAAACCGGTGAGCCCCGCGGCGGCGGCGCGCTGCACGGCCCGGGGAAGTGATGCGCCACCCCCGCACCACAGCGTGTCGGCACCGCGCACCGAGATGGACGACAGCCGCCCGGCAAGGCGGATGACGAGCCCCCGGAATCCCGCGTCATCCACGATGAGGTTGGACCCCTTCCCCACCACGGCCACCGGCGCGTCGCGACCAGCCGCCCAGGCCAACGCGTCGGTGACACCCGCGAACGAGGTGCAGATGGCCAGCGCGTCGGCAGTGCCGCCCACCCGGATACTGGTGAACGGGGCGAGTGGCACCTGTTCGCGTATTCCCGCAGTGGTCTCAGCCACCGAGGGCCTCGAGAATGCGCGGGCCAAGCGTGGTGATGTCGCCCGCGCCCATGGTGATGACCAGATCGCCGGGGCGAAGATCGGGCACGAGCACGGAGGGCACATCGGCCAGCAGCGGCACAAACATCATCTCGTCGGGCCCTGAGATCGACGACATCACCAGCGTGCCGTCCACTCCGGGTACCGGGGCCTCGCGGGCCGCGTAGATGTCGGTGACCACCACGATGTCGGCCGACGACAGGGCCTCGCCGAACTCACGTGCGAGCGCACGGGTGCGCGAGAAGAGATGGGGCTGGAACACCGCCACGATGCGGCCGTCGTGCACGCTGCGGGCGGCGGCCAGCGTTGCCACCACCTCAACCGGATGGTGGGCGTAGTCATCAACCACACGAACCCCACCCGCGGTGCCCTTGTCCTCAAATCTGCGCCCCACACCGGCAAAGGGCGCAATGCGATCGGCAGCGAGCGCAGGCGGTACGCCGCACCAGTCGGCCAATGCAATGGCACATGCAGCGTTTTCGCGGTTGTGGGCGCCCGGCGCGGCCAGGTCGAGCGCCACACGGTCGCCGGTTGCAAGCACCAGCGTGTGGTCGTCCACATGGGCCCATGCCCCATCCACGTCGCCCACCACACGTACCGCACATGGCGCACCTTCGGCCACACGCTGCGCCCGGGGGTCGGGCCCCACCACCAGCAGGCCGTCGGCTGGCAGCGCAGCGATGAACTGGCGAAATACGTCCTCCACCTCGTCGATGGAGGCGTAGGTGGAGTGGTGGTCGTGGTCCACGTTAAGAAGGATGGCCGCCTCGGCCGGCAGGCGAAGCAGCGACCGGTCGCTCTCATCGGCCTCAGCGCAGAACCAGGGGCCGTCACCCCATGCCGCACCGGTGCCGTCGCCCCACGGCACCTCGGCGCCCACGCACAGCGTGGCGCCGCCAAGCGCGAGCGAGAGCATGGCAGTGGTGGTGGACTTGCCATGCGCCCCGGCCACGGCAAGTGCGCGATGACCATCCATGAGCATGGCCAGCAGATCGGAACGGTGGATGACCGTGAGGCCCCGCTCGCCCGCCGCCACCACCTCGGGGTTGGTGGCGGGGATTGCAGTGGACAGCACCACCACGTCAACCTTGGCTGGAATGGCATCGGCCGAATGCCCCACATGTACGTCGGCGCCGGCAGCCCGGAGCGCCGCGAGGGCTGGTCCGTCTTCGCGATCGGTACCCGACACCGCCCACCCCTTGCGCAGCGCCAACAGGCCCAGGGCGCTCATTCCGGCGCCGCCGGCGCCCACAAGATGGATTGATTGCGTGCTCATCTGCGGGCCGCCGCCTCGACCATGTCGGCGATGCGCTCGGCCGCGTCGGGGCGCGCGGCGCGACGGGCGGCCTCGCCCATGGCCTCCAGGCGATGCCGGTCAACCAGCAGGGCTCCCACGATCTCCTTCAGCCGGTCGGCCGTGCACTCGTCGTCGCGCAGCACGATGGCCGCGCCGGCATCGGCCAGCCACTGGGCATTGCCCGTTTGGTGATCAGCAGTGGCATGCGGATAGGGCACAAGGATGGATGGCCGCCCGATGGCCGCGAGCTCAAACACCGACCCGCCCGAGCGCGAGATGACCAGATCGGCGGCGGCCACCGCCGCCGGGAAGTCGGAGAGGAAGCCGAACACGTGGTAGCGGGGGCCGCAGCCAGCGGAATCGACCTGGGCACGCACTGCGGCCTCGTTGCGCTCACCGGCCACGTGCACCACATCAAATGGCGGGTTGGGGCAGAAGGCACCGAGTGCGGCCTCATTGATGGACTGTGCCCCTTGGCTGCCACCCGCCACCAGCACGCACGTGCCGGTGGGGTCGAGCCCCAGCGTGCGGCGACCCTCAGCGCGCGTGGCCTCGCGCACCACACGGCTCACCGGGCGACCGGTCACCACGTACTTGCGGCTCGTCCGACCGGCGATGGGAAATGCCAGTGCCACACGCCTGGCGAATGGCGCGGCAAGGCGGTTGGCAAGACCCAGACGGGAATCGGCCTCCATCAGCACCACCCGACGCCGGGTAAGCCTGCCGGCGATTGCGGCTGGCCCTGCCATGTATCCCCCGCCACCCACCACCACGTCGATCCGGCGACGACGCAACACGCCCATCATGCGCGGCACGGCCAGCGCGGCCTGAACCACTGCGCCGATGTTTCGCAGCGACAGGCGGCGGTCGAACCCGCGCAGTGGCACGTGGTCCTCGGCGTAGCCGTGCTGCGCAGGGATTCCGGAGCCCGCACGTCCGCCGACCCCGATGAAGCTCACCTCATTGCCGCGGGAGCGGAGCTCCTCAGCCAGCGCGAGCGCCGGCATGATGTGCCCGGCCGTCCCGCCCGCCGCGATCGCGATGCGCAGGCTCATCTCCGCTCCTGACGACGGTGAGGTTCCTGGACCGCCCGGCGCGCGAGCGCCTGCCGATCCCGACGAGGATCCCGGATGCTGCTGCGAAGACGACGAGGCTGCTCCCCCCGTAACTCATGAATGGAAGTGGCACCCCGGTGACCGGGAGCATGCCGAGCACGGCACCCAGATTGACGATGGCCTGGATACCGATAAGTGATGTGAGCCCGCCGGCCAGAAGCCGCTGCCGCTGATCGGGAGCCGACAGGGCAATACGGTAGCCACTCCACACGACGGCTCCCACCAACGCAATGACACCGAGGAACCCGATGAGGCCCAACTCCTCGCCCACCGTCGCCATGATCATGTCGGTATGCGCCTCGGGCAGGTAGAACACCTTCTGCAGGCCATTTCCGAGCCCCGTGCCGCTCACCCCGCCGGATCCGATGGCGAGTTTGGCCTGCACGATCTGATAGCCGGAGTCCTTGGCGTCGGCCCACGGGTCGAGGAACGACATGAGGCGTTCACGGCGATAGGGCGCGATGGCGATGCCGAGGGCGCCCAGAGCGACGGCGCCCGCGGTGATGATCCCCAGTATTCGGGCGGGCACCCCGGCGATGACGATCATCGCAAGCGCCACACCCGCAAGAACGACGGCCGTGCCGAGGTCGGGCTCCACGACGATGAGCGCAGCCATGACGCCCATCGCGATGAGCGGAACGCGCATGGTCTTCATCTCGTCGAGCCTGCCCGCGTTCTTACACAGGTATCCCGCAAGCCACAGGATGAGTGCAAGCTTGGCGAACTCGGCTGGCTGTACCTGCACCGGCCCGGCACCGATCCAGCGGCGCGATCCGTTGGCCATGATTCCGATACCCGGCATCAACACCACCACCAGCGCGACGATGCTGATGATCATCGCGGGCCGGCCGATGGCCACGAGACGCGACGGCCTCAGCCGGGCGCACGCAGCGAACACGATGAGCCCGATTACTGCGTAGATGCCCTGCCGTAGCAGCAGTCCCTGGGGACTCTCGTCTGAGAGCAGCGCTGCGGCGCTTGATGCCGAATACACCATCACCACGCCGACACAGATGAGCATGAGCAGCGAGATGGTGAGAATGGCCTCGGGGGCGATATCGCTGCCCGAGCCGCCCCTCTTGCGAGGGGCGCGTGTTCGAGGAGGGGCTGCGGATGCGAGCGGCACAGGAAGGGATTCGCCGCCGCACACCCAACTTCCTACCTCGCCCCGCACTCCCGTGCGCACTCGCGGAACACGTCACCCCGGTGTTCGTACGACCTGAACTGGTCAAACGACGCACAGGCAGGCGACAGCAGCACTACGTCGCCCGACCGCGCCGCGGCGGCGGCTGCGGCAACGGCGGCCTGCAGGTTGGGGTGCGACACCGATGTCACACCGCAATCTCCCAGCGCAGCGGCAAGTTGAGGGGCGGTCTCACCGATCAGATGCGCGGTATCAACCACCCCGCGCGCGGCCTCTGCCAACCCGTCAAAGGGAGTGCCCTTGCTACTGCCGCCAGCGATGAGGATGACCCGGTCGGGGTAGGCGTCGAGCGCCGCGATGGCAGCGGCCGGGTTGGTGGCCTTGGAGTCGTTGACGTAGGTGACGCCGTCGGCCACCCCCACCACTTCAAGGCGATGCGGCACACCGGCGAATGACGCCAGCCCGGCGGCGATTGCCGCGGCCGTGAGCCCGGCGTGCGCCGCCATCGCAGCCGCGGCCATCACGTTCTGGCGATTGTGTGTGCCCCGCAGCGGAATCTCATCCCAGCCCGCGATGCGGCCAAGGCCAGACACGTGCAGGCCGTCCTGCCCCCACGCAACGGCAGCGTCACCCGGTACCCCGGAGGCCACGACGCAACGGGCGGGCGCAGCACCGGGTGAGGCCTCGCCCTGCGGCAGGATTGCCAGATCGCCCGGCTGCTGGTGTGCAAACAGGTTGCGCTTGGCAGCCGCGTATGCGGCCAGATCGTCGTACCGGTCCAGATGGTCTGGGGTGACATTGAGCAGCACGGCCGCCCGGGGCCGGAACGTGTACACGTCCTCCAACTGAAACGACGAGCACTCCACCACGAGCCATGCAGCGGCGTCCACCTGTCCTGCGAGCCCCGCGAGTGGCGTGCCCTGGTTGCCGCATGCCACTGCCTCAAGCCCACCCGAACGCAGAATGTGCGCCAACAGTTCGGTGGTGGTGGTCTTGCCGTTTGTCCCGGTGATGCCCATGAGGCGGTTTGGAAGCACGCGCGATGCCAACTCGATCTCGCTCCACACCGGAGTGCCGGCCGCGTACGCCGCGGCGAGCGGGGGTGCCTCGCGGGGCACCCCCGGGCTTCGCACCACCAGGTCGCTCTCCACCGGCTCGTCCCACGGGCTTCGCACCTCGATACCCGCCGCCCGCAGCTCGGTGCCATCAATCTGCAGGCGGTCCACGCCCACCACCTGCCACCCCTCGGCGGCGAGGAGCAGCGCAGATGCCCGGCCGGACCTGCCCAGGCCCACCACCAGCGCACGGCCGGGTGCGGGGAGCGCCGGGCTCATGTGGGCAGCGTGCGGAAGAAGAGCGTGAAGCCGATGGCCGCAAACACGAGCGCGATGAGCCAGAACCGAACGATGATCTTGGTTTCGCTCCACCCGGCCATCTCGAAGTGATGGTGCACCGGCGCCATGAGAAACACCCGGCGGCGCGTGCGCTTGAACACGAGCACCTGGATGAGCACCGAAAGCGCCTCGATCACAAATACGCCGCCGACGAAGATGAGCAGGAACTCGGTCTTGGTCATCACGGCGAGCGCAGCGATGGCGCCGCCCAGCGCGAACGACCCGGTATCGCCCATGAACACCGACGCGGGGTATGAGTTGAACCAGAGGAATCCCACGCACGCACCCATAAGCGTGGCCGCGAAGATGGCCATGTCGCGCTGCCCCGTAACCACGAAGGTCATGCCGATGTAGGCCAGCAGGGCGATGGCCATGGTGCCTGCGGCAAGACCATCGAGGCCGTCGGTCAGGTTGACCGCGTTGGTGGCACCGGCGAGCACCAGCAGCACCAGAACGCCGAAGGCGATGGGGCCGATCTCGAACGATGCGCTTCGCACGATGTGCAGATCGATGGTGGTGGGAATACCCACTACCCGCACCGCGATGACTGACAGCACGATGGCCACCACCACCAGGGCGATCATCTTCCACCGGCCGGAGAGCCCAAGCGACCGCTTCTTCACGATCTTCATCCAGTCGTCCACGAAGCCGATGGCCCCACACGCGAGCGTGGTGAAGAGCACGGTCATGGCGGCAGTGCTGCGCGACGAGAGAATGAGGAAGGGGATGGCCATGGCCAGCAGGATGAGCAGGCCCCCCATCGTGGGGGTTCCCTGCTTCTCGGCGTGCCCCTCGGGGATCTCTCCCTGCGGACGGATGAATTGCCCCACCTCGTGGTCACGCAACCAGCGGATAAACCTGGGGCCCAGAAACAGCATGAGCATGACGGCGCCGATCGCGGCGATCAGTACGCGCGGCACGGGTTAGGCCTCCCGCTCCCGGATGGCGCGCGCCACGCGCTCCATCGCCATACCGCGGGAACCCTTGACCAGCACCACGTCGCCGGGCTCGATGAGCGCGGGCACTCCGGCCACGGCGTCGTCGGTGGTGGCGAAGATGGCGCTCGCAACGCCGTCCGCACCGTCCGGGTACGACGCTGCGCGCGCACCCACGGCGATCACCAGGTCAACGCCCAGGCGGGCGGCCTCCTCACCCACCTCGCGGTGAAAGCGGGCCTCATCGGGTCCGAGTTCCAGCATGTCGGCCATCACGGCCACGTGGCGGCCCTCGCGCCGGCACAGGTCGGCAAGTGCGGCACCCATCGCCGGAGGGTTGGCGTTGTAGCAATCCTCGATGAGCACGCCGCCACCCGGCAGCGGGTACTCGATACCCCGCATGGCTGAGCGCACAAGGCGCACCGGGGTACCGGCCGCGGGTGGAGTGCCAAGCGCGGTGGCCACGGCCACGGCGGCGGCCATGTTGCGCCGCTCCCACGCCTTGAGGTCGCCCAGGTCGAGGTCGATGGCCGGCTCATCGCCAAAGCGCACCACTCCCACGCCCTCGGGCAGCGAATCCACATAGGCGCTCAGATGGATGTCGTCGTCGGGGATGACCGCAACTCCGCCCGGGCGCAGAGCACTCAGGATCTCTGCCTTTGCGGCGGCGATTGCCTCGATGGTTCCCAGAAGTTCGAGATGCACGGGCCCCACGGAGGTGATGACCGCCACGTCGGGTGGCGCAAGCACGGCCAGCTCGGCGATCTGACCGGGGCCCCGCATGCCCATCTCAATCACCGCCACCTCGGCGTCAGCGGGCAGCCCGAGGATGCTGAGCGGCACGCCCACCTCGGTGTTGCGGTTACCCGGCGTGCAGGCCACTCGTACTCCGGCGGCACGAAGCACCGCGCCCACGCTGTCTTTGGTCGAGGTCTTGCCGTATGAGCCCGTAACGCCCACCACCCGTGCACCCAGGTGCTGGAGGGCACCGCGCCCGATGAGCCCGAGGGCCTCAATCGGATCGCCGGCGAGCAATACGGCGGCACCGGTACGCGCCAGATCGTCCCCCACCTCCGACCACGCCTCGGGGCCCACCAGCACAGCGACCGCGCCCTGGGCGATGGCATCTGCCGCGTGCAGACCGCCGTCCACGTTTTCGCCCGAGACACCCACAAACAGGCAACCGGGCACCACGTCACGCGAGTCGGCGGTCGCACCCTCCACCATCACGTCGTCGTCGCCTGCGACCAGCGTGATGCCGCCCCACTCGATGATGTCCCGCAGCGCAAGCCTCATGCGGCCCGCCTGGTGCCGAGCACCTCGCGCGCCACCTGGCGGTCGTCGAATGGAGTGACCACGCCAGCCACCTCCTGGCCCGACTCATGCCCCTTGCCGGCGATCACCACGACGTCACCCGGGCGGGCCGCGTCAATTGCCGTGGCAATGGCCAGCCGGCGATCAGCCTGCACCAGCAGGTCGGCCGGGCCGTGCCCCGCACCCGCGACGATCTGCTGGATGATGGCGTCGGGGTCCTCGCTGCGCGGGTTGTCGGATGTGACGATGCACACATCCGACAGTGCGCGGCCGATGGCCCCCATCTGCGGGCGCTTTCCGGTGTCGCGGTCGCCCCCGCAGCCAAACAGCACAATGAGGCGTCCGTCGCCTGCCAGATCGCGTGTGGTGCGCAGCACGTTCTCGAGCGAGTCGGGTGTGTGTGCGTAGTCCACGAGCACCTGAAATGGCTGGCCCATGTCGATGGGCTCAAGCCGCCCCGGCACTCCCTGCACCAATGAGATACCCCGGGCCACGGCCGTGTGGTCGAGGCCCAGCAACTCACCCATCGCCACCACGCCCAGCACGTTCTCAACGTTGAAGCGCCCCCGGAGCGGGCTCGCGATGTGAAGCGACCCCCGGGGAGTCCTCACCGTGGCCGTGAATCCCTGCGCGGTCATCTCGAGCACCTCGGGGGCGACATCGGCGTCGGGGGCGTCGATACCAAAACCCAGTAGCCCCAACTCGTCGGCAAGGCGCCGGCCGGCGGGGTCGTCGAGGTTGACCGCACCCGGCGGGTTCGCCCCCTCGCCGCCCGGGCGGGCGAACAGCAGCCGTTTGGCCTGGAAGTACGACGCCTCGTCCCCGTGGAAATCGAGGTGATCGCGCGTGAGGTTT
The DNA here is from genome assembly GCA_049318525.1 of Miltoncostaeaceae bacterium. GTDB lineage: Bacteria > Actinomycetota > Thermoleophilia > Miltoncostaeales > Miltoncostaeaceae > SYFI01. The sequence continues at coordinate 9,047 of JBMOGE010000015.1, forward strand.
GTGAAGATTGCCGCGGCGAAGTGCAGGCCCGCAACGCGGTGCTGGGCAAGCGCATGTGATGACACCTCGATGGCACAGGCGGTGTCGCCCGAATCACGCATGCGGGCAAGCAGCCCCTGAGTCTCAGTGCTCTCGGGTGTGGTGTGTGTGGGCACCGACGACCGGCCGCCAATGCGGATCTCAACCGTGCCAATGACCCCGCACTGCATTCCCGCGGCCTCGAGTACCGCGTGCGCCAGATACGCGCTGGTGGTCTTGCCATTGGTTCCGGTGATACCCACCACGGTCATATTCGCGGAGGGGTCACCCTCAAGAACGGCACCCATGAGCGCCATGGCCACCCGGGAGTCGGGCACCAGGACCTGAGGCACCGGAAGGTCAAGTGCGCGCTCAACCACAAGCGCTGATGCGCCACGCGTGACGGCATCCGCTGCGAAGTCGTGGCCATCGGCGCGCCCGCCCACCAGACAGGCGAACAGGTCGCCCGGCCCGACATCAGCGGAGCGGTATCTGATGGCCGCGACATGCGTTGTCGCGGCCGCGTCGGCAGCAGCGGGAACGTCACGGCCGCCCGGTGCCAGCAGACGCGCGCCGTGCACGCCGCCGGTCAGGTCGATGAGCCTCATCCGGATGGCCACGTTACCAGCGGCCCCGGAAACACCGGTCAGGGGGCGATGTGCAGGTGTTGCAGGGCGAACTGAGCGATCTGCTCGAAGGCCGGAGCCGCCACCTGCCCGCCGTAGTAGCTGCCGTTGGTGGGCTCATCCACCATGACGGCGACCACGATGCCCGGGCGCGTCGCGGGTGCATACCCCACAAACGACGCCACGTAGCTCTCGATGTACTTGCCGGTCTTCGGGTCGATCTTGTTGGCGGTACCGGTCTTGCCGCCCACGGTGTAGCCCGGGATCTTGGCTTCATTGCCCGTGCCGTCATCGCTCACCACCTTCTGCAGCATGATGTTGACCTGCTCAGCCGACTTGGCGCTGATGATCTGCTGCCCGCGAGGATGCGTGGGCACCGTGTCTCCGACGCGCTTGATGAGGTGCGGCGGCACCATGCGCCCGCCGTTGGCGATGGCGCCGTAGGCCTCCGCGATCTGGGCGATGGTCACGGCCACGCCCTGCCCGATGGGGATGTTGAGGATCGACGTCCCCGACCACTCACTTGTGGGAAGCACGATGCCCGACACCTCACCTGGGTAGTCGATGCCCGTCTTCGCGCCGAACCCAAACTGCTGGATCCAGTGCTGCAGCTGCGTGGTGCCGAGCTTCTGGGCGATCTTCACCGTGCCCACGTTGCTCGAGTTCTGCAGAATCTCCTCGGTGGTCCACGCGACCGACGGACGGTAGTGCGACTCCTTGAGAGTGCGGTCGTACAGGGTGAGCGTCTCGGGCAGGTCGAACATGGTGTCGCGGGTCACCACGCCGTCCTCAATTGCTCCGGCAACCGCCACGAGCTTGAACGTGGACCCGGGCTCGTAGGCATCGGTGATGGGTCGCATGCGCTCGGCGTCGGGCGTGAGGGTCTCTGGCTTGTTGGGGTCGTACCCCGGCACCGTGGCCATGGCAAGAATGGCCCCGTCCTCGGGACGCATGACAATGGCTGATGCTGCGGTGGCGTTGTTGGCATCAAGGACCGCCTGCAGCACGCTCTCGGTCTTCTGCTGGATGGCACTGTCGATGGTGAGTGTCACCGTCTTGCCGGCAACCGGCTGGCGGTCGTTCAGGATCCTGAGGGTCTTCCCCTTCGGGTCGCGTGCCTCGTGGCGTTGCCCGGCCGTACCCTTGAGCAGACCATCCATCGACTTCTCGAGACCAGTGAGGCCCGCGCCCCAGTCGTCGGTCATACCGATCATCTGGGAGCCCACCATGCCCAGCGGATAGAGGCGCTTCTGCGCGTCGGTCAGCGTAATGCCCGACAGGCCGAGCTTCCTGAGATATGCGGCGCGTTGCTGGTCGACGCCCGTGTTGAGCATGACGTAACCGCCACCGCCCTGCAGTCGCCGCTCGGTCTCGTCGACCGACAGCTCGACCGCCGACGCAATGCGCTCGGCCGTGCCCCGCTTGTCCGTCACCAGATACGGGGTCGCGGTAACGGCGACCACGTGCTTGTCGACCGCCAGTTCGCGGCCATCTGACGACACGATGGCACCACGGGGTGCCTGCAGGTCGATGGTGCGCTCATGCTGCGCGGTCGCCTTGGCGCTGAGTTCTCCCGCCTGCACCGTGGCAATCCAACCGGCACGGGCTCCAAAGAGACCGAGCACGGCGAGGGTGCCGATGGTCAGGTAGCGAACACGCCGCGACCCAACCCGATCGGCCGCATCCCGCCTGGCGCGGGCGCGCCCCTTATCGCGTGCGCGACGCATATCCGGGGGTGATACGGGCTGAGGGTGGGACGGTGACGTATGTGAGGCCGCTGCCGGGTGCCTGGACCATTCCGAGGCGCTTGGCGGCCTGATCCACAACCTCGCCGTCCTTCTGGGCGAGGCTGGCGCGGAGCTTGAGGATGTCGGCCTGCACCTGGTCGTACATCTCCACGGTGCGACCGGCCTGCGTGGTGACGTTGAGGCGGGCGACGTTTACCCACACCACGCCGCCGAGCAGAATGGCGATGAACGGAATGACCACCCACGCAAGCCGCACACCGTGCGACTGCAGACGCTGCCACCGGCGCGGTGCCGGGCTGACGATAACCCGCGGGCGGGGCCTGGGGGCGGGAGCCGGCCGGGTACTGGGCTGTGCGACGCGCGCTGCTGCGCCACGGGTGCTCATGCGTCGCCCTTCTCGATCACGCGCAGGCGGGCCGAATGGCAACGCGGGTTGCGGGCGATCTCGGCCGTGACCGACTTGACGGCGCGCGGCGTGATCATGCGCCCCTCGGGCAACTTGCCACAGCCGCACACCGGCATATCGGGCGGGCAGATGCAGCCACGGGTGCGCTCGCGCATGAAGCGCTTGACCATGCGGTCCTCAAGCGACTGAAACGAGATGACCGCCAGACGGCCGCCCGGGCGCAGGATGTCGAAGGCGCGCGGCAGCCCCTGCTCCAGAATCCCCAACTCGTCGTTGACCACAATGCGAAGCGCCTGAAACACCCGGCGGGCGGGATGGCCACCGGCAAACAGCGCCGGGGTGGGCACGGCGCCACGGATGACCTCCACAAGATCACCGGTGGTGGTGATGGGCGTCTCGGCGCGTCGGCGCACGATTGCACGGGCGATCTGGCGCGAGTACCGCTCGTCACCAAACTCCCAGAACCACTTGGCCAGATCCTTCTCGTCGGCGTCGGCCACGAGGTCGGCTGCCGATACCGGCAGCGACGGATCCATGCGCATGTCCAGCGGGGCGGGGCGCGAGTACGAGAAACCGCGCTCGGGCCGGTCCACTTGCATTGACGAGAGACCGAGGTCCATAAGGATGACGTCGGCCCGCTGCCCCTGGTCTTCAAGATCGGCGAGGACCGATCCGAAGTCGCCGCGGATGAGGCGCGAGGGGCAGCCGAACTCGCCACGAAGGGTGTCGAAGTGCGTGGCGGCCTCGGGGTCGCGGTCGATACCGATGATCTCGCCGGTGGGACCCACGCGCTTGGCGAGGGCAGATGCGTGACCGCCCGCCCCAAACGTGCAATCGATAATGACCTCGCCGGGCTCGGGCGATACCAGCGCGAGGACCTGGTCGAGAAGAACGGGGTCGTGCGGGGCGCCGCCGGAGACCAGATGGAGGGCCTCTGTCTGGACGCCGGCGGGGCTCATCCCCGGCCCCCGTCGTTGATACGGGCGGCAAGGCGGGCGGCACGCTGGGCCACTCCGTCGGTCTTCAGGCGCTCGAAGCGCTCGGCCAGGCGGTCCGGGTTCCAGAGTTCGAGGTATGCGCCGCCGCCGAGCACCTTCACCTTGCCGTCGAGGCCCGCGTGCTCGCGGAGTTCGGCGGGCACCAGCAGGCGGCCCTGCTTGTCGAGGCCCTCCTGCTCAAAGGCCCCGGCCAGAAGAAACCGGCTCAGTTCGCGCTGGTCGTCGTCAAGCACGCTCATGCGGCCAAACGTGTCCTCGATAAATGACGGCCACTCGAACCGCGGCACCACCACAAGGCAATCGTCCAGCCACCACGCGGTGACGGTGCCATCGGCGAAGGGGTCCCGAAGCCGCGACGGGATCGCCACCCGCGATCGGTCGTCGAGGCTGCATTCATAGGTACCGCTGAGGAGCCGGGGTGCCATGGCAAGGGAACCTACCCCCGCTCTCCCCACAATGCAACCCATTTGCCCCAAATTGTTCCCCACACGCCCCATCGGGCCACCCAGATGCACCTCGCAACAGATCGTGCGCCCCGGCCGTATTCGTGCAACGCATCGTGCGGTGAGAACACATGTTCCGTCCGAGGGGGGGCGTACATTTGTTCGCATGAACACGCGACGTCATCTCTCACTCGTCCCGGACTCCACGGGAACACCCTCTCCGGCAGGCCCGTCCGCGGCCATGCCCCGCCCCCGTCGGCGGGGGGATCGGCCGGCAGGCGGACGGGCCGCAGGCCTTGCCGCACTCGCCGCTGGCCTTACTCTCGGCCTCATGTCGGGCGGGGCCAGCACGCTGCTCACCCATCCCGGTGACGCCGGTGCGGTGCTGATACCCCTCGCAGGTGCCATCGGCATCACGATCGCGGCGGCATTCCGCAGCCGCGCGGTGGCCCAGCGCCGCCGCCGCCGCGCCATCCGTGGCCGCGAGCGCATGCGCGCCCACGAACAGGTACTTCGCCCAAAGCCCGTCCTCATCCACTCGCGCGAGACGTTCCGTCCGGTCGTCATCGCCACCGAGCCCGTCGCGACGCCCACAAGGCGCGCGGCGTAGGGCCCAGGTGCTGGGGGGTTCCATCCACCCCCCGGCGCTCGGGTCAGTTTCCAAGTGGGCGGAGTGGCCGTCATGAGTCGACGTCACTCCCCCACACCCCGCCTCGTTGCGGTCGGCGCGCTCGTGCTCACCGGCCTGGCGGTGGCCTCTCCACGCGCACCGGTGTGACGTTCGCCGGAGCGGACACCACCGGCATCACTGAATACGACAAGGGTGCCCGCGGCACCCCGGCGGCTGGCTGCTGACCTCACGCGCCATGGTGTTGCCACGACTTCTCGCCGCGTCGGCGACGCAACGGGGTAGCGTCCGCAGTATGAGTGTGAAACAGCGCGTGGCGGTGTTCGGCGACATCCACGGCAACCTGGCCGCCCTCGACGCGGTGATCGCCGCAATCGAGGCCGCAGGCATCACCAACGCCATCTGCACCGGCGACATCGTGATGCGCGGCACCGAACCCGAAGAGTGCATCGCACGAATGCGGGCAACTGGCTGGCCCATCGTGGGCGGCAACACCGATCGCAAGGTTGCGAACAAGACGCTGAAGCCCGACACCGAGCTTCGCGGCATGCGCCCCGGCACGCGCACCTGGACGCGCGCGGTACTCAGTGATGCCGATGCCCAGTGGTTGGGATCGCTGCCCGCGATGGTGGAGGCCGACGTAGGGCCGCATCGCCTGGTGGCCATTCACGGCGACCGAACCGTGCCCCCCGGCAAGGTGGCCCACGACGCCAACGACTCGGATCTGGTGGCCATGATGGATGCGCTGGGCGCCGATGTGCTGGTCGCGGCCCATACCCATGCACCCATGCTGCGCCGGGTGAAGGGCCGGCTCATCATCAACCCCGGAAGCGTGGGCGAGGGCACGGTCGACGACCAGCGCCCGGCATGGGCATGGCTCGAGGCCACCGATGACGGCATCCATGCGGCAATCGAGCATGTCGATGCGCCGCTTGCACCGCCGCGCGCAAAGCATCATCGCAAGGGCGCGTAGGGCCTAGGTTCTGCGGGCCAGCGTCACCAGCTGGCTGCCCCGCCCCGCAGCCCGCGCACCGAATGCGGCCGGGATCATGGCGGCTGCCAGCGCGCGACCGGCCATGCCACGGGCGGGGTTCACCTGCGGGTCAAGCCCAGGTGCCAGAGAGAACGCGAGCGACGACGGATAGCCCCATCCGCCGCGCGGGCTGATCTCCTCAACCGAGAACCCGGCCTCGCCGAGCACCAGCCGCAACGAGCGTTCGTCAAAGTGCCACCGGTGCCGCGACGGCTCCCAGGCGTGCCAGGAACCCCCGAACACCCGGGCCTCAAGGGAGCCGCGGTTGGGCACCGCCACGCTCAGCATTCCCCCGTCGCGCATCACTCCCGACACCCGGCGAAGTGCATCGCCGAGATCGCCCAGATGCTCAAGCACGTGCCACAGCACCACCGCATCGGCACAGCGCCCATCCATCACCTCTCCCAATTCGTGCACCCCAGCGCGAACCACCTGCGCGTTGGTATCAGCGAGATGAGCCGTGGCGCGCATGACCTCCACCGGGTCGGGCTCAATTGCCACGACATCAAATCCCCGGTCCGCCAACGCCTTCGCCCGCAGACCCGTGCCCGCACCCACATCAACAACGAGCGATCCCGGGCCAAGCGCATTGGCAAGCGGTGCCACCGAGGCCGCGGCCATGCGTGACGCCACCACGGCGCCGATGCCACCCATCCCACCAGCCGCTGCTGCGGCAGCGACATCGCCCGGCACAGGCCATGTGAACCCGATGCCACATACCGCCGAGGTGCACACACGCACCTCACCGGGCCGGCCGCCGTGCCGGTCGTGTGGAACGAGCAGCAGATCGGACGCGCCGCCGCAGCGCAGGCATGCGGTGGCGTCACGTAGCGGGGACAACTGCACGTGCTCACGATATCGGTCATCTCCCACCTGCAGCTGCCCACGTGGGCAGCAGCACCCCCGGCGGTTGTGGGCGACTGGGACGCGGTCGCTTGGGGCGCGGCGGTCGAGGGCGAGCCGGAGTTCGCGGCATCACCGGAGCGGGTGGCCGTTCGATGAGCCGCACAAGGGCGGGAATCGGGCGAACCGGTGCCCGGCGCCCGAGGTGCACCGGCCGCGATACCAGCAGCCCCGCCATCACCAGGGCGATCACCGCCACGATGCCCGCGTACTCCACCACCACGGATCCCCGCTGTCTCATACCCCCGTCACCACACCGATCTGGCCGGCCAACTCGATCAGCATCACTCCCAGCACCAGAAGCAGCGCGCCCGGCACCATCACCAGCGCCACCACAAGCTGAATGCGCGGGGCTGCCCGCGCGGCACGGTCGCGGGCGAGCTGCCGGCGGGTCGCACGCAGCGCCTCGGCCTGCCCCGCGAGCGCTGTGGCCAGAGGGGTGCCGAGTTCCTCGGCCTGCAGAAGCGATGCCACGAGCCGCGCAACGTCATCCGAGCCAATTCGCCCCGCGAGCGCTCGGTAGGCCTGTCGGCGCGGTGTTCCCAGCGCCTGAGCATCGAGCATGACGGCGATCTCATCGCCCAACGGCCCGCCGAGCCGGGCGGCGGCGAGCCGCAGGGCGGGGTCGAGCGCCATTCCCGACTCCACACAGATCACCATCAGGTCGAGCAGGTCCGGCAGGGCCTGAACAATCGCCAGCCGCCTCGCGGTCGCCATCCGGCCGATCACCCGATCGGGCAGTACGCGGCCCGCGAGTGCGAGCACCGGCACGGCGACCACAAGGGGTAACGCCACGACAGCGAGCGCCGCGCCCAGCAGAACCCCGGCCACGGCACCGCCCGCCCGCGCACGCACCACCGTGGCGGCGCCCCGATCGCCGGGAAGCCCCGCACCCTCCACGGTCGCCACTGGCGCATTCCCCTGCACCACGCCCCTCACGCCGGATGGCACAGGCACCCTCGCCAGCACCATGATCAACCGGGGCACCGCGTGAGCCGCGCGCGCCGCCCGTCGCCCCGGTGCATCGGCTCGGCGCAGCCGCAGGCCCACCACCAATGCGACGACGGCCGGGGCGAGCGCAAGGAGCGCTGGTGGCGCGATCATGCAGGCACCGCCGCGATGCGCCGGATGATGATGATTCCTGTGCCCTGAAGGCCCACCGACACCACCAGTATCCCCACCCCCAGCCCGCTGCCAAGACTGCGGGCGAGAAGGCCGGGAGATGCCGCCTCGGCCAGCGCCGCACCGAGCAGCGGGAGGCACGCAACCATCCATGCCGTGGCGCGGGCCTGTGCCGTTGCGCCACGCACCTCTCGTGCCAGCCGGCGGCGGTCCTCCAACCGCGCCGACATGTCACGGAGCGCGCGGGCCAGATCGCCCCCCGTTCGCCGCTGCACAAGAATGGCCGTTACCAGTAGCGCCAGGTCGGGGTCGGGCATGCGCTCGGCCAACCGACCCAGCGCATCGTCCACCCGGCCGCCCAGCTCCAACTCGGCCGCCACCATGCGCAACTGCGTACCCAGCGGATCGGGCGTATCCCTGGCTGATCGCACGATCGCCTGTCGCAACGACAGGCCCGCCGCCACGGCACTGCCCAGCATCAGCGCGACACCCGGCATCGCGTCGGCCACCCGCCGCGCATGGCGGTGATCGGCCGCAGTGAGCACCGACCGCCACGTGACCACACATGCGATTGGGCCCGCAAGCAGTGCGATGGGGCTGCGCAGCACAACCCACAGAACCACCGCGGTTACCACCCCGGTCGCCACCACAACGCCCACAAACCCGTCACGCCCCAGCGACCACCCCGAGCGGCCAAGACGAACCGCCGCCTGCGACAGCATGGTGGTGGCGCTCACCCGGGTTCCCCCACGCGCCCGCGCCGCGCATCACGCGCAACAGCCGAGAGCCACTCTCCGGCGTCAGCACTCCAGGTGAAGCATCCCTGCCCATCGTCCTGCCACCACCGGCACAGACGATGTGTGCGGGGGCCGTCTGGTCCACGGCGCACCTCGGCGATCTCCACGGTGCGTCGCACCCCCGAGGCATCACGCGCCTGATGCACCACCAGATCCACCGCGCTCGCAACCTGGTCGGCCACCGCCACCCACGGCAGGTCGAGGTCGCCCATCAGCGAGAGCGTCACCAGGCGCCGCAGGGCTTCATCGGGAGACGATGCGTGGATGGTGGACAGCGATCCCTCATGTCCGGTGGTGAGCGCCGAGATCATGTCGAGCGCCTCGCCACCGCGTACCTCACCCACGATGATGCGATCGGGGCGCATGCGCAGTGCATTTCGCACCAGCGCCCTTATGGGGATGGCCCCTCTCCCCTCCACCCCGGCCGGACGCGACTCCAGCCGCACCACATGCGCAAGGGGCAGGCGCAGTTCGGCGGCATCCTCGATCGTGATAACCCGCTCGCTGGCCGGAATGGCAGCAGAGATCGCGGCGAGCGTTGTGGTCTTTCCGCTGCCCGTGCCCCCGGTGACCAAGATGTTGCGCCGCGCCGCCACTGCCAGATGGAGGGCGTCCAGCATCTCGGGCGACATCGCCCCCAGCGCCACCAGATCGTCGCCCGACAGTGGGTCAGCGGGGAACCGACGAATCGTGAGTACCGGGCCATCGAGACTGAGTGGCGGCATCACGGCATTCACCCGCGAGCCATCTGGCAGTCGGGCATCCACCATGGGGCTGGCCTCATCAAGGCGGCGACCCAGCGGCGCAATGATGCGGTCGATCACATGCAGCAGGTGCTCGACATCCTGAAAGTGATTTGGCACCGGCTCAATGCGCCCCGACCGCTCAACCCACACCCGAGACGGCCCATTCACCATCACCTCTGTTACCGATGCATCACGCAGCAGGGGCTCCAGTGGACCAAGACCGAGGGTCGCGTCAACAACCGACGTGACGATCTCGCGTCGTGCCTCAGACGAGAGAATGTGATGGCCCGCATCCAGGGCATCCTCGGCAAGTGCGGCCACCACCTCCCGCGTCGCACCCCCCGGCGATACGGCCCCGCCGCGCACGATCTGCGCCCGGATGCCTTCCACCAGCGCAACAGGGGCTGCCTCGCGCGGGTCAGGCACCAGTGGCCTCCAGAAGGTCCCGGATCGCAGCCGCCATGCCACCCCTCCCCTTCGGTGGCCGGCATGCGCCGACGTCTTCTGCACCGCGGGCGTCTTCGGCAAGGCCGATCACCACCTCCGCAGGCGCCAGCGCGCGAAACGCCCGCGGTGATACACCGGGTCGCCCAGGCAACGCCGAGGCAACCACCACTACCCGCATGCCCCGGTGCGACTGAATCACCGCCCCGCATGCGCTGGCGCCGATGACCGATCGGGACGTCACCACCACGAGGACTGACGCGTGCGCGATCAGGGCCCGCTGCATGTCGGCATCACCGCGGCCAACGTCGGCGACCCATGGGGTTGCCGATACGAGTGCGGCCGCGAGGCGCCCGGTCTGCTGCTCGTTCCACGCCGCCATGGCAGCGGCTGTGGGAGGCCCGGACACCAGCCGCAAGGCATCGGTGTGTGCGTGAACGATGTGCGCAACATGGGCGGCGTCCAGCTCGTCGCGCACCGACCACAGATCCCCCACGGTTCGTGCCACGGGAACGCCCCACAGCACGTGCGGGCCGCCTCCGTGGCCGTCGATCCCGATCACCGTGGGCGCCTGCCCAAGAGCGGCCAGCGCCAGCGCCACGCCGCCCGCCACCGTCGTTGCACCGCATCCGCCCACCGCCCCGGCCACGGCGATACCGCCCAGGGTCATCACCCCTCACCCGCAGGCCGGGCGATGACACGCACCTCGCGGGCAAAGTCGAGCGCGCGCGCCACCTCAAGCGCATCGGCGATACGCAGCCGCAGCACAAGGCCGCCGGCGACATCTGCCGCATCTGCACCAAGCGACGGGGTCACTGCCAGCACCTCGGCGTTCGACACGATCACCCGTGTGCGCCCTGCCATCTCCTCGCCATCCGATGCGATTACGTCCACCCGCGACCCTCCCGGGGGTGCGGCCACTGGCCCTCCCGCCGCCCGAAGCGGCACCGGCACGGCGCGCTCCCCCGGAAGCAGCGGGGCCGGCCCAATGCCAGGCGCGCCGCCGATAACGGCATCGGTCACCGGCTCGCCGGGGGCCAGCGGGGCCACCGTGCGCCGCCCAATAACCCCTGACGCGCTCGCCTGAAGCCCAGAAAGGCGCAAATCGTCGGGCACGGGAGCCATGGCCAGCGAGCGCGCGGCAAACTCGTCGTCCAGCAGCGTGCCCGCCGGGATGACCGTGCGGGCCACCACCACGTGCGCCGACCCACCCGAGGCAGATCCGGTGCGGCTCATCAGCACCATCGCACCCACCGCGAGCAGCGCGGCCAGCGCAAACCACATCACGGGGCGACGTCCCGGCATGCGCATCCTCACGCTGTCACTCCACTGTGACCGCACCGGGCGCATGACCCGCCCGGCGCCCCACCGCCCAACTCGCAGCGCTCACACGGCACCCATGCCCGATCGCACCAGCGCGAAAGGGCATCGGCGCCGACGGCAGGCATTGCCGCGGCCTCAACCCCCCACGGCATGCGGGGCAGTCGACATGCCGGCAGGGCCGCGAGCCCGACAGCCACCTGCGCACGGCGCATCAACTGCGCGCCCCGCGACTGCGCGCTCCACGTGACGATGAGGGCTGTGGCCCACCCGGCCTCCACGAGTCCGGATGGGAGCCACACCACATCGCACCCCAGCAGCACGCCAAGCGCGGCGAGCGGGGCCGCCGCTCCGTCGGCCCATGGCGGGCGAGCCAGCACCAGCGCGCCCGGAGCAGCCGACGCCACGGCGTCCACGGCGGCGTCGAGGCCAGCCGCCCGCGAACTGCGGCGGCGATCAGGGGTTGCGACCACCACCACCAGATCGCACGCACTGATCCCCGCCGCACCCGCCACCGCCGAGTCGACGACGACGCGGGCCGTCTCAGGCATCGTCCCCGAGCAGGCGATAGCCCAGCCCCCACACGTTGACGATGAACCGCTCGCCACCCGAGGCGTCGGCCAGCTTGCGACGCAGCCGCGACGCATGGCTGTCGACCGTGCGGGTGCGGCCGGGTGAGACGTAGCCCCACACGTCGCGCAGCAGCTCGTGCTTGCTCACCACCCGCCGCGGGTCGCGGGCCAGAGCCGTAAGCAGGCCCATCTCCTTGGCCGAGAGACTGAGCGGATCGCCATTTACCGTGACCCGCCTGGCACGCCGGTCGATGGTGAGCACGCCCACCCGCAGCGTGCCGGCGGTCCACTCGCCATCGGCGCGTCGGATGAGCGCCCGCAGCCGCGCCAGCAGCTCGACGTACGCGAACGGGGTTCCCACAACCTCGTCCGCACCCCGCTCGAGCGCTCGCACCACCCGGTGGGGCTCGCGCGATCCGGATACCCCGAGCACCGGCATGGCCGAATCCCAGGGCTCCTCGGGGCCGCCGTCACGGATCATGCCCACGGCATCCAGCCCGCCCGCCCCCGGCATGTCCAGATCGACGATGACGGCGCTGGGGCATGAGTTGCGAAGCGCGCCCCGTACCTCTTCGGGGTCGGCCGCCAGCAGCACTCTGAATCGATCGGCCTGCAGGTCGGCGGGCAGACTGCCCGATGCGGGGCGGGGCCCCACCAGCAGCACCGATCGCTCGCTGATCTCGGTGGTCATTGCATCTCCTTCCGGTCAGTTCCCCAGGGCCTGGTGCCCTGAGTGACCGGTAAACGCGTGGGGTGGGCACATGCTCCCCCCTCTCCCGCGCGCAATGTCCCTGCGAGCGGGAAAACGTTGCATCCGGGCATCCAGACCGTGTCGCCGGGGCGCAACGCGGCCAGCACCCCAGTGCGCGCCTCCAGCACCACCCGGGCGCCCCTCGCCGACGCGCCACGCCACGGGAGGGGATCAACCACCCGCAGCACCGTGCCGTGCGCATCGACAAATGCCGCACCGATGCGTGCCCGCAGGCCCATTCCGTGAACCGCCCGGCAGGGCGCCAGCACCAGAGCCTCATCACCCCCCGGGTCGGGCGTGCCGAGCATCCCGACCAGCCGCGACAGCGCCCCCTCCGCCACGTAGGTGCGCTCGGCGATGACCATTCCATCGCCCCTGCGAAGCGCCCCCACGGGGCGTGCGATCAGGTCAATGCGGAGCGGATGAGCCATGCCTCAAGGCTGGCCCCATCGTCGTAATGCGTGGCGCGCGGGATGTGGCGATTTGCGCACCCACCCGTGACGCATGACGCATCCGTCAGTCGTGCGGGCGAATACTCCCCTGCAGCGCAGCCATCGCCCGGGCGAACATGATCCCCATGGCGTCAGCGGCGTCGTCCACGTTGTCGACCGGCTTCATGGTGCTGAGCCCCGCGGCGGCCATCTGCACGGCCAGCGTGATGATCTGGAAGCGCTCAACCGGGGCGATCTGCCCGCCGCCCTCGGCCTGCACCTCTTCCATGGCCTCACGCTGTGCGCGCATCATCTCTTTGAGGCGCTCCTTGAACTCCTCGGATGCATCCTCGCCAAACGCGAAACCGAATGGGTTCTCGGGCGGCATGTCGTCACTCACAGGCGGATCTCCCGAAGCGGTGTGCGGCTGAACATGTGGACGGTATCGACAAAGCGCACCGTGCGCTCACGCAGGTCCATGAGGATGGAGTGCGTGCGGGCGCCGTCGCTGAAGTAGCGCACGCCCTTCAGCAGGTAGCCGTCGGTGACTCCGGTGGCAAGTACGTACAGCGGGTCGGGCGCCAGATCGCGGGCGGTAAGCACCCGGGTGGTGTCCTCGAGGCCGAATGGCTTGAGGCGCTCCAGTTGGGCATCGTCCTTGGGCCACATGCGTGCCTGGATCTCTCCGCCGAGACACTCAAGTGCGGCGGCGGTGATGACGCCCTCGGTGGACCCGCCGATACCCAGGTACAGGTGGTCGCCGGTGCCACGTACGGCGGCCGACATGCTGGCGGTGATGTCACCGTCGGGGATGAGCTTGATACGGGCCCCGAGGCCGCGGATCTCCTCGATCAATTCCTCGTGACGGGGGCGGTCGAGCACGATGACCGACAGGTCGCGCACGCGGCGGTCGTAGCAGCGGGCCACCACATCGAGCGTGTCAGCGATGGGTGCGGCGATATCCACGCGGCCCTTCGCGCCAGCACCCACGCACAGCTTCTGCATGTACATGTCGGGAGCGGCCATGACGCCGCCTGGTGCACCGATGACGCACACGGCGATGGCGCCGGCGTCGCCCCGGGACACAAGGTCGGTGCCCTCAAGCGGGTCAACAGCGATCTCGCACGGCATGCCGCCCGTGCCGAGCACCTCACCCACGTACAGCTCGGGGGCCTCATCCTTCTCGCCCTCGCCAATGATGACCGTGCCCGTAATGGGCATGGCGCTGAACTCCTTGCGCATGGCGTCAACCGCGGCGCCGTCAGCGGCGTGGGGGTTTCCCTGCCCCACCCAGCGGGCCGATGCCAGCGCGGCCTGCTCCACAACCCTGAGGAAGTCCGTGGCCGGAACGATGCGGTGCCCCTCAAGCGACTCGGGCACCCGCACGGGCACGTCGTTCGTGCTCATGCGCCCTGCTTGGCGAGCCGACCGGCGTGATCCTTGTTGAACTGGTCGATGCCACTCCCGGTGAGCGGGTGCTTCAGCATCTGATGGAAGACCTTGGGTGGGATGGTGGCGATGTCCGCACCGATCTGCGCTGCCTCCATCACGTGGAGCGGGCTGCGGATCGACGCCGCCAGCACCTCGGTCTCGTACAGCGAGTTGGCAAAGCACTCGACGATCTCCCCGAGGTGGCCGAGGCCGTCCTCGGAGATGTCGTCGTAGCGCCCGAGGAACGGCGACACAAATGCCGCGCCGGCCGATGCGGCGAGCATCGCCTGGCTGGCCGTGAAGCACAGCGTCATGTTGACGCGGATGCCGTCCTTGGCCAGTGCCGAGGTGGCGGCGAGGCCCTCAGCACAGGTGGGCAGCTTCACCACGATGTTCGGGTGGATGGCGGCGAGCCGCTTACCCTCGGAGATCATGGTGGGCACATCGTTGGCCACGACCTCGGCTGAGATGGGCCCGTCAACCAGCTCGCAGATGCGGCGGTAGATGGAATCCTCATCGCCCTCAACCTGCGAGAGCAGCGTCGGGTTGGTGGTCACTCCGGCGAGGACGCCCCAGGAGGCGATCTCCTCGATGTCCTGCAGGCTGGCGGTGTCGATGAAAAGCTTCACTCAGTGCCCTCCGGGGCTTGCCATTGGCTGTGTTCGAGGCTACCAGCCCGCCGCGGGGCCGGTTTGTGGCCGATCGTCACACGTTCTCGGCCTGCAGCATCCCGCACCGGCCCTCGGCCGACCTCTTTGAGGGTGATCGCGAGGATGTACACCAGGGCGCCACCCACGTACCACCACTGTGATGACCGGGTGCCCAAGGGCGTCACTGTGGTGGTTGCCGGCATCCAGGTCAGATGCTGCGTGGCACACCCCGTGTGCATCAGTGCGCTTGCGGGCGCAAACACGAATGCGCCGACAACGAGGAGCGGAGGCCCGCGCATGGCTACGGTTGTACCCGTGCTGGCCCGCCTCCGCATTCCCCTGCTCGTATTCGTCGCCGGCGGCGCGACGCTGGCGGCCGAGCTGACCGGTGCACGCCTGCTGGCACCGTGGTTTGGCGCAAGCAACCTCGTGTGGGCCAACGTCATCGGGCTCACCCTTTTGTACCTGTCGCTGGGCTACTGGCTGGGCGGCAAGCTGGCCGACCGGTATCCCACCGAACGGGCGCTTGGCATCACGGTCGTCGTCGCCGCGGCGTCGCTGGCCATCCTTCCCATCGCCCTCACGCCAATCTTCAGCGCTGCACAATCGGCGTTTGCCGACCTCTCGGCGGGTGCGTTTGTGGCGTCGTTCGTGGGCACCATGCTCATGTTCCTGGTGCCCATCACGCTGCTCGGAATGGTTGCCCCGTGGGCAATTCGCCTGTCGGTGACCACTGTGGAGACCGCGGGTTCGGTGTCGGGACGCCTGTATGCGATATCCACGGTGGGGAGCATTCTCGGCACGTTCCTGCCGGTGCTGGTGCTCATCCCCGCCATTGGCACCCGGCTCACGCTCATCCTCATCGCCGGGGTCCTGGCGCTGGCAGCCGTGCCGCTCATCGGCATGCGGGCCGTGGTTGCCCCCATCGTCATCCTCGCATTGCTCGCCGTACCGGCTGGGTCAATCAAGGATGCTCCGGGCGAGACGGTGCTGTTTGAGGGCGAGTCGCCGTACCAGTTTGTGCAGGTGTCGCAGACGCCACGCGGTGAGCGCATTCTCAGGCTCAACGAGGGCTGGGCCCTGCACTCAGTGCTGCCCGCAAGCCGCTCGGCCCTGACCGGTGGCTACTGGGATGCCTTCACGGCGCTGCCCGTCATTACTGGCAGCCCCGAGGGGCGCCTCGCCATTCTGGGGAATGCCGGCGGCAGCATTGCCCGGGCATACCGCATGATCTGGCCCAAGGTGCCAGTAGACGGCGTAGAGATCGACCCCCTGGTGAGCGAGGTGGGGTCGAAGTACCTCGACATGGATGGCCCCAACCTCACCGTGCACGAGGCCGATGCACGCTTCTGGCTCTCGGGTGACCGCGGGCCATTTGCGGCCATCGTGGTGGATGCCTACCGCCAGCCGTACATCCCCTTTCACCTGGCCACCGTGGAGTTCTTCCAGCAGACCCGCGACCGGCTCACCCCCACCGGCGTGGTGGCCATCAACGTGGGTGCGCCGCCGGGTGACGATGAGGTGGTGCGGGCCATCGGCGCCACCATGCGCACCGTATTTCCCGCCGTAATGGAGGCACGCTACGAAGAGTTCAACAGCGTGCTCATCGGCTTTAACGACCCCGCCGCCGCCGTGCGCGCAAAGGCCGCACTCGCGGCCGCCTCTGGCGCCGGGTCGCCCGCCGCGCACAAGCTTGGTGACCTACTGCACTTTGTGTCACCGGGAGGCGGACAGGTGCTCACCGACGACAACGCCCCGGTGGAGCAGATGACCGATGGGGCAATCCTCGACTACCTCAACCAGGGCACCCCGGGGCTGTAGCGACGTAACCCCAGTGAAACGCTGGAGCCCGAAAGTGGTCATTCGGGCTTACGGTTCCGTTCATGGCCGTCTCGCGCATCGCGAGCATCACCGTCCCGGTCACCAATCACGACCGGGCTGTAGGTCTGTATCGGGACGTACTTGGGTTCTCGGTCATCAGCGACCGCACCACCACTGAGCGCGGACGTGAACTGCACATGACGGCTCCCGGTGGTGGGGCGGCCATCATCCTGGTGTCCGCGTCGGATCAACACCGGGCCGGTTCCACCCACGGCGGGGCGCTTCAGGTGCGCGACATGCTGGAGGCCGTTGAACGCCTGGCGTACGCCGGCATCGACGTCACCATCACGGTGCGCCACCTCAACACCGAGGCCGGTGTGTGGGCAGAGTTCCACGACCACGACGGCAACGCCTGGATGCTGTGGCAGCCAGCCGAGCAGCCCTTCGCCCTCATCGCCGCGTAGTCACGCCCCACCCGGCGGGGCACGCATACATCACGTTCGAAGAGGGTCAGCCAGGCGTGCGGGAAAGCCGGGTGTCCTCCAGGCCCTCCCAGCGGGCACGGATACCCGTGGGGGCCACGCGCTCCACGCGTACCTCAGCAGCCACACCGGCACCGGCCAGCGCCTCGCGCGCGGCGGCCGCCACATCGCTCGCCTTCAGGGCCTCAACCCACAGCAACATGCTGGGGCCTGAGCCCGACACGGTCACGCCTAAGAGTCCCGTGGTCGTCAATGCCTTCAGCGCATCGAGGCCCGGGCACAATGGACCCCGGAATGGCTCATGAAGGCGGTCCTGCATGAGGAACTCCGGGATCTCATCGAGGTAGCCGCGCTCAAGCGTGAGCAGCAGCCCGGCGGTGGCAGAGATGCCGTTGGCCGCATCGGCAATGGGCACCTGTTGGGGCATCGCACCGCGGGCCTCATCCGTGAATACCTTCACCTCGGGGATGACCACCACGAGCGCAAGGCCGTCGGGCGGCTGTACGCGCAGTGCACGCGGGCCCGGCACAAGTGCGGTGATGCCGCCATCCAGACAGGCAGCGGCATTGTCGCCGTGCCCCTCAAACTCGATTGCGCGGGCCAGGATGTCGCTGGGCGACCAGCGAAGGTGCCCCAGAGCATTGGCGGCCACCAGGCCGGCGCACACAGCGGCGGCGGATGATCCGAGGCCGCGTCCAAACGGGATGCGGTTGTGGCAGGTGATCTCAAGGCCGTCAAGGCTGTCGATGCCGCTGGCAAGCGCCCTGCAGAAGAGGTTGTCGGCGTTCTCGGGCACCTCGCCTGCGCCCTCGCCACTCACGTGCACCACGAGCGGGCCATCGCGGCGCACGATGAGCACCTCGTTTGACAAGTCGATGGCCAGTGCCAGCACGTCGAAGCCCGGGCCCAGGTTGGCGGATGTCGCCGGGGCCACGATGGTGAGCACTTCCTGATC
The DNA here is from genome assembly GCA_049318525.1 of Miltoncostaeaceae bacterium. Lineage (GTDB taxonomy): Bacteria > Actinomycetota > Thermoleophilia > Miltoncostaeales > Miltoncostaeaceae > SYFI01. The sequence goes on from JBMOGE010000015.1 coordinate 27,372, forward strand.
AGCCATACAGCGCCTGCTCGGCGGCGGCGAAGCTGGCCGGGATGTCGATGACCTGCCCGCTCTGGGCGATTGCCGTGTCGGGGTCTTTCAGGCCGTTGCCGGTAAGCACACACACCACGCGCTCACCCGCCGTCAGCCTGCCGGCGGCATGGGCCTTGATGAGACCCGCCACGCTCGCGGCCGACGACGGTTCGCAGAACACGCCCTCGCTTGCGGCCAGCATGCGGTACGCGGCGAGAATCTCATCGTCGGTGACGCTGTCCACCTGGCCACCGGAGTCGCGCATGGCATCCATCGCCTGATCGCCGCGCACCGGGTCGCCAATGCGAATGGCCGTTGCCACGGTGTCGGGGTTCGTCACCACCGCGCCAGTCACGAGCGGGGCCGAGCCAGCCGCCTGAAACCCCATGAGGCGAGGAAGGCGCTGCGCCTTACCCAGACCGTGAAATTGCTGAAAGCCCATCCAGTACGCCGAGATGTTGCCGGCGTTGCCCACCGGGATGCACAGCACGTCGGGGGCGTCGCCCAAGGCGTCAATCACCTCGAAGGCTCCGGTCTTCTGGCCCTCCAGGCGATATGGGTTGAGTGAGTTGACCAGAGCGATGGGGTGCGTGTCGCTCATCTCACGAACCAGGCGCAGGGCATCGTCGAAGTTTCCATCAATTGCCAGCACCTTGGCACCGTAGATAAGCGCCTGCGCCAATTTGCCCAGCGCGATCTGGCCGCCAGGGATGATGACCGCGCAGGTGAGGCCGGCGCGGGCGGCGTAGGCGGCTGCGGCAGCGGAGGTATTGCCGGTGCTCGCGCAGATGACGGCAGTGGCGCCGTCCTCAACTGCCTTGGAGATGGCAAGCGTCATGCCCCGGTCCTTGAATGAGCCGGTGGGGTTGAGCCCCTCCAACTTCACGTGGATGTCGAGATCAAGACAGGCCGAGAGCTTGGCGAGCGGCACCAGTGGAGTTGAGCCCTCGCCCATGCTGATGACCGGCGTGGCGTCACTCACTGGCAGATACTCGCGGTAACGCTCGATAAGCGGCAGGTTGCGCTGCACGGTGATCACGCAGATGCCTGCCCGTCACCCACCACGTGGATGAGCACGGGCTCGTCACGCACCTCGGGCAGGGCGCGCAGGGCAGCCAAGGCCTCGGTCACCCGCGACTCCGGTCCGCGGTGCAGGATCATCACCAGGCGCGCGGCCTCGCCCTCACCGCGCTGCAGCACCGTAAGTATCGATACCCCGCTGTCGCTGAGCACCGACGACACGCGGGCGAGCACGCCCGGCTTGTCGGCAACGTCGATGCGCAAGTAGAAGGCGCTCTCGAGCGACCCCTCCTGTGCCATCGGGCGCCCGGCATCCACCAGCGCGCCGCCCAGAAATGATCCGGGGTTACTGCCAAGGATGGACAGCACGTCGCTCACCACTGCCGAGGCCGTCTCGGTACCGCCGGCACCGGGGCCCACGAGCATGATCTGGCGCACCATCGACGACTCGAGAAGCACCGCGTTGTCGGCGCCGTTGATGGCGGCCAGCGGGTGGTCGCCGGGCACGAGCGCCGGGTGCACGCGCACCGACACCGCACCGTCAACAAGGCGCGCGACACCCAGCAGCTTGGTGACGAACCCGAGCTCGTGGGCGATGTCAACGTCATCGCCCTGCAGCTGATCGATGCCCACATGGGGCACGTCATCAATCAACACGCGGGTGTGAAACGCAATGGACGACAGGATGGCCATCTTGGCCGCCGCGTCGCCGCCTCCCACATCTTCAGTGGGATCGGCCTCGGCGTAGCCCAGATCCTGCGCCTGCGTGAGCGCGTCGGCATAGGCCATGCCGCTCCGACGCATCTCGGTGAGGATGTAGTTGGTGGTGCCGTTGACGATGCCCATAACCGACTCGATCTCGGCGGCCAGCAGCGACTCGCGCAGCACCTTGATGACGGGGATGGCAGCGCACACCGACGCCTCAAACCGCAGTTCGCTGCCACCCTCTTCGGCTGCGGCCAGAAGCTCAGGGGCATGCCGTGCCAGCAGTTGCTTGTTGGCGGTCACCACAGAGGTGCCGCTGCGAAGCGCCTGAATGAGCCACTCGCGGGTGGGCTCCACACCGCCCATCACCTCGATGATGATGTCCACGTCAGGGTTACCCAGCACGGCCTGCGGGTCGGTGGTGATGGATGACGCGTCGATACCGGGGCGGTCCAGCGAGGCATCACGCACCAGCACGGGGCCCATCTCGATGCGGTGGCCGGTTGCGCGCTCAATGGTGTCGGCGGTGTCGCGGATGATTCGCGCCACGCCCTGCCCCACCGTGCCGCCGCCCAGCATGCCGATACGCACGATGTCGCTCATGCATCCCTCGAGACGAGCTCGCCGTAGGTCTCGCGGCGCACCACCACGGTGGCCTCACCATTGTCGACAAACACCACGGCGGGGCGGGTGACGCCGTTGTAGTTGCTGGCCATTGCCACACCGTAGGCGCCGGTGGCGGGGAGGCACACCAGATTGCCGGCCTCGAGGTGCGGCAGGTCGATCTCCTTGATCAGCACGTCACCGCTTTCGCAGTGCTTGCCCACAAGCCGAATGCCGTCGGTGGACTCAGCCTCAGGACGCTCGGGAAGGATGGCCTCATATACCGCGCCGTAGAGCATGGGGCGCATGAGATCGCTCATGCCGCCATCCACCGCCACGTAGCGACGCACGCCGGGGATGTCCTTGGTACCGGTCACGCGGTACACGGTGACACCTGCGCGGCCCACAATGCTGCGGCCGGGCTCCACCATCACGCGCGGACGCTCCAGGCCAGCGGCGTCCCACTCCGAAAATACGGCGTCCATGACCGTGTCGGCGTACTCCTCCACCGACGGCGGATCGTCGGCGCGGCCGTATGCGATACCCAGACCACCGCCCATGTCCATGATGTCCAGGCCCTCGCGGCCGACCTCCTTCACGAACGCGGCGAGCAGTTGCGCGGCCACCGGGTACGCACCGATCTCGAAGATCTGGGATCCGATGTGGCAGTGCAGGCCCACGATGTTCACGTGCGTGGCGGCGCGGCAGGCGGCCACCGCGGCGGCGGCGAGGCCACCCTCAAGCGAGAAGCCGAACTTGCTGTCGAGCTGACCGGTGGAGATGTACTCGTGGGTGGAGGGCTTGACGCCCGGGGTCACGCGAATGAGCACGTCCTGCACCACGTCACGCTCTCCGGCGATGCGGTTGAGCAGGGAAATCTCATCGAGGCTGTCGCACACCAGTAGCCCCACGCGGGCTTCGAGGGCCTCATTGATCTCCTTCGCATCCTTCGCATTGCCGTGCATCACGATCTTCTGCGGCGGAAACCCCGCGTGCAGGGCCATGAACAACTCGCCGCCCGAGGCCACGTCAACACGCAGGTCCTCCTCGTGCACCATGCGAAGCACCGCCTGGGCCCAGAAGGCCTTGCTGGCGTAGATCACCTCGGCGTGCGGGTCGTGTGCACGAAATGCCTGCAAGTAGCGCTGCATCGTGTCGCGAAGCGCCCCGGCGTCGTAAACCACAAGCGGGGTTCCGTGCTCCTCGGCCAGCGCGACCAGGTCGCATCCGCCGATGGACAGATGGCCGTCGGCAGTGGTGGCCGCGGAGGGCGGCAGGACGTTGGAAAGTGGCTGCATAAGCCGCAGGACGCTAGCAAAGGCGGCACCCCGGGATAGGCGCTCCACGAGGGTACGCTGGCCCCCTCATGCCCCATGCCGCCGAGCAGATCACCATCGCATCGCGCGACGGCCTCGCCATCAGCGCGGGTGATGACTACCGCCCACGGGGTCAGTCCCCGGTGGGGGTCAGTCCCCGGTGGGGGTCAGTCGCTGTGTCAAGAGTCGCGCGGGGGGTGATGACCCGCACGAAAGCCAGTTCCGAAGCCAGATGTCGTGTGGGGGTGGGCCTCCGGGCGGGGACAGTCCCCACCTCAGAAGTCGCGCGGGGGGTGGCGGAAGTCGCGCGGTTGGGGTCAGTCCCCGGTGGGGGTCAGTCGCTGTGTCACGAGGCGCGCGAGGGGTGACGGACGTGAGAGGCCCGGCAAAAAGCGTGAGGGCCTGGGTGCGGAATGGTCCGCGCCCAGGCCCTCAGGACGGTGACGGCAGTGGAGTTGCGAGGGAGCGAGGTTGCTCGGCCCCCCGGCTGCAGCTGCTCATCAGGGGAGTCGCTCCCTAGCTACCGCCACCTGCGCAACTATGGTCAACGTTTATTTGGACCACCTCCCTTCAGCGTTGGAGGTGATGCTACGACTCGCCGAGGACGTCCCGCAAGGCGCTCAGCGCATTTGAGAGTTCATCGCCTGTAATCACCAGCGGTGGCAGGAACCTGACGGTGGTGGCGCTGGTGTTATTCACCAGGAATCCACGCTCCAGCATCGCCAGCACCACGTCGGCCCCGCGAGGCTCAGCAATCTCGATTGCGCACATCAGGCCACGACCACGCGCCTCAATCGCCAGGCCGTCGTCCACCAGGCCCTGAAGGCCGGCAAGGAAGCACGCCCCCTCAGTGCGTACATGCTGCTGCAACGCCGGGTCACTCAGCACCTTGGCGGCGGCCAGTGCTGACGCGCATGCGAGCGGGCTGCCAGCGAACGTCGACCCGTGATCACCGGGCTGGAATACCGCGTCAATACCCGGCCTTGCCGTGACGGCCCCAATTGGGAACCCGCCGCCGAGACTCTTGGCCAGACACATGACGTCGGGCTCAATGCCCGCGTCCTGATAGGCGTACAGCGGCCCGGTGCGCGACATGCCGGTCTGGATCTCGTCGAC
>JBMOGE010000016.1:0-31598 GCA_049318525.1 Miltoncostaeaceae bacterium
CGCGCGACGACCACACGCTGTACTCGTACCTCACTGTTCCCAAGGGGCTCGACCCGATTGACCTGCCGCTGGTGCTGGTGGTGCACGGTGGCCCGTGGAGCCGCGACTCGTGGGGCTACGACGCCGAGGCGCAGTTTCTGGCCAACCGTGGCTACGCCGTACTGCAGGTGAACTACCGCGGCTCCACCGGCTTTGGCAAGCACTTCATGCACGCGGCCGAGCGCGAGTTCGCCGGCAAGATGCACGACGACCTGATTGATGCCGTCAACTGGGCCGTGGCCGAGGGCATCGCCGACCCGGACCGCCTCGCCATCTATGGCGGCTCGTACGGTGGCTACGCCACGCTGGTGGGAGTCACGTTTACGCCCGACGTATTCAAGGCCGCCATCTCGTACGTGGGGCCCTCGAGCCTGGTCACGCTCATCCGCTCGTTTCCCGCCTACTGGCGGCCGTTTCTGCAGAGCACCTGGTACCGATTTGTGGGCGACCCCGAGGTGCAGGAGGAGCACGACGACATGTGGCAGCGGTCACCGCTTCGCCTGGTCGACGAGATCACCACGCCACTCATGGTCATTCAGGGTGCCAACGACCCGCGCGTGACCAAGCAGGAGAGCGACCAGATCGTGGCTGCGCTGAAGGATCGTGGCGTCGAGGTGGAGTACATCGTTGCCGACGATGAGGGCCACGGATTCGTGAAGCCCGAAAACCGCATGCGCGCCTACCGGGCCATCGAGCTGTTCCTCGCGGACCATCTTGGCGGGCGTCAGCAAGAATAGGCGCATGCGCATCGCCCCCCGTCTGCTGGTGGTCATCCTCGCGGCATTGGCATTGGTGCTGGCGGGCGGCGCGGGTGCCGCAACCGCAGCCGCACCCATCCCGGTGCATACCGGCATCTACGTCACCAACGTTCAGGACGTTGACCTCGATGCCAACTCGTTCGTGACGGACTTCTTCGTGTGGTTCCGGTGGAAGGGCCCCAGAAGTCTCGATCCGGCGGCCTCAATTGAGTTGATGAACCAGTCCGAGGCGTGGGGAACCATCGTCACGCCGAGTGCGAGCACGCCGAAGCGACTGCGCGATGGCTCGTGGTACTCCCTCGCCCGCTACCAGTCGCGCTTCAATACCGACTTCCAATTGCAGGCATACCCATTCTCCACTCAGCAACTTGTCGTGATGATGGAGAGTGGCCAGCAGGATGCCGAGAATCTGGTGTTCGTTGCGGATCGCAGCGCCGTGGCGGTGGCACCTGATGTCGAGCTCTCCGGATATTCCGTCGGCACGCCCACATTCACGGTGGCCGACGTGCCCTACACCACCACGTTCGGCAACACCGACCTTGCTCGGGCGGTTCCGTACTCCCGCATCACGGTGTCCATCCCCATCACGCGGCCGGTAGTGCCGTACGCGCTCAAGATCTTCCTGCCGATGCTCATCGTCGTGGTCTGCGCGGCGCTGGTGTTCCTGATTAACCCAACGCATGTGGACAGCCGTTTCGCAATGGGACTCACCGCGTTGCTCACCATCATCGCCATCAAGTGGGTGACCGATGGCGAGATTCCCAACGTCAACTACTTCACGCTCGTCGATGCGCTCTTCCTCCCGGCACTGGCGCTCTCGTTGCTCGGCCTGAGCACGGCCGTGTGGTCGTCACGCATGGTGGCGCGCGGCGAACCAGTGAAGGACATCGTGCGGTCCGACCAGCGGCTGATGATGGTTGGAATCGGCGGCTACGTCGCGGCGACCATCATCATCTTCTGGATGTTTCTCGCCTAGGCCGGAACGACCACCTCGAGCCCCTCGGCGCGCGCGGCGTGTGCCGGGTCAGATCAGGTTGCGCGGGTCGTCGGGGTCGTCGTGCGGGCCGTCCTGATCAAAGGGTGCCTTGCGGTCGCGTGGGCCCAGTACGCCGGGCATGCGGTTGACGGCCTTCCACAGCAGCACGGCGAGCAGCCCCGCCACCACCAGCGCGGTCACACCGATTACCAGCAACCCGCCCTGTGCCCTCGGCTCGCCAGCCAGCGCCACGTGGGCCGTGCGGAGGGCATCGACCTGCTGTATCTCATAGGCCGCAAGGCCATGCGACGGGTCACTGGCCAGCGTCCGGCGGAAGTCGGCCTTTGCCCCGTCCAGATCAAACCGCTGCACCCGTGCGAGCGCTGCGCGGTATGCCGTCTGGGTGCGGCCCTCCCATGGGCGCACTCCGGCACCGTCCAGCACCCGCAGAATCTCGTCGGTGGGAGCCATGGCGCCACCGCCGGCCTTCCGCTTGATGAGCACCACACCGCGGGCGTGGCCATTGGCGTCTACCACCGGCCCGCCGGAGTCGCCCATCTGAACGGGATTGGTGATGATGGTGAGGTACCGGGTGGGCTGCTTGTCGGGGTGGCCGGTCTCACCGATGACTCCGGTGCGCACCGACGGCACCAGCGCGCCGTGCTGCGGTGCTGCGAATGGGTCGGTGCTGCCAAATCCCAGGCTGGCAACAGGCGTGCCTACGTCCGCCCCGCGGTCCAAACCGATTGACGGTGCGTCAGCCACGCCCGGCACGCGGATGATGGCGATGTCGCGTGTGCGGTCGGTGGCCACCAGGCGCACCGATGCCCCATTGTTGCGGGCTGCACCGGGGCCGGCAGCGGCCGGGCGCACCACCCGCTCCAGCTGCATGAGCCCCACCGGAGTCACGCCATTGCGCTTTACCCAGTCAGCCGCGATCTGCTCCGAGTGCGGCTGCCCGCGCAGGGCGATCTTCTCCAGATATGCGGTGGCGGCGATCTCCGACGGGCTGGGGGAGATCACATGGTGGGCACTCACCAGATAGCCGTCGGGGGTGACGGCAAAGGCGGTGCCCTCCTTTCGCACCTCCCGCGCCTCGGGGGGCAGCGAGATCACAGTGCCACTGCGCAACCGCAACCCGGTGAGGTGCGCGGTCACCTGCACGTTCCACACGGCGGGCATGGCGATGAGCGCCCCACGCACCACGGGGTCGGGCGAGAGCGCGTCGGGTACCCCGGCCGGAATGTCGCCGATCGCCGGCGAGGCCAGAGCCAACGCAGCCAGTACGGCGGCGGTGATGATGCGTGGGCGGATCACGGCCATGAGGCTAGACCGTGGTCATCGCCAGCCACCACCGCGCGGTCCCCGCAGCGCGGAGTCGAGCGTCATCGCCCCGTACAGCAGGCCGCTCACCGGGAGCGCAAGGCGCCAGGCACCGGACAGGCCGAACTCCCGGGTGACGGGCGTGGCTGCCACCGCCATTGCGATCCATCCGGCGGCGCCCACGCCCAGTGCCCACCATGCGGCAGCACCCCCGCCACCTGCCACGCCCACGATTCCGGCGATGAGGGCCACCACCGACCCGGCGAACATGATGAGCAATACCACCAGCACTGCGATGAGCAGGGGCCACGATCGCCGCAGTTGCGTGAATGCGCTTCGGCGCACCATGTGCCACACCGACCCGAGGTCGTCGTAGGCCCGCGCGCTGGTCACCCGCTCCCGGCTGAGCGCCAGGCGGGTGGGCAAGCCCGCCCCGCGCTTGATCATGCGTGCCACCGACAGGTCGTCGATGAGCGCCCCGCGCACGGCATCCATTCCGCCAGCAGCGGCCAGCGCATCGGCCCGAACCAAGATGCATCCCCCGGCCGCCGATGCCGTGCGCGACCCGGCGCGGTTGGCCCACCGCATGGGGTAGAGCAGAAAGAAGAAGAGCACGAACGGCGGGATGAGCAGCCGCTCCGCCAGCGACGTGCAGCGCAACCGCGCCATTCGACTGTTGAGAGCCAGCCCGCCGGCAAGGGCGTCGGCCATCAGCGCGCGCAGTGAGTCGTGTGTGTGGTGGATGTCGGCATCGGTGAGCAGCAACCACTCCGGGGCAGTCGTCTCGCGGTGCAGACGGATGCCCTGATCCATGCCCCACACCTTGCCCACCCATCCATCGGGCAGCGGCGCGCCTTCGATCACCTCGATGCCATGCCGCGCCACCCTCGCCATCTCGCGCGCCACATCGGCGGTGGCGTCAGATGACCGCTCGCTCACCACGACCACCGACATCTCACCGGGGTAGTCCTGCTGGTCGAGCGCGCCCAGCGTGGGGCCGATCAAATCGGCCTCGTTGCGCGCGGGAACCACCACGCCCACCGACGGCCAGATGTCCGGGTCGGGCACCGGGGGGTCGTCCGCGTCAACTGGTCGCAGGTCCCACGGGCGCGCGGGGTGCAGCAGCACCCCCGCCCAACAGGCAAGGGCGAGGATCCCGGTGACGACGAACCAGATCAGTGCCGGAAGTGCCTGCGCCCGGTCGTGACCATCGCGGCTCCCAGGGCGTTCACGGCCGCGATCACTTCGTCGTCACGCATCGACCCACCGGGGTGGGCGATGGCGGTGGCACCACCGGCGATGGCCATCTCGGGCGCATCGGGGAAGGGGAAGAATGCGTCGCTGGCCATGGCGCTGCCCTCAATGGGCAGGCCATTCTCAGCGGCCTTCGATGTGGCGATGCGCACGCTGTCGACCCGACTCATCTGACCCGCACCGATACCCACCGTGGCGCCGTCCTTGGCGAACACGATGGCGTTGCTCTTTACGTGCTTCGACACCTTCCACGCAAACACCAGATCAACCCACTCCTGGTCGGTGGGCTCGCGCTGGGTAACGCACTGCATGGTGTCGCGGCCCTCGTGACCCTCATCCGGGTCCTGCACCAGCACGCCACCCATCACACGCCGGTACACGGGCTCGCCCGGGTTACCGGGGCGCACACGCTCGCCGGTCTCAAGCAGGCGCACGTTGGGCTTGCGGGTAAGCACCTCAAGGGCGTCCGCGTCATACGCCGGCGCCCACAGCACCTCGACGAACATCTCAGCCAGGTGCTCGGCCAGTGCCAGGTCCACCGTGCGGTTGACCGCGTACACGCCGCCGAAGGCCGACACGGGGTCACACGCCTTGGCGCGCAGGTAGGCGCTCGCCAGGTCGTCGCCCAGCGATACCCCGCATGGGTTGTTGTGCTTCACGATCACCACGGCCGGGTCGTCGAACTCGGCCACCAGCCCGCGCCCCGCGTCAACGTCGAGCAGGTTGTTGTACGACAGCGGCTTGCCGTGCAGCACCTTCACGCCGCCCAGCAGGTGCTGGGGTGCGCCGATCTGGCGGTAGTAGGCGCCGCGCTGGTGCGGGTTCTCGCCGTAACTGCACTCCAGTTCCTTCTTGAAGCCGATGGTGAAGCGGTCGGGGAAGCTCTCGTCGGGGTTTCCCTCTGCTGCCATCCACGCCGCAATGGCGGTGTCGTAGGCGGCGGTCTTACGGAATGCTGCGGCAGCCAGCGCACGGCGGGTGTCTTGGCCCACCCAGTTGCCGGTCGCCACCTCGGCCAGCACGGCGTCGTATTGCGAGGGATCGGTGACGATCGCCACGCGGTCGTGGTTCTTGGCCGATGCCCGCACCATGGCCGGGCCACCGATGTCGATCTCCTCCACCACGTCGGCGCGTGTGAGGTCGGGCTTTGCCGCGGCTTCCTCAAATGGATAGAGGTTGACCACCACCATGTCGATGGCCTCAATGCCGTTGGCCGCCATATCTGCGGCGTCGCCGTCATGGTCGGCACGGGCGAGGATGCCGCCATGCACCTTGGGGTGCAGTGTCTTTACGCGGCCGCCCATTATCTCGGGGTGCCCGGTGACCTCGCTCACGTCCATCACGGTGAGCCCGGCATCGCGCAGGGCCTTGGCCGTGCCGCCCGTCGAGATGAGCTGCACGCCCGCCTCCGAAAGGCCTCGTGCCAGGTCAACCAGACCGGTCTTGTCGGATACCGACAGCAGGGCGCGTCGTGCGGCCACCTCAGGAACCTCCCTCGTCGCTTACGATCATGTGGCGGGGGTCGGCGGCATCGCGCCGGACACGCCCCTCGGAGTACAGGATGACTGCACGCGTCAGCACGCGGTGCTCGACGTCGTGGATACGGGCGCTCAGGGTGTCCACCGTGTCGTCGCCCCGCACCGGTACCGGCTCCTGCAGCACTGGCGGACCGCCATCCACCGTCTCCTCGGCCAAGTGCACAGTCACGCCAGTGACGCGCACGCCCCACTCAAGTGCCTGCTCAATGGCGTGGAGCCCCGGGAATGACGGCAGCAGCGACGGGTGCAGGTTGATCACCATGTCCGGAAAGCGATTGAGAAACACCCCGGTGACGATGCTCATCCAGCCAGCCATCACGATGAGGTCAGGGTCCATGCGGCTGATGACGCCGTTCAGCCGTGCGTCGCGGTCCTCGCGCTGCGAGGGATCGTCGAGGGCAACCACCACCGTTGGGATGCCGGCCTCCTCGGCCCGCTGCAACGCGAGGGCGCCGTCCTTGGAGCACACCACCAAGGCAATCTCGGCATCCACCTTGGGGTTGCGATGAACGTTGTCGATGAGCGCCTGCAGGTTGCTGCCGTTGCCCGACACCATCACGACCACGCGCATCATCAGACCTCCCAGGCGAGTCCGGGTGGACCGGGCTCCACGCGACCCACCACGTGGGCACCGGCGATCATGCCCACGGCGCGATCGGCTGCGGCCTGGGGCATCATCAGGCACATCCCAAGGCCCATGTTGAAGGTGCTCCAGGCGGAGTCCTCATCCACCGCGCCGCCGGCCAGAAGGGCGGCGATTGCAGGGGCCTGAGGCCATGAGCCCTTTCGCAGCACCGGGCGCAGGCCATCTGGAAACACACGGGGCAGGTTCTCGGGCAGCCCACCCCCGGTGATGTGCGCGGCCGCGTGCAGCTCCACGCCACTCGACTGCAGGGCCCGGATGTCGGCGGGGTACAGGCGGGTGGGCGCCAGCAGCAGGTCGGCGTCGGGCGCCACGCCACCGTCGTCCACGAGCTTCCGCACCAGCGAGTAGCCATTGCTGTGCACGCCGCTGCTCTCAATGCCCACGATCAGGTCGCCGGCCTGTACCCGGTCGGGTCCCAGCATCTCGGCGCGCTCAACAGCACCCACTGCGAAGCCGGCCATGTCGAAGTGGCCATCCGCGTAGAGGCCCGGCATCTCGGCGGTCTCGCCACCAAGCAGGATGCAGCCGCTGGCGCTGCAGGCATCGCGAATCGACTTGACGATGACCGTGGCCTCGTCGGGGTCGAGCTTGCCCACGGCCAGGTAGTCGAGAAAGAACAGCGGCTTCGCGCCGGTGCATACCAAGTCGTTGACGCTCATCGCCACAAGGTCCTGCCCCAGACCCTCAATGCGGCCGAACTGGCGGGCCAAGAGCACCTTGGTGCCCACGCCATCGGTGCAGGCCACGAGCACGCCGTCGCGCATGGGCGGCATGGGCAGCGTGCCCGCGAAGCCTGTGGTGCCGCCATGCACGAGGTCACGGATGCCCTCGGTCATCGCGCGCGCGGCGTCAAGGTTGACGCCCGCGTCTTCGTAGGAGATGCCTCGGTCGGTCACGAGCCGGAGGCTACCGGCTGGGTGCGGCGGGAAGGGCGTCAACGCGGGCCACGAGCATTCGCGCGCTTCGAACGACCTCCTGGCACTGCTGGCCGGACCACCGAGCAGCGCCGTCATAGTCGGCTCGCAGCCGTTCCTCCTGAAGCCAGAGGCCCAGGTCGGCGATGCTCCGCCAGGCGTCCACCGAGGCATGCGGCGCCTTCTTGGCGGTGAGGTACTGCTCCCACACCTGGCGATGGAATCGTGTCTCGGCTGAGGCGAGGCCGTTGTCGCGCAGTGCCTGGCGTGCCGTGTGAAAGGCCGCGTAGTACGCCCGGTTGATCACGGTGCGCCGCATCAACTGGCTGGGGCACCCCTGGCGTTGCGCGGCGAACCTGAGCAATCCGCGCCACCGGAACCCGTGCGACGCAGTGGTGGGGGCTACCGGGACCCCTCGGAAACGATGCAGACGTCGTCACCGATCTCCGCCAGCAGGTCGTCCCATCGGGCCCGCTGAAATGCGCGCATGGTCGGCATCACCTCGGCGTGGGTCAGGCCGGGAATCGCGACGTGCAGGATGATCTGCTCGTTGCCGGGGGCACCGTTCATGAGGATGGCGTCGGTGATCTCCGCGGTGGGCGCGTACTCCAAAAGCGCCGCCCGTACGCGGTCGGCCTTCGCAGCCATATTCGCCTCACGCGTCGTCATGGAGCAAATCTACCGCAGCGGGGAATTGACGATTCGTCCATCCGAGTCAGTCACTGCCACGCATCTGTCTCGATTACCGGCTGGGGGCGGCGCCTGTGGATGCCTCGAACCGCTCCTTGCCCGACGCGTCGGGAACGGGGATGGGGTACTCGCCCGTGAAGCAGGCACGGCAGTACACGCTGGCGGGGCGCCCCATGGCGCGCTGTAGGCCATCCAGGCTCAGGTAGGCGAGGCTCGTGGCACCCACCGATGCCGCCACTTCCTCTACCGACATGTTGGCGGCGATCAGGTCGCTGCGGTCGGCCATGTCAATTCCGTAGAAGCAGGGCCACATGATGGGCGGCGATGAGATTCGCAGATGCACCTCTGTCGCACCCGCGTCGCGCAGCATCTGCACGGTCTTGCGGGTGGTGGTGCCGCGCACGATGGAGTCGTCAACCACCACCAGGCGCTTGCCGGCGATGATGGCGCCCAGCGGATTGAACTTGAGCTTCACGCCCAACTGGCGCATCTCCTGACTGGGCTGGATGAAGGAGCGGCCCACATAGCGATTGCGCACCACGGCCTCGCTGTACGGGATCCCCGACTCCTGCGCGAATCCGATTGCCGCGGGCGTGCCCGAATCGGGCAGCCCCACCACCAGGTCGGCAATGGCGGGCGACTCGCCGGCCAGCACGATGCCCATGTCGCGCCGAGACTCCCACACGGTCTCGCCATCCAGAATGGAGTCGGGTCGCGCGAAGTAGATGGCCTCGAAGATGCACAGTGCCCGGCGCACGGGCGGCAGGGCCTGGCGGCTCTCCATGCCATCGCGGGTAATGCGTACGGCCTCACCGGCCATCACCTCGCGGTCAAACTCAGCCCCCACCTGATCGAGCGCGCAGGTCTCGGATGCCACCACAAAGCCACCCTCGAGGCGGCCGATCACAAGCGGGCGTACCCCGTTGGGATCGCGAAAGGCCACCAGTTCGTGCTCGGTGAGGGCAACGATTGAGTACGCGCCCTGCAGCAGGGGCATCACGTTGCACACCGCATCCAGCAGGCTGCCGGGCTCATAGCTGATGAGCGCGGTGATCAGCTCACTGTCGGTGGTCGCCTGGAGTTCGTGCCCCAGTGCCACAACCCGGCGCCTCAGGGCGTCGCTGTTGGTGAGGTTGCCGTTGTGACCAAGCGCCACAAGGCCATCGCCGCGGGGCAGCGCCACCGGCTGCGCGTTGTCCCATTTGTTCTTGCCGGTGGTGGAGTACCGCACGTGGCCGATCGCCATGTCGCCGGTCATCGAACGCAGCGAGGGCTCGTCGAACACCGCCGACACCAGGCCCAGCTCGCGCTGCACGATGATGTGCGTGCCATCGCTCACGGCGATGCCGGCGCTCTCCTGGCCGCGGTGCTGCAGCGCATGCAGCCCGAAGAAGGCGATGCGGGCGACATCCTGTGATGGGGCGACGACGCCGAATACCCCGCACTCCTCCTCGGGGTGATCGCGTTCGTCGGTCAAGTCGGGCACTACGCCTCCAGAGCCTGTGGGATTGAACCCTCCCACACCCGGGCCAGATCGGCCACAGCAACCTGCGTTGTGGAACCCGCGATGGTGATCATCACATCGTCACCGGCCACCTCGCCGATGATCTGCACGGTGATTCCACTGCCCGCCAGCCCCTGAACGGCGGCGACGTCATCGGGGCGGCACGACGCGATGATGCGCGCCGATCCCTCACCGAACATCGCCTCGTCGGCACGGCGTCCCTTCGGGATGGTCACGTCGGCGCCAACGCCACCGTTGATGCACGACTCGGCGAGGGCCACGGCGAACCCGCCCTCCGACACATCGTGAGCACTTGCCAGCAGGCCCTTGTCGGCGGCGCTCACCAGCAGGGTGATGAGGGCTGCCTCCCGGGCCACATCGGGTGCAGGCGGCAGGCCCTCGCAGCGACCCAGATACCGCGAGGCGTCAATGCGCGGGTCGCCGTATCCGATCAGCAGCACCTGGTCGCCGTGGCGGTGGAATGCCGACCCCACGCTCTTTGATGCATCCTCCAGCAGCCCGACGATGCCCACGACCGGGGTGGGGAAGATGGGCCCGCGGGGCGACTCGTTGTAGAGCGACACGTTGCCCGACACGATGGGCGCGTCGATTGCCGTGAGTGCCTCGGCCATGCCGGCGATGCTCTGCACCAGGCGCCAACCGGTGTGGCCCTTCTCGGGGTTGGCGAAGTTGAGGCAGTCGGTGGCCGCGATGGGAAGCGCGCCGGTGCAGGCCACATTGCGGGCAGCCTCAAACACCGATGCCTGCCCACCGGCCCGCGGGTCGAGCTCGCAGTGCCATTCGGCGCAGTCGAGCGTGACGGCAATGGCGCGATCGGTGCCGGGAATGCGCACCACGCCGGCATCTCCACCGGGGCGGCGGATGGTGCCCGCGCCCACAAGCTGGTCGTACTGCTCAAAGATCCATCGCTTGCTGGCCACGTTGGGATCACCCATGATCGACAGCCACGCGGCGGCCAGATCATCTGGCTCGGCCACGTCGGCCAGATCCACTGGGGTGGGGGTTGGTGCCGGGTTCTGCGGCACGTCGGCGAATGGCACGTCGTCGGTGAGGTAGAGCGACGGAATCCGCACCACCTCTTCGCCACGCCACAGGGCCTCGAGCTCGCCCGTGTCGGTGACCTCACCGATGTCGGTGGCGTCCAGTTCGTAGCGCGCGGCCATCTCCACCACCGCGGCAAGGGTGCCGGGCTCCACGATGGCCAGCATGCGCTCCTGACTCTCGCTCACCAGCACCTCGCCGGGGGCAAGGCCCTCTTCACGAAGTGGCACGCGGTCAAGATCAATTGCAAGACCCACGCCGCCCCGGCTGGCCATCTCGCTGGCAGCAGACGTAAGGCCCGCGGCGCCCAGATCCTGAAGCGCCACCAGCAGGCCGGCCTCGCTCATGGCAAGGCACAGGTCGATGAGCTTGCGCTCGGTAAATGGGTCGCCCACCTGCACACTCGGACGCTTGTCGGCATCGTCGTCGCCCATCTCGGCCGATGCCAGCACGCTTGCGCCGCCAATGCCGTCGCGCCCAGTGCGGTTACCGATGAGCACCAGGCGGTTGCCGATGCCCTTCGCAGCGCACGACAGGATGCGGTCCTGGGGCACGATTCCCACGCACATGGCGTTGACCAGGCACGCGTCCTCGTAGCGGTCGTCAAATTGCACCTCACCGCCCACGTTGGGGATGCCGATGCAGTTGCCGTAATGGCCAATGCCATTGACCGCGCGGCGAAACAGAAAGCGCGAACGCTGGCTGGTGAGGGGGCCGAACCGCAGGGAGTCGAGCAGCGCGATGGGCTTGGCGCCCACGGCGATGATGTCGCGCACGATTCCGCCCACGCCGGTGGCGGCGCCCTCAAAGGGCTCCACGGCGCTCGGGTGGTTGTGGCTCTCCACCTTGAACACAATCGCCAGGCCGTCGCCAACGTCAACCGCGCCGGCGTTCTCGCCCGGGCCCATCACCACACGCTTGCCGGTGGTGGGAAATCCCTTGAGCAGCGGCTTGGAGTGCTTGTACGAGCAGTGCTCACTCCACATGAGCGAGAACATCACCAGTTCGGGGTCGGTGGGCGTGCGGCCCATCAGGCTGACCACGCGCTCGTATTCGGTCTCGAGCAGCCCGAGCTCCTGGAAGAGCGGCTTGCCGGAGTCTCCCATTGTCGGGCTCATGCGAGCAGCGCCGCGAAGAGCGCACGGCCGTCAACCGACCCGAGCAGTGGGTCGCAGGCTTCCTCCGGATGCGGCATGAGCCCCATCACATTGCCGGCCAGATTGCTGATGCCGGCGATCTTGTCGACGCTGCCGTTCGGGTTCTCGCCCCGGTAGCGCAGCACCACACGGCTCTCCCCGGGGTCGCCAAACCAAGCGCCATCGTGATGCTTAAACGGCACCGACAGGCGCTCGCCTACCAAACGGCCACCGGTCCACGGGGTGCCGGCGTCGGCCACTTCGAGGTCGCCTTGGCGGCAGATGAACGACAGCGACGCATTGGGCCGAAGTACTCCGGGAAGCATCGCGCTCTCACACAGGATCTGAAAGCCGTTGCAGATACCCAGCACCCGGCCACCACCGGCGGCATGGCGCTTGACGGCGCTCATGATGGGCGTACGGCTGGCAAGGGCACCCGGGCGCAGGTGGTCGCCATACGAGAAGCCTCCGGGGATGACCACCGCATGGGTGTCACCCGGCAACTCGGTGTCGGTGTGATGTGTGAAGAACGGGTCGCCGCCCACGGCGCGCACGGCCGTGGCCGCACTCTCGTGGTCGAGCGTTCCGGGGAACCGCAGCACCGCGACGCGCGTCGCGCTCACCCGGGCACCTCCACCGAGTAGTCCTCGATGAGCGCATTGGCCAGCAGGTCATCGCACATCTTGGCGGCCTGCCCAGCGGGATCGTGCCCGCCAATCTCCAGTTCGATGCGCTTGCCCACGCGCACATCGGCAACATCGCCGAAGCCCATGTGCGAAAGGGCACCCTGCACGGCCTGCCCCTGAGGGTCGAGGACCCCCCGCTTTGGCATAACGGTGACGACGACGAGAGTCATTGCGCGGCCTCCTTGAGCCACTCGGTGAACGGGCGCCCTGTGATGCGCTCGTAGGCCTCCACATACCGCTCACGGGTGCCGGCAACGACATCCATGGGCAACTCGGGTGCGGGCGGGGAGTGATCCCAACCCGACTGGTCGAGCCAATCGCGAAGGTACTGCTTGTCGAAGCTCTCTGGGTTGGTACCCGGAGCCCAACGGTCGGCAGGCCAGAAGCGAGAAGAGTCGGGAGTACACACTTCGTCGCCAAGGATCAGCCCCGAAAGGGTCTGATCCTCGACTCGACTGTCAAGGTTCCCGTGACTGCCACCAGATCCCCCAGCCGGCCAGAGAGGTTGACTGTCAAGGTTCCCGTGACTGCCACCAGATCCCCCAGCCGGCCAGAGAGGTTGACTGTCACTGTTTCCGTGACTGTCAACTGGTGTACCAGTCAGACGAAGGGTTTCAACCAAAGCCCCACCCCGAGCCCCACCCAAAGCCCCACCCCGAGCCCCACCCCCAGCCGTCCCCCGCAAGACCCCCATCTCAAACTTGGTGTCCGCAAGGATGATCCCGGCCTCACGGCAATCAGCAGCCGCCCGCTCGTACACCGCAAGCGACACCCGCTCAGCCTGAGCCGCCAGCCCCGGCCCAACCGCAGCCACCACATCAGCCATGGTGATGTTCTCGTCGTGCTCCCCCACGGCGGCTTTACCGGCGGGAGTGAAGATGGGCTCCGGAAGCCGCCCGGCCTGCTCCAGCCCCTCGGGCAGGACGACCCCGCTGGTGGCCCCGGTCGCCTGGTAGTCGCGCCAGCCGCTGCCGATGAGGTACCCACGCACCACGCACTCCACGGGCAGCATGTCGAGCGCCCTCACCAGCATCACGCGCCCCGCGAGTTCCTTGCGACGCCAGCCATCCGGCATCTCCGACAGCCGCCAGCCCAACAGGTGGTTGGGCACCAGATCGGCCATACGGGCAAACCAGTGCGCGCTGAGGCCGGTGAGCACCTGCCCCTTGCCGGGGATCTCGGTGGGCATGATGACGTCGTAGGCCGAGATTCGGTCGCTGGTGACAATCACCAGACGGCCATCGCCGACATCATGAACCTCCCGGACCTTCCCCCGGAGGATCAGGCTCACAGTGCCTCGACCCTCGCCATCAGGTCGTCCATGTGGCGCAGGTGGTGCGATGGATCAAACAGCGAGTCGAGGCGCTCGGGGCTGATCTTGCCCGTCACGTCGTCGTCGTTGCCAAGCAACTCGCGCAGAGGCGTGCCGGTGTCCCAGGCGACCATGGCATTGCGCTGCACGGCGGCGTAGGCCTCTTCACGGGTGAGGCCCTCCTCCACCAGTCCCAGCAGCACCCGCTGGCTGTACACCAGCCCGTATGAGGAGTCGAGCACCTGCTTCATGCGGTCGGGGCGCACGAGCAGACCCTCGATGAGCTTGGTGCTGGTGGCCAGCAGGTAGTCGAGCAGCGTGTAGGAGTCGGGGAGGATGACCCGCTCCACCGATGAGTGCGAAATGTCGCGCTCGTGCCACAGGGCGACGTCCTCGAGGGCCGCGATCGAGTTGCTGCGGATGACGCGCGCCAGGCCGGTGATGCGCTCGGCGGTGATGGGGTTGCGCTTGTGCGGCATGGCCGACGAGCCCTTCTGCCCCTTCCCGAAGGCCTCCTCGGCCTCGCGTACCTCGGTGCGCTGCAGGTGGCGTATCTCCACCGCGAGGCGCTCCAGGCTGGACGCCGCCACGGCCATCTGGGTGACCACCTCTGCGTGGCGGTCGCGCGGGATCACCTGAGTGGCGATGGGCTCGCACTTGAGGCCCAGCTCGTCCATCACCTCGGCCTCGATGGCCGGGTCGAGCATGGCGTAGGTGCCAACCGCACCGCTCAGCTTGCCGTAGGCGATCTGCTCGTGCGCGCGCTTCAGGCGCTCCTCGTTGCGACGGCTCTCCAGCGCGAAGCCGGCGAGGCGCAGGCCAAACGTGGTGGGCTCGGCGTGCACACCGTGGGTGCGCCCCACGCACAGGGTGTCGCGGTGCTCAAGCGCCCGGGCCTTCAGCGCCTGGGTGAGTTCTGCCTGCGCGGCCACCAGCAGCGTGCCGCTCTGCACCATGGCCAGCGCCAGCCCGGTGTCCAGCACGTCGCTGCTGGTCATGCCGTAGTGCACCCAGCGGCTGGCGGGGCCGATGTTCTCGTTGACGTTGGTGAGAAACGCCACCACGTCGTGATTGGTGGTCTTCTCGATCTCGAGCGTGCGCTCCACCGAGAAGGCGGCCTTCGCCTCGATCTGCGCCAGATCGTCGGCGGGGATGACCCCACGACGGCACCACGCACGGCACACGGCGAGCTCGACGTCGAGCCAGCGCTGCAGCTTGGCGTGTTCCGTCCAGATGGCGGCCATCTCGGGCCGCGAATACCTCGGGATCATGCGTCCATTTCCGTCGCGGTAACGAGGGCCACCCTACCAACGGGGTCCCCCGTCGCGGCAGGGCTCACGAGAAGGTGTCGGGGGGTGCCAGCCACTCGGCGCTGATCACTGCCGACGTCTTGTCGCGGATTACGTCGAAGTCCTTGTCGCAGTGCAGCACGGTAAGCGCGTGACGCTCGGCAATGGCCGCGATCAGCAGGTCGGCAGGTGGCAGTCGATGATGGCCGCAGGCAACGAGGTCGCCCTGCATTTGAACCGCGCGCGCCTCGATCGCCTCATCCACCGCGGCATTCGGCAACCCGCGCAAGGCCCGCGTGATGTCCCGGTAATCGTCCAGGTTGCGCGCCGAGTAGCCGGCCTCCAACAGGAACGGCAGGCATACGTGTACCCGACCAGCCCGGATGGCCTCGGCCACTTCACTCCGCCGGTGAAGCGGAAGCGCCGGGTGGAACAGCCGGGACCACGCCGAGCTATCCAGCAAGTAGCGCTCGGTCACGCCTCGCGGGCCCAGCCGGTCCGTCGCACCTCATCGGCCGCTACTGGGTCGCCCAGTGCCGGCCCGCCGGCCAGGACCCGCTCGGCCAGCATGGCGCGGAGTGCGTGGCTTGCCTGTCGATCGGCCCGCTTCTCGGCGGCCAGCGTCCGCGCCCCGATGACGACCAGCTCCGAGATCGGCACGTCCTCGCCACCGGGCTCGGCTCGCAACTCAGCGAGCGCCTGAGCGACGGCGCCGGTTTCGGTGACGGCATGACGTGGCTTTGTGGTTGGCATGGGGACAGTGTAACACCGTGCGACACCGGACTTTCACACGCATTGTGCCGCCTCTGAGCCCATTTCGAACTCAACGCTGCCCCGCTGCATTTGGCCCATGTCAACGGCGCGGGACTTTGCCCGGCGTGAACGCGCGCGCCAGGAGATCTCTGGCTAGGAGCCGTCCATCCCCGCGGCGATGTCACGTCGCATCTGCTTGCCGTCGAAGTTGACCAGGTCCGCCCCGGCGTAGGCGCGCTCACGCGCGATCTCCACCGTCACGCCCCGGGCCTGCACTGCGAGCACACGGCCGCCGGCGGTCACCAGCTCGCCCTCGGCGTTCAGCGCCGTGCCGGCCTGAAATACATCGGCCCCGGTGGCCAGCGCATCGTCAATGCCGGTGATCACATCACCCGTGCGCGGGTCGCCCGGGTAGTTGGCGGCGGCCAGCACCACTGCCACCGACGCCTCGCCGCTCACCGTCACAGGCGAGTCGGCCAGCCCACCGCTGGCGGCGGCCAGCAGGATGTCCCCCAGGTCGCCCTCCACGCGTGGCAGCAGGGCCTGCGTCTCGGGGTCACCAAACCGCACGTTGAACTCCAGCACCTTGGGGCCGGTCGGGGTCATCATGATGCCCGCATACAGCACACCGTTGAATGGAATGCCACGGCGGTGCATCTCGCGGATGACGGGCCGGTGCACGGTCTCCACCAGCTCGTCGGCCAGGTGGTCGGGGATGTCGGGGATGGGGGAGACCGATCCCATGCCGCCGGTATTGGGGCCGGTGTTGCCCTCGCCGATCGGCTTGTAGTCGCGGGCAGCGGGAAAGCGTGCCACCGCCAGGCCGTCGCTTATGGCCAGGAGCGACACCTCAGGGCCCACGAGGCCCTCCTCCACCAGCACGGTGAGGCCGGCATCACCGAACACGGCGTCGTCAAGCATCATCACCAGAGCCGCGCGGGCCTCGGCCTCGTCCTGTGCGATGACCACACCCTTACCTGCGGCCAGTCCATCGGCCTTGATGGCGACGGGCGTGCCGTACTCGGCCACGGCCGCCATTCCTGAGTCCACGTCGGTCACGGTCATTGACCGCGCTGTGGGGACGCCGGAGGCCAGCATAATTTCCTTGGCGAATGCCTTGCTGCCCTCAAGGCGCGCGGCCTCGGCGGACGGGCCAAGCACCGCGGCGCCGGCGACGCGAAGCACGTCGGCCAGACCCGCCACGAGCGGGGCCTCGGGGCCGATGATCACCAGGTCGATGTCCTCACCCAGCACCAGGTCCACCATGCCTGCGTGGTCATGCATGCCGATGGGGCGGGTATCGGCGATGGTCGCAATGCCCGGGTTGCCCGGTGCCGCGAAAACCGTCCAACCAGTCCTCGCAAGCGCGCGCACCAGCGCGTGCTCGCGTCCCCCGCTCCCCACCACAAGTGCTCGGCGCGCCACGGGGCCACTCTACCCATCGCGCCCACGCCTGCCGGTGCCGAGCCCCTCCCATTCGACCATCGATGACGGCTACCGTGCGCCACGTGCCAATCACCAGTCCCCACGATGTCGCGGCAGAGCCTCCCGCGCTCGAGATCACGGGTCTCACCAAGGTGTACGACGACGGCACACTTGCCCTCGACGATCTGTCGCTCACGGTGCCGGCCGGTGGCTTCCACGGCCTGCTCGGGCCAAATGGTTCGGGCAAGAGCACGCTCATCGGCATCATCACCGGGCTGGTGCGCGGCCCCGCCGGGCATGTGAAGGTGTTCGGGCACGACGCGGTGAGCGATCACCGCCTTGCGCGCACCATGGTGGGGCTCGCCCCGCAGGAGGTGCACCTCGACCGCTTCCTCACAGCGCGTGATGTCCTTTCGTTCCATGGCCGGTACTTCGGCATGAGCAAGGCCGACGCCATCGAGCGCGCCGACGAGTTGCTCGTCAGCTTCGATCTGGAGAACAAGGCGGGAAGCCGGCCCAACCGGCTGTCGGGTGGCATGCGCCGCCGCCTCCTCATCGCCCGCGCCCTGGTGCACCGCCCCCGCCTGGCGATTCTCGATGAGCCCACCGCCGGCGTTGATCTGGAACTGCGCCACGACCTGTGGCAGTACCTGTCACGCATCCACAGGGAGGAGGGCACCACGGTGCTGCTCACCACGCATTACCTGGAAGAGGCCGAGGCCCTCTGCGGGGAAATCGCGATGATCCGCGAGGGCCGCATCATCGTGGAGGGGACGGTTCCGGAGATCATGAGCCGGTTCGGTGCTGCCCGCCTGGAGGACGCCTACATGGCAGCAATGCAGGAAAACCGCGAAGCCCGGGGTCAGACCCCCCCCGGGGTCAGACCCCCCATGGGGTCAGACCCCCTTGGGGGTCAGTCGCCGTGACAGAACTGGGTGAAAGCGCGCGACTTTGTGCCGTGTCCGTCTGGGGAGCCCTTGCGCTGGGCGAATGGGCCCTTTCCGGGGTCAGTCCCCCCGCTGGGTCAGGCCCCCCTGGGGGTCAGTCGCCGTGACAGAACAGGATCAACGCGCGCAGCTTCGTGCCGCGTCTCGCCGCGGGACCCTTGCGCTGTCCGGTCGGGAGGTGCGTCGGGTCACCAAGCTGTGGAGCCAGACGATCATGCCGCCGGTTGTTGGCGCCGTGCTCTTCATGGTGGTGTTCGGTGGGGCGCTCGGCGGCAAGTTGCGCGATGTCGCCGACATCCCGTACCTGTGGTTCATCCTCCCCGGACTTCTGGTCATGACCGTGGCCGGGCAGGCCTTCGCCAACGCGTCCACCAGCCTGTACCAGGCGCGCAATGAGGGGTACATCGACGACGTGCTCACCTCACCGCTTCGGCCTGCCGAGGTGGTGTGGTCGTACATGTCGGGCGGGCTCTACCGGGGATGGATCTCCGCCGTGCTGGTTGCCGCCTGCGGTCTGCCATTCGTCCCTGGCGTCGAGAACTGGCTGCTGGCGATCGTGGTGCTTGTCCTCACCGGCGTCATCTTCAGCGCCCTTGGTGTGATGACCGGCATCTGGGCCGACTCATTCGACCAACAGGCATTCGTCGCTGCGCTGATCATCTCGCCACTCGCCCTGCTCGGTGGGGTCTTCTACTCGGTCGATGCACTGTCGGAGCCTTGGCGCACCCTCACGCTGCTCGACCCCATCTACTACCTCGTGGATGCCGAGCGCGGAGGAGTGACCGGCACGCATGAGAGCGCCGTGTGGCTCAGCGTGGTGGTGGCTGCCGTGGTGGCCGGGGTGCTCACCGTGTTGGCCATCAGGATGTTTCACCGGGGCACGCGGCTGCGCCCGTAGCGCCCGCTGGGGGCGGATGCCATGCCTGTAGGCATAACGTATTCGCATGAACACTTCTCAAAGCAACGTCGGTTCGCCACCCGACTCCGTCTACGCCATCTGGGCGATCAACGCGGCCGCCTATATCGTGCTGATCGTCTACTCGGTCACCGGCGACAACCCCTGGCCCGCATTCTGGGTTGGCCTCGGGGCCTTCATCATCTCGGGCGCGCACTTCTTCTGGCTGCGCAAGGAGGGCCGCTACCACCCGATGGCCTTCTCGTGCTGGGCCGGTGGCCTCGCCGCCTTGGCGTGGTCGATCGGCCTGCTGGCCGGCTACCTCTAGCGCCTACAGCTCCACAGAGTCGATGACCTCGTGCCGGCCTTGGCCGGTGCCGATGAGGGTGATTGGCACGCCCGTGAACTGCGCGATGCGGTCCACGTAGGCGCGGGCCCTCGGCGGCAGGTCGTCCAGGTTCTTCACGCCCACGATGTCCTCGTCCCAGCCCTCGAGGGTTTCGTAGATGGGCGTGCAGCCGTGGAAGTCGCTCTGGTGCCACGGGAAGTCGGCGCTCACCTCGCCGTTGGGCTTGGTGTAGGCGGTGCACAGCTGTACCTCGGGCAGGCCGGAGAGCACGTCCAGCTTGGTGAGGCCCAGTTGGGTCATGCCGTTCACGCGCACGGCGTAGCGCAGCGCCACCAAGTCGAGCCAGCCACAGCGGCGTGCCCGCCCGGTGGTGGTGCCCACCTCGTGGCCCACCTCGGCCATGTGCCTGCCGGCGGCGTCGTCAATCTCGGTGGGGAAGGGCCCCTCGCCCACGCGGGTGGTGTACGCCTTGCTGATACCCAGCACGTGATCAATGCGAGTGGGGCCCACGCCCGTACCGGTGCAGGCGGCACCGGCGGTGGGGTTGCTCGAGGTCACAAACGGGTAGGTGCCGTGGTCGATGTCGAGCAGGGTGCCCTGCGCGCCCTCAAACAGCACCGTCTTGCCATCGCGAATCGCCGTATCGAGGATGAGCGAGGTGTCGGCGATGTACGGCGCGATGCGCGGGGCAACGGCCAGCACCTGGTCGGCAACGGCGTCGGCGTCGAGACGCGGCTCGCCGTAGATCTTCTCGAGGATGTCGTTCTTGGTGTCGAGCGCGAGGGCAATCTTGCGCCGCAGGATGCTGTCGTCGAGCAGGTCCTGCACGCGGATGCCGATACGCGCTGCCTTGTCCATGTAGGCCGGACCGATTCCGCGCCGGGTTGTGCCGATGGAGAGCTTGCCCAGGCGGATCTCGCTCTGCGTGTCCATCTCCACGTGGTACGGCATGATCAGATGCGCCGCGCCCGAGATACGCAGGTTGCTGGTGTCAACCCCGCGCTCTTCCAGTTGGTCGAGTTCGCGCACCAGCACGAACGGATCCACCACCACGCCGTTACCGATGATGCAGAGCGTCGTCGGATACAGGATTCCGCTCGGGATGAGGTGCAGCGCGTACGTCTGGTCGCCGGCCACGATCGTGTGCCCGGCGTTATTGCCCCCCTGGTAGCGCGCGACCACGTCGCTTCGCTCGGCCAGACGATCAATGACCTTGCCTTTGCCCTCATCGCCCCACTGGGCGCCGATTACTACCGTCGCCGGCATGTGTGTCCTTCTCGGTTTGGGTCCACGCATGACACGGCCCGCCATGACGCGGGCCGACAAACCACTGTTGCATCCTAGGTGACTTCGCGGGCGCTTAGGGCCGCACGGCTCCGAGGTAATCGTCCATACGGCTGGCGAGCGACGTCACCTTCACCACATCGCCGGTCTTGGGCGAGTGCACGAAGTTGCCGTCACCGATGTACACGCCCACGTGGCCCAGGCCATCCATGAGCAGCAGATCACCGGGGGCCAACTGGTCGACGGGCACCTTGGTGAACTGATTCCAGATGTCCACCGTGTAGTGCGGCACCGACTTGCCGATCTGCGCGTAGATGTACGACACAAATCCAGAGCAGTCGAAGCCGGCTGGTGTGGCCCCGGCGGTGCGGTAGGGAATACCCAGCAGGGACAGTGCGATCGGCACCACCGCGGCGTTGGCCGTGGGGTTGGGCAGCACCACCGGTGCGGTGCTGCCGGCCACGCTTCGCACCTTCACGCCGATGGTCTGAAGCAGTGTGGTGTCGACGATGCCCGTTGCGGGCAGACCGAGCTTGCGCTGCAGGGCCCGCACGCCGGCGCGCGTTTTGGCGTCGTAGGTTCCGGTGACCTTCACGGCGACGCCGTTTACACGCAGGCGCCGCTGCAGGGACAGCACCAGCGAACTACGTGCCCCCGGAGCGATGAGCGATGTGGCCACGGGAGTGGCGGGGACAGCCGTGGGCACGGGAGGCACCGGTGCACCGGTGCCCGCGGTGGGCTGTGAGGTCTGGGGAGCGGATCCGGGGAGCGTCGTCGGCGTGGTCGACGCGAGAAGCGCATCGCCTCCGACGAGTGAAAGCGAGATTCCGAGAACGAGCGCGATGGCGCGATTGCGCGTGCGTGCGTTGCTCGAGAACGGGCGTATCCGGATGCAGGGCTCCTGCGTTGCCAACGGGGAAGGCGCGTCGGGTGCGGTCACGACCGCGGGTACTTCAACGCGCGGGGATCAACCTACGTGGCACCCCGGATGACCGCAACCCCCATCGTGCTGAGGCGACACACCTGTGGTCGCAACCGACACCAAAACCGCGCTGCAATGGGAAAACAATGCCTGACGACCGCCGAAACAGGAATGTGTCAATACCGCCATTCCCTGATGCGGACCGGGTGCCGCACCGCTCGCCCCGGTCTAGCGGTCGTGATCCTTGGCGAGGCTCGCGAACTTGGCATACGTGCCCATGAACGCCAGCTTCACGCGGTCGGTCGGGCCATTACGGTGCTTGGCCACGTTCACCTCGGCGATGCCCTTGCTCTCGCTGTCGGGCTCGTAGTAGTCGTCGCGGTAGATCAAGAGCACCATGTCGGCGTCCTGCTCGATAGCGCCCGACTCACGCAGGTCGGAGAGCATCGGGCGCTTGTCGTTACGGGCGTCAGGCGACCGGTTCAGCTGTGACACCACGATGATCGGCACCTCGAGGTCACGCGCCATCATCTTGAGCCCACGCGAGATGGCCGATATCTCTTGCACGCGGTTCTCATCGCGCCGCCGCAGATTCGGTGCGCCCTCCATCAGCTGGATGTAGTCGACGATCACCAGGCTCAGGCCGTGCTGGGCCTTGAGGCGACGCGCCTTCGTGCGCATCTCGGCAACAGTCATGCCCTCGGAGTCGTCGATAAAGATATTGGCCTTGCTCAGGCGGTCTGCGGCCTGGCTCACACGCGGCCAGTCATCGGGCGAAAGGCGGCCGCTTCGCATGCGCGATGCATCAACCATCGCCACCGAGCACAGAAGTCGCTGGGTCAGTTCCTCGCCGCTCATCTCCAAGCTGAACATGGCGACGGTCTTCGCTTCGGCCAGCGCCACGTGCTCGGCCATGCACAGGGCGAGTGCGGTCTTGCCCATCGACGGCCGGGCGGCCACCACGATGAGGTTGCCATCGCGAAAACCACCGGTCAGCTTGTCGAGGTCCTCAAATCCGGTGGGCAGCCCCGTGACCTCGCTGCCCTGATCGCTGGCGGCCACCAGCCGCTCCATGCTGCGCATCACCAGGTCGCTGGTGCCCACGAAGTCGCCACGGGTGCGCTTTTTCGTGAGGTCGTACACCAGGTTCTCGGCGCGCTGCACCATGTGATGCGTCTCACCCTCGCGCTCGGCGACGATGCTCTCGATCTCCTGCCCGATCTGCAGCAGGCGCCGCTGGGTGGCGGCATCGCGAACCAGTTCGGCATACGTGCGGTACGACGCGGCGATGTACGGCGTGGCCATCAGATCGAGCACCGCGTCACGACCGCCAGCCATTTCGAGGTCGCCCGACTTGGTCAGTTGCTCAATGACCGTGATGGGCTCGATGGGCTCACCGACCTGAAACAGGTCGGACACGCCCTGAAAGATTCGACGGTGCCCCTCGCGGTAGAAGTCGTCCACGCTCACAAAGGCCATGGCCTCGGCAACGTTGCCGCCCACGTCGATGAGCGACGCCAGGAGGAACTGCTCGGCCTCCTGGTTCTGCGGCGGCGGGATGTGGCCGCTGGCCGATGCCGGCAGGCTGCTTCCGGTCCGGGTCAGTGCTCCGGTGTCGGAGCCCACTTCCGCCTACTCGTTATCGGTGAGCGGGCTGACGATCGTCTTGACCTCGGTGATGCCACCCTCGCCCAGATCCACGGGCACCACGTAGGTGCCAGCCGCGCGGATGGGAGGGTCAACCGAGATGTGGCGACGGTCAATACGCACGCCACGTGCCTCGAAGATGGCCTCCGACACGTCGCCCGACGTGATGGAGCCGAACAGACGGCCGTCAGCGCCAGCCTTGGCCTTGAGCGTGAGGATCGTGCGACCCAGAAGGTCGGCGAGCTCAACGGCCTCTGCCGCCTGCTTGGCACGCGCTGCTGCGCGCTGCTCGGTGGTGCGCTGCACCTCGGCAATGCGCGCCGCGGTGGCGACCTCGGCAAGCTTGCGGGGCTCGAGGTAGTTGCGCATGTAGCCACGGGCCACGGTGACCACGGATCCGGCATTGCCGAGACCGCGGATGTCTTCAAGAAGGATCGCCTGCATCGTGTCTTCCTAGAACGGGATGTCGTCGTCCCCGGCGGGTGCCGGGGCCGGTGAGGAAAGATCGCTGGTGTCAACCGGCAGATCGCCGCCGGGCGTGGCCGGGGATGCCTGGGCGGACCAACCGCCACCACTGCCACCACCACCCTCGCCATCAGTACGGTTGTCGAGGAAGAAGACGTCGTTGGCGACGACCTCCACGCTCTGGCGCTTGCCGCCTTCCTTCGCCTCCCACTCCCTCCACTGCAGGCGGCCGTCGATACCGACGCGACGCCCCTTGCTGAGGTAGTTGGACACGGTCTCGGCCTGACGGCCAAAGACGGTGACGTCGAAGAAGTTGGGCTTGTCGGTCCACTGACCGTCGTCCCCGCGGCCACGGCTGTTCACCGCGATGCGCATGGAGCACACCGGGTCGCCGCTGGCGAGGTGACGCACCTCGGGGTCGCGGGTGAGGCGACCGACGAGGGTGACGCGGTTGAGGTCTGCTGCCATCGGGGGCTCCTAGCGGTCCCGGTCGCGGCGACGGCCGCCACCGGCGCCACCACCACGTCCGCCACGGCCGCCACGGGGGCGCTCCTCGGCGGGGCGGTCGTCAACCGGCAGCGGAACGCCGTTGGCCTTGGCGGCCTCAAGCTCGGCGTCCGACAGACGGAACGGCATGGCCCGCAGCACCACTTCCTTACTGATGGAAAGGATGCGGCAGACCTCGTCGATCGCGGCAGGCTCGGCCTGGCACGTGACGATGACGTACACGCCGTCAGTCTGCTTGCGCACGGGATAGGCGATGGGGCGACGGCCCCACTCGGCGACATCGTCCACGGTACCGCCGGCCTCGTCGATGAGCGTGCTCACACGGGAGATGATCTCCGCGTGCTGCTCGCCATCGGCCTCGGTGCTGAGGATCATCATGATCTGGTACGGGTGAATCGCCGGTCCTCCGGGCTGGTTCTCATGTGGGCTGCTGCGGAAACGGGATGGTGCACAGGGCACCCGTCCGCCCGCGGGCAGGCGGGAGACTATACCAGTGCCCTGTGGCCGATCACGCGCATCCGTGCGGGCATGCGCACAGCGGCGTCACAGCAGTGCCGCCGAGGCCCATGTTTAGCATCGTGCACATGGCGAGGACATTCATCGGGCTTGCATCGGTTACCGCCGCAGCGGCAGTTGGCGCAGCCATCGCGCGTGCCCGCCGCGACGACGATGAGCCCCCGGTTACCCAGACTCATGCGCACACCGACACCGTGCGCGCCCTCGACGCCGCACGTGATCGGCTGCGTGCCACTGTCGCACCCCGCGCGGCAGTGGATGACGCCGCCGCCTGACCGGTTCCGTGGCGACCCCGGTCGCGCCGCGGCCCCGGGCGGTGCTGTCAGCATCCGGCGCATGAACCGAATCGCCGCACTCACGCTGGCCGCGGCCGTGCTGGCACCTGTGGCCATCGCCTCGGCGCAGACACCGGCATCAACCCACTTCCTGGTAGTGGGTGATTGGGGGACGGGCAGCACCCAGCAGGCCGATGTGGCAAAGGCGATGTGCGCGAGTAACGCGGCCAACCCCGCCAAGTTCGTGATGACCGTGGGTGACAACTTCTATTCGCCCGACGGCGTGGCAACCGACGGCAACTACTACCGGCCCATGGCCTGCCTGCTGGCACAGGGCGTCACGTGGCGTGCCACTTGGGGAAACCACGATCTGGGCGGCAATTCGACCGCCACCGTGCTGGGCGCGCGCAAGCGGTACTACACCTACGCCAACGGCAGCACGCGGTTCATCATTCTTGACGGCAATAACCCGTCGTCATCCGTACAGCGCACGTTCCTTGAGCGCACGCTCAAGGCGGCGAAGGAGCCGGTGCGCATTGTCGCGGTGCACCAGCCGGTCTACACCGCCGGCATGCACTCGCCGTCGTATGAGGGGCGTCGGGCGTGGGAGCCTTTGTTCAAGAAGTACGGCGTCTCATTGGTGCTGTCTGGGCACAACCACAATTACGAACGCATTCGCACCGGGGGCATTACGTACATCACCAGCGGTGGCGGCGGCGCGGGGCTCTACCCGTGCGTGCGCTCGCAGCCGGGACTTGTGATGTGCAAGCCGGTCTACGAGTTCCTCGAGGTCGATTCGTCACCAGCCGGTGTTGTGGTTCGCGCAGTGGGGGTCAAAGGCGACACAATCGATCGCGTGACTGTCCCCGTTCGCGTGGCCAAGGTGACCACCCGGGGCTGAGCATCGGGGCGTGGGCCGGGCCGGATTGAGGCACCCACGCGCAGGCTGATGGGCCCCATGCCATGCGGCACGCCGCGTACACGTGCTCTCGCTTCGAGGCGCCGGCGCAGTATTTCTGGGTGGGGCTACGACCTGCCAGGCGTCAGGCGTCATCACCGCATGCGAATGCGGCGGCTTCCTCCGGCGTATCGGCGATGCGGATGCGGTCCAGATCTTCGGGCGCGATGAAGCCCTCTTCGAGTGTGCTGCTGCGCATCCAGTCGATGAGCCCCTGCCAGTGGGCCTTGCGGTAGAGCACCAGTGGGAAGTCGCGCACCTTGCCGGTCTGGATGAGCACCAGGGCCTCAAACAGCTCGTCGAGCGTGCCGAAGCCGCCGGGCATCACGATGAATGCCTCGGAGTACTTCACGAACATCGTCTTTCGCACGAAGAAGTACCGGAAGTCCACGCCCAGATTCACGTAGGGATTCTGCCCCTGCTCTCGCGGCAACTCGATGCTGAGGCCGACGGACAGCCCACCGGCCTGGTGCGCCCCCTTGTTGGCGGCCTCCATCAGCCCGGGCCCGCCTCCGGTGATGACTGCCCGGTCCCTCTTCGCCAGCAGCCGCCCGATCTCAACCCCGGCCTCGTAGTCGGGATCGCCCGGTGCGGTACGGGCTGACCCGAACACCGCCACCGCCCGGTCCACCCGGGCAAGCGCGTCGAAGCCGTCCACGAACTCCCCGAGAATGCGCAAGACCCGCCAGGAATCGGTGGACAGAAACTCCGGCTCCGGCCCCCGCAACAACATGAGGTCGGCATCGTGCGCGCGTTCCCCGCCAGTCCCTTTTGTGACAGTGCGCCCGCGTCTGGTGAGGTTCTCCGGCACGGAGCTAGCCAGCCACGCGATCGAGCACGGCCGTGGTCACAAATCCACCGCCGGTCCAGCGGTATTGCAGGCGTCCGTCGGTGCGAAGTGCCACCGATGCCGTGCCAGTGCCCACGCACTCCTTGGTGTGGGTCTGCGTAATCGCCTCGGTGAAGCGACGCCAACCGGGGGTGTTGCCACTAAGCGGCACCCAGTACCCACTGCAGGTGAGGGGCGGGCCGTAGCCCACGGAGCCCTCGATGCCTCCCAATACGGTGCCGCGCACAATGAGGTCGGTCGCAAACCGGCCTCCATCCGCAGCGTGACCGACGCCGCGCCAGTGCCCCGAGATGCCGTCGAGATACGCGATGCTCGCCAGGTCGCCCTTGGTCCAGCGGTAGCGCAGGGTGCCATCGGCGGCACGCGACAGGTTCACCATGCCGCCGTCCTCGCACAGGGTGCTTCGGGTCGCGGTGACCGTCTCACGGAATGTGGTGACGCCCGCGGTCTGGCGCACGGGGGTCCAGCGCACCGAACAGTTGAGCGGGGCACCCAAATCGGCCCGTCCGCTGGGACGCCCGTCGGCACCGATGGAGATATTGCCGTGCACGGTAAAAGTGACGGATGCATCGGTGACGCTGCGTGCGGTGCCATTCCAGGTGCCGCCGATGGGGCGGGCACCCGTCCAAGCCGTCGCCACTGAGGCGGTTGCGGCGAGGGCAAGGGCGGTGATGGGGAAGATGACTTTGCGCATGCCGGCGATGATACCGGCCACCCCCGAAGGGTCCCCGCAGCACGATCTCATTCGTCGGGCCGCCTGGTGCGCGGTATCGTGGCTGCGTGCGCCACATTTCCCTTTTCGTGGTTCTGGCCGCCGCGCTCGTCGTTGCAATCCCCGGTCTCGCGCTGGCCGATGAGGGCACGGGCACCACGCCGTCGTATGACCCCGCCCCCACCACGTCCACCCCCACTCCACCGGATCCGGAGCCGGTGCCCACTCCAACCACGTCAACGCCCACCACAGCGGTGCCGGTGCCGCCTCCATCACGCGTTGCGGCGTCCACACGCGCATCGACATGGGCCGGTCTCCTACTGGTGACCTCAACGGCCCGGGCGATGCCGGGGCCGGGCGGCAAGCCCATCAAGTTGGTGCAGCCCATTAGCCCATTGGGTGCGGGCCCCGTATGGCTCCAGGTGCGCGGCGTCAAGATTGTGCGCGGCGTGCGGTGGGTGCAGATGCTTCTGCCTGTGCGCCCCAACAACACCACGGGGTGGATGCGCGCCACCGACTTCGTCTTTCGCGAGATCCATCTGCGAATAGACATCGATGTCGGCGCACGTACGCTCGCCCTGTACCGCGGTAGTACCCGACTCAAGTTGTTCAAAGTGGCCGTGGGCATGCCCACCACGCCCACACCCACCGGGCGGTTTGCCATCGCTGAGGTCATCCCCACGGGTGATCCCAAAGCGTTTCTCGGCCCTATCGTCATGCCGCTCACGGCATATTCGAATGTCCTTAACGAGTTCGCCGGCGGCAATGGTCGCGTGGCGATCCACGGCACGAGCCTGCCCGACTTGATTGGAAAGCCGGTGAGCCACGGGTGCATTCGTATGCACAACGCCAACGTCAGGGTGTTGTCGCGGATGGCGAGCAGCGGTGCCACCGTGACCATTCACGGATAGAGGCACGAAGTCGTGCGGAAGTCCGCACAAACCGCGCGTATTTGGTGGCACGAGCGGGGCTAGCGTGGCCACATGGAGCGAATGGCAGATGCCGCTGGTGGGGTGACCCGAGAGGGGAACGACGACGATCCAGATGATCGCTACGCCGCGGCCATCGCCATGTTGTCAATCGGGGATGAGCGTTCGGCGCGCCGAACGGTGCAGGGAGCCCTCGCGCGATCTGGGGCATCACGACATGCGGTGGTACGTGCATGCCTGGTTGATCTGGCGCACCAGTTGGATGGCGAAGCCGCGTTGGCCCGTTTCGCGCAACGCACTGCCGGTCCGGTTGGATGGCTCGCCGACCCGGATTCCCTTGCCCAGTCGGTGCTTGCACTCGGCCGGGCACACCTGGTTGAGGTGGTCATCGAGGAGATTGCGCGTCTCCTGCCAGAGGATGCCCTCATCGCACTCCTTGGGGCCATGGCACGGGCCGGCACGCCCGCGTGCCGCGATCTGCTCTCTGCCTGCGCCGTGGTGGTGGAAGGGGGAGCGGGTCATCTTGCCGCGCGCCTGACGGATGGCACGGTTCCCGGGGCCACGTGCATCGCGGGGCTGCAGGATCAAACACCAGTGGCCGCCTGGGCCGCGGCCCCCGTGGATTCCCCCAGGCAGCAACAGGTGATCGTGGCGGTGGCACGCGACGCCGGACGCGTGGCGCCCGTTGTGGCACTCATTGAGCATCATGATCTGGGGGCTGCGCTGGAGGATGCCTTCGTGCTTCCCGACATGCTGCCCGCACGACTCGACCGCGAGGTGCTTGGTCCGATGACCGGCGGTGGCCTTGTGCCGGTGCCCATGTCGGTGGCTGACGCCTGCACGGCCGTAATAGAGGCGCTGTCGGCGACGTTGGCACTGGGGCACGAGATCCCATCGAATGCCTACCAACCCGTGGCGCACCGTCTGCGCCGTGCCCTTACTGGCGACATCGCCCGTGGGGCCGGGTAATCGGGAGAAACGGCATGCGTAGGCTAGAATGGGCGAATGCCCGATGCCTTGCCTCCTGACCTGACCGCCGCGCTCAAGCAGATCGACCCGAAGATGAGGGGGGATCTCGAGGAAGCCCTCGCGCCCGTCATCCCGGACCTCGGTCCACGTGAGGTCGCGGTGCTGCTTCGACTGGTGGACGGCATCAAGGGTGGTGCCTCCATCCCCGAGCTCAACGCATTTGTGCGCCTGCTGCCGGTCACCGTCAGCCGCGTGGTGCAGCCGGTGGTTGAGCCCGTCGAGGTCAACTAGCGCCGCACGTGACCGTTGGTTGCGGCTTCGGGCCGTCGCCGCGCTAGCGTCACCAGCCGTGATCCGTACGGCGCTCATCGGCACCTTGGCAGCCCTCTCGGTTGCATCCGGCGCATCTGCGTTGAGTCTCGCGCCGGTGGGCCGCGGCTTTGACGGCGCGCTTGGGGTGGTGCAGGCACCCGGAGAGGCACGCCTGCTGGTGGTGACCCGCACTGGCGTGGTGAGGCCCATTACGCGCAGGGGCAGGCCGGGCCCAATCTGGCTCGATCTGCGCGATCGCGTGGGCTCCAAGTCCCCTGAGCAGGGGTTGCTCGGGCTCGCGTTCGCTCCTGATTTCGCCAGCACCGGCCGTCTGTACGTGAACTACACCGACCGATCAGGCAACTCACGCGTGGTGGAGCTGCGATCGCGACCCGGCGCGGCGCGGGTGTCCACGCGCACCGCTCGCGGTGTGCTGCGCCAGCGCCAGCCGTACGCCAACCACAACGGCGGCAACCTGCAGTTCGGTCCCGACGGAATGCTCTATGTCGGGTTCGGTGACGGCGGGGGTGCGGGCGACCAGGATGGCACTGCAGCCAACCCGGCAACATGGCTCGGCAAGATTCTGCGCATCGACCCCTCCCGACGCGATCCCGGCAAGGCGTACGCAGTGCCTGCCGGAAACCCCTTCGTGCGGACCCCTGGCACCCGGCCCGAGATCTGGCACCTGGGGCTCAGAAACCCCTGGCGGTTCAGCTTCGATTCGGTGACGGGCGCCATGTGGATCGGCGATGTGGGCCAGAACGCGGTTGAGGAGGTCGATCGTGCCCCGGCTGGCGTGGGTGGACTCGACTTCGGCTGGAGCCGACGCGAGGGCACCGACGACTTCAAGGGTGGGCCCCGGTCGGCAACCGAGACCGACCCCGTG
This sequence comes from Miltoncostaeaceae bacterium, assembly GCA_049318525.1. GTDB lineage: Bacteria > Actinomycetota > Thermoleophilia > Miltoncostaeales > Miltoncostaeaceae > SYFI01. The sequence continues at coordinate 30,729 of JBMOGE010000016.1, forward strand.
GCGCAGTACCGCCACGGTGGCGGCGACTGCTCGGTGACCGGCGGGTACGTCCAGCGCGGTGGCAGGGTGCCAGCGCTCGAAGGGATGTACATCTATGGCGACTGGTGCTCGGGCAAGATCTGGGCGATACCGGCCAATGGGTCGGGCCCCAATCGCGAGATCACCGGGCGACTGGGACGCATACCGGGGGTCACGTCATTCGGCCAGGATCGCGCGGGCAATATCTATGCGGTGACCACGACGACGGTGAAGCGCATCACGGCCTGAACCAAGCGCGGGTTGAGGCTCCTGCGTAGCCTTTCGGTATGACTCCCGAATCGCATCCCCCCCGTCGCTCCGTCAGCCGCAAGTCGTTTCTTATGGGTGGCGCTGCCCTTGCCGCCGCTGCAGTGCTGCCGTCGTGGACGACCGCGGCGGCCACGCGCGCATCGGGTATGGCTCGCCTGCTGCGCGAGCTCGGCACCGCCACTCGGGGGCCATTGGTGACCCGCAGCGATGCTGGGTTGTTCCTCGCCGCGCAGGTCTACAACATGCGCTTTGAGGGACGCCGCCCGCTGGGGGTGCTCTACGCGCTGGATGAGCGTGATGTGCAGGCCGCCGTGCGCTGGGCCGCCCGCAATGAGGTGCCCATTACCGCGCGCGCGGGTGGTCACTCGTACCAGGGCTACTCCACGATCAATGACGGCCTGGTGGTGGATCTCACCAACCTGTCTGCGGTGGTGCCGCGATCCGGTCGGGTGCCATACGCGCACATTGGCGGCGGCACAGCCCTCGGTGTGGCGTACGGCGCGTTGTCGCGGTACGGACTCACCATCCCGGGCGGGACGTGCCCCACTGTGTCGGTGGGCGGCCTGGCCCAGGGCGGTGGCC
>JBMOGE010000017.1:0-31298 GCA_049318525.1 Miltoncostaeaceae bacterium
CAGGCTTCTTGTCGGCTGCAGGCTTCTTGTCGGCTGCAGGCTTCTTGTCGGCTGCTGGCTTCTTCTCGGCTGCCGGCTTCTTCTCAGCGGCAACTGCGGCTGCCTTCGCGGCCTTCTCCTCGGCGGCCTTCTCGCGCTTCTCCCCCTCCTCGGGGGTGATCGCCACGGCAGCGTCAATCACCAGATCGACAGCGCGCTCCACGCGCAGGTCCTGGCGCAGGCTCTCCCAGCCGCCAGCGGCGCGCAGGGCCTTCAGCAGCTCATCCGGGTCACGGCCGGCGTCGGCGGCGTCGGTGCGCACGCGCGCCTCCACCTCGTCATCGGTCAACTGGATGTCCTCGGCGTCGGCGACGGCCTCAACGACCATCTCGCGGCGAATCGAGAGCTCTGCATCGGCACGCAGCGAGTCGCGGGCTTCCTGCATGGTCTGCCCCTGCATGGCGAGGAACTGCTCCAGGTCAACGCCCTGCGGAAGCTGGTGCGACGTGTCATGAAGGATGGAGTCAATGCGACGGTCCACCATGACCCCGGGCACATCAAACGTGGCGCCCGCAACGGCGGCGTCAATCGCGCGGCGGCGGTACCGCTCCTCAACCATGCGCGTCGTGGCCGTCGTAAGGCGCTCTTCGATCTCCGTGGTCATCTCGGCTGCCGATGCAAAGCCAACTGATTCGGCCAGGGCGTCGTCGACCTCGGGAAGCACCTTCCCCTGCACCTTCTGCACCGTGACGATGTACTCCACGGTCTTGCCCTTGATCTCGTCCCGGGTGTCCTCATCGGGGTACTCGACAGGGAAGGTCTTCGTCTCGCCGGCCGAGGCACCCACGAGCGCCTCGGTGAATGCCGGCAGGATGCGCTCGCCACCAAGCTCGATGAGCTGGCCGCGAGTGCTGGCACCCTCAATGGGCTCGCCATCGGCGGTGGCCTCGTAATCGATCAGGGCAAAGTCGCCCTCGGCGGCCGCGCGATCGACGTCCTCCAGGCGCGCACCCTGCTCGCGCACACGGTCGATCTCGGCCTGAATGGCACCCTCGGGAATCTCGTCGGGCTCACGCACGACCTCGAGCCCCTTGTACTCACCAAGCACCGGCGTGGGCGGCACCTGCAGGGTGACGCTGAACTCCACGCCCTGCTCAGTGGACTCGCCCAGATCAACCTCGGGGTCGCCGATTGGGTCGATGCCCGCGCTGACGAGGGCCAGCCGGTACCAGTCGGTGAGCGCGCGGTCGAGCGTCTGGGCAAAGATGCCCTCGCGACCCACGCGCTGGATGACCACGTTGGTGGGCACCTTGCCCGGGCGGAAGCCCGGTAGGCGCATGCGCCCAGATACCTCACGCACGGTGCGGTCGAACTCCTTGCGCACCTCATCCTCGGGGATCTTCACGTCGATACGGACGCGATCGTCCTCGAGCTTTGTCACTTCAGCGACTACGGGCATGGAGACTCGCCAACGGGATTCAGGGTGGTCAGATAAGTGCGGGTGAGAGGACTCGAACCTCCACGGGTTTCCCCACCAGGACCTAAACCTGGCGCGTCTACCAGTTCCGCCACACCCGCACGAGTCGAAACAGAGCAGACAGGGTGAACGATGGGACTCGAACCCACGACCGCCTGGACCACAACCAGGAGCTCTACCAACTGAGCTACGCCCACCACGTTGGCCGGACCGAAGTCCGGCGCCGGGAGAGGATAGCGCACGCAACTCCCCCGGAATGGACGCATCGGCCCCACTCGCAATGCGTCACGAGCAGGGCCGATGCATCAGGGTCAATCAGTCGATGCGCTCATACGCCGGGAGCGTGAGGAAGTCGACGAACTCCTCGCTGGCGGTGATCTCATCAAACAGTGCGGCGCCCTCGTCGTAGCGACCAGCCGAACCGAACTGATCCTTCACCTCGGTGAGCTCCTCGCCGAGCACCTGATGGAACAGGTCCACGTCGATGTTGCGGCCATCTGCAAGCTTGCCCTTGGGCGAACGGATCCACTGCCACACCTGCGATCGTGAGATCTCAGCGGTGGCGGCATCCTCCATGAGGTTGTTGATGGGCACGCAACCCATACCCGCCAGCCATGCACCCAGGTACTGGATTCCCACGTTGATGTTGGTGCGCAGGCCCTCCTCGGTGATGGGACCATCGGGCTCGAACGTAAGAAGGTCGGCGGCCGTGACGTGCACGTCGGGGCGCTGGCGATCCACCTGGTTGGGCTGGTCGCCCAGCACGGCGTCAAACGCATCCATGGCAATGGGAACCAGACCCGGGTGGGCCACCCAGGTGCCGTCGTGGCCGTCGCCGGCCTCACGCTCCTTGTCGGCACGCACCTTGGCGAGCGCCGCCTCGTTGGCCTCGGGATCGTTCTTGATTGGGATCTGCGCCGCCATGCCGCCCATCGCGTGCGCGCCGCGGCTGTGGCAGGTCTTGATGGCCAGCAGCGAGTACGAGCGCAGGAAGTGCGTGGTCATGGTGACCAGGGCACGATCGGCAAGCACGAAGTCGGCATCACGACGGAACTTCTTGATGCACGAGAAGATGTAGTCCCAGCGACCGCAGTTGAGGCCAGCCGAGTGGTCGCGCAGCTCGTAGAGGATCTCCTCCATCTCGAATGCCGCGAGGATGGTCTCAATGAGCACGCAGCCCTTGATGGTGCCCTGGGGGATTCCCAGATCGTTCTGCGCCTTTACGAAGATGTCGTTCCAGAGGCGCGCCTCGAGGTGGCTTTCCATCTTGGGCAGGTAGAAGTACGGCCCGGTATTGCGGCTGAGCTGCTCCCGCACGTTGTGGAAGAAGAAGAGACCGAAGTCGAAGATGCCGGCCGAAATGGGCTCGCCATCAACCAGCACGTGCTTCTCGTACAGGTGCCAGCCGCGCGGGCGCACCAGCAGCGTGGCGATCTCGTCCTTCAGTGCGTACGACTTGCCCTCGGGCGACTCGAACGAGATGGAGCGATTGACGGCGTCGCGCAGGTTGATCTGACCAAGGATGGTGTTGTGCCACGTGGGCGTGTTTGAGTCCTCGAAGTCGGACATGAACATCTTGGCGCCCGAGTTGAGGGCGTTGATGACCATCTTGCGGTCCACGGGGCCGGTGATCTCCACGCGACGGTCCTGCAGGTCGGCGGGGACCGGGGCGACCTGCCATGAGGCGTCGTCGCGGATGTGCTTGGTCTCGGGCAGGAAGTCCGGGCGCTCGCCAGCCTCAAAGGCGTCTTGGCGCACCACGCGGGCGGCCAGCAGTTCGGCGCGCCGGGCGCGGAATTCACGGTGCAGGCCGGCGACGAACGCCACCGCCTCCGGGGTGAGGATCTCCGCCATCTCTGGCGAGACGACCTCCAGGATCTCGACGCCTTCCGGAAGCTGCTGATCGGACATTGGTCCTCCGTGACCGTGTACTCGGGAATCGGTGCGCCTGATGGCGCGGACGCGGAACCCTACCCACACAGGTGCACCCGGCGCCACGGTCAATCGAACTGGATGACCACCTTGAGGGCTTCCCCGGTACGTGCGAGGCGAAATGCCTCGTCCACCTGGTCGAAGGGCACGTGATGGGTGACGATTGAATCGCAGCGAACGCGTCCGCTGGCAAGGAGGTTGAGCGCATCGCGGATGTCGGCAGGGCCCGCTGAGTAGGTGGACTGCAGCGTCACCTCGCGCCAGAACACCGCGCCCAGGTCGAGCGGCACCATCTCCCCCGGGGGCGTGGGCGCGAAGAACTGCACCACTCCCGCAGGGCCCGCCAGGTACAGGGCGTCGTTCATGGCGCCGTGATGATGCGTGCACACGATCACCTGATGCGCCAACCCACCCCCAAGCGCCCCGCGCACCGCATCGGCATCACACGCGGGCAGCACTGTGGCCCCCAGCGCAGCAGCAGCGGGGCGGCGGGCCTCGTTGGGCTCAATCACCACGACGGTGCGCGCGCCCAGCACCCGCGCCAGCTCGGCCTCCATCAGACCCATTGAGCCCGCGCCGACGATGACCACGTCCGACCCCGGGCCGACCCCAGCCAATCGCTGACCGCGCAGGATGCAGGCGAGAGGCTCGATGAGCGTGCCGGTGGTATCGCTCATGCCGTCGGGCAGCACATGCACATCGAGGTTCACGTTCTCGGCTGGCACCCGGATGAACTCAGCCAGCCCGCCCGGATCAATGCGCGTGGCACGAAACTGCTCGCACAGGGTGTCGCGACCGCTGACGCACAACTCGCATTCGAGGCACGGCACGTGGTGGTGCACGAATACGCGGTCGCCGACCGCGAACGGGGCGCCCTCCCCGACCTCCACCACGTCGCCGACGGGCTCATGACCCAGCACCACCGGTGCCTTGGTGTCCTGGTACCACTGCATGAGGTCCGTGCCGCAGATTCCGCACGCCCGGGTGCGGATGACGATCTCACCCGGACCGGCCGACGGCTCGGGGTGATCTTCGATCGAGAGACGTCCTGCCCCGTGGTAGATCGCTGCCTTCACGCCGGCGATGCTACCCATGCCGGCGCAGCGCGATGGGGCACACTCCAGGCATGGCCGACCGCCAGCTACTTGTCATCCGTCATGTGCCGTGGGAAGGACCGCACCGGATACTCGATGCTTTCGCGGGCATCCCAGTGGTGGAGGTGGATGGGCTCGCCCCCGGGGCGGCCCTCCCTGCACTCAATGATGTGCGCGGTGCGGTGATCATGGGTGGCCCGATGAGCGTGAATGACGGGGCTGAGCACCCGGGGCTCGACGCCGAGGTGGACTGGATCCGCCAGGCGCTGGCCGTAGGCCTGCCAATGCTCGGCATCTGTCTCGGGTCGCAACTCATCGCGCGGGCAGCGGGCGCACCTGTGGCTCCCGGTCCGCGCAAGGAGATCGGCTGGCTGCCCGTGGAGATCGCCGACCCGCGCGATCCCGTCGTCGGCCCCCTGGCCCCCATGACGGTGGCCCTGCACTGGCATGGGGAGACGTTCCCGCTGCCTGACGGTGCCACCGGCCTCGGGCGGTCAGCCCTCACGCCTGTGCAGGCCTACCGACTGGGCAGTGCCTGGGGTGTGCTCTTCCACCCCGAGGCCGATGAGGCGCTTGTTGATACATGGCTGACCGTGCCTGCGATGCGCGCCGAGGCCGAGGAAGTGCTCGGGCCAGATGCCGAGGCCGCATTGCGCCTGGGCGCAATGCGGCACACCGAGGCACTCATCGCACGCTCGACGCAGGGGTTCGCCGCGTTCGCGGCACGTACCGCCTGAGGTCCACACCCGACGTGGAGAACCGCGGGTCGAGGCGATGTCGTCAGCCCCGGCCCGCACATCCTCACAGTGGTGCTACTCGCCCCCGCACTCGGGGAGGCCTGCTGCCACAGCGGCCTTATCGGCAGCGGTGTTCAACGCGTCATCGGCTGTGCTGGCGGTCGACGTCTTGGCGACGAGATCGTCAATAGATGTTGAGACCTGCACATCTGCGGACTGCGCGACTCCGCTGTCCACAACGGCAGCCTGCGCATCAAGGTACGTCTGGTACGCATCGGCCATGGCAGCCGGTGGGGTAATCGCCCGCAACTCGGCCATGGCGGCCGTGGACTTGTCCGCGACGCTGGCAGCAAAGGTCTGGAGGCTCTCCAGGCTCGTACCGTCGATACTGGCCTCCGCATCCTTCGCGAACGCCTTGACGTCGGTGCAGACCTTGGTGGCGGCAGCGACGAACTCGGCCTCGGTCATCTCTGGAGCAGCAGCGGTGGTGTCGGCAGCGCTGCTGGCCGACGATGAATCAGAGCCGCCGCAACCGGCGAAGCCGGCAACGGACACCGTGGCGGCAATGAGGCCGATGGCGGTCAGACGAGTGATCTTCATGGGGAATGGTCCTCTGGATTCGGGATATCGGCAGCTTGGGCGCACCGATGGGGACCATTCAACACGACCCCCCGTTGACGCGCTATCGCTACATGCCGGAGCGATTCACTCCCGTGACCTCACCCGATGCCACCGCGTGGATCTCTCCTCTGCGCTCCACCTGAAGGCGGCCAAGGTCGTCGATGCCGCGGCATACCCCGGTCATCTCCCCCGCCGTTGTACCCACGGTCACCTGCGCGCCCGCAAGGTGATCGCGTTTGGAAAATGCGGCAACCACCGCGGTTGGCCCGTGATCCACCCACGCCGCGTACCGGCGGCCGATCGATGTGAGTGCCGCAAGCAGCAGGTCGCCACGCCGGGGACGTGGCCCGATGGAGGCGAGCGACCCCGGCGTCCAGCGGGTGCTTGATACCTCGGGCACCGGGCCCACGTTGATGCCCATGCCGGCGATGGCCCAGATCACGCGCTCCTGATCGGCGGAGAGTTCGCACAGGATTCCGGCCACCTTCGCACCCGAGGCGATGATGTCGTTGGGCCACGCGATCTGTACGTCGGGCACCCCGACCTCGTCGAGTGCGTCGGCCAGGCCCACGGCGATGACGAGCGGCAGCATCCCTGCCTCAATCGGGCTCACCCTCGGCCTGAGGATGACGGTGTACATGAGCGCCTCACCCGGGGCGTCCACCCACGAGCGCCCACGCCTGCCACGGCCAGCGGTCTGGTGGTCCGACCCCACGACGGTGCCCTCGGGCGCGCCCTCCCTGGCCAGACGGGCGGCCTCATCGTTGGTGGAACCGATCTCCGCCGTCCACGTGACAGGGCCTGCAAGCGGCCCAGAAAGCCGTGGCATCACGACTGACGGGATTACTGGGTCGGCAGATGGGTCGAGCACATACCCCAACCGCGTCGCCTCAATCTGCAGGCCGTCGGCCCGCAACGCATCCACGTGCCGATGCACCGCGGCCCGGGAGCAGCCGAGATCACGCGCAATGGCACCGCCCGACACCCGCGTGCCGGGCGAGGCGGCCAGGGCCGCCAGCACCGCATCCCGACGTGCAGCTGCGTCGTCCTGAGCGTCAGACCCCATGTGGGCAGGGTAACGCCGTTTGGGCACCACAGGAAAGCGCGCCCGGGTGGATTCGAACCACCGACCGTCGGATTAGAAGTCCGGTGCTCTATCCAGCTGAGCTACGGGCGCCGATGCGGCCAGCGTAGCCGCATCGGCGCCCATGCCCGAGGATTACTTCCCGTCGAACGCCGGGGTACCGGGTCCGTAGGACGCGCTCTCGAGCCCCTTGCGGATGTCCACCAGCATCTGGGTGTCCACATCCTTGTGCTTCGGGCGGTGAAGGAACAGCAGGCTGTCGCCGAGGCCCACACGGAACTTGCCGTTGTGCTCCTCCTCAACGGTGCCCACGGCCTCCAGCAGCGAGATGACCTCGCGCCACTCGACGTTGTGGGCCCCGCCGCCGTGGTCGAAGACCTTATGGAGAGTGGCGCGGTGATGGCTGGTGAGGTGATCGGTCACGCGGTGATGCTCCTGTCATGTGAGTGAGGGCGGCCTGCGGGGGGCGAGCCTAGTCGGGCCACGGGTGAAAACGACGTGGGCCCCGCCACCCTAGGGGTGACGGGGCCCACGAGGACCATCCGATCACGCAGTGACTACGACAGGTACTTGCTCGCGTCGATGCCGTGCTCGGTCATCAGCTTCTCGAACGTCTCGCGCATCTCATCCGGGTAGTCCGGGAGGTCGCCGTCGGCGAGAACCTTCTTGGCGTGCTCACGGATGTTGGGGCCGAAGTCCCAGTCATCGTCCCTCATCAGGCGCTCAATCTCCTTGGCGGGCCAGGAGACCACACCGGGGTCGCGGGAGAAGTCGGCCGCAAGGCGGTCGATCTCCTCGAAACGGCCCGGCAGCGGTGCCTGCGCCTGGATCATGTTCTTACCCTTGAGGGCGTCCTCGAGGCCGTCGGCCATCTGGAGGGGCTTGCCGTGCGCGCCGTCGTGGAACAGGCGGTCGAACTTGATGCGGGCACGCTGGCCACCTGCGGCCATGTCCTCGAGCGGGTAGCCAACCGCGTGACCCCAGGTGAAGCGGTAGTGCGGGGGCAGGTTGAAGGCCTTCTCCACGCCACCCGGCTTGCGACCGAAGGCGATGAGAATGGAACCGACGCCGAGCGCGGTACCGGCCAGCATCGACTGCGAGACGGCCTGGCCGGACTCGAAGCGGAGCAGGTTCTCGGTGCGCTCAGTCGGGAAGCTCATCAGGCGCGGAACGGTCTGCGTCATGGTGAACTCGTAGTTCCAACCGTGGTACTTGGTAAGGGCGCCGGAAAGCGCGAGGGTCGAAAGACCGTCGTTGGCGCGGCCGTACCAGGCGTTGAGGTTGGTCAGCCAGAAGATGAGGTGCGAAGACTGGTTGATGATCTGGACGTTGAATCCAGAGACGCACTCCTCGATCTCGTCCCAGAGGTCAGAATCCTTGGTGACGACGATCGCCTCAGTGGCGTTGATGTTGCCCTGACAGGACGCGAGGCGTCCGGCCTGAAGCATTGTGTGGATCTTCCAGTCTTCGACCGTGCGTGATGGGTCGTAGTAACGGAAGCTTCGACGGTTACCGATCGCCTCGAGGACCGGAACGTCGGGGATGTCGGAGGCACTCACGGCCATGGAACGACGTCTCCTGGGAATTGCGGACAAGGAACGAGCAAGCGGCATACACGCCGCGATGCGGGGCAATCTACACGTGCGGCGGGTGCGTTGCATCCGTAACGAAGTGGAATCGTTGATCCGGGCGATCCGGGGCGGATGACCGGGCGGGCAGAGGGCCTCGCTGTCTACCCTGCCCGCCATGCCTAATCTTCTTCTCGTAACCGTTTCCACCGATGAGGTCCTCAACAAAGAGGGCAAGGTCCGCTTCCCCGGCACTGACGCCGCGGTCGCAGCTCTCACGGAGGCTGGCTGGACCGTGGAGGTCATCGACCCCATGTGGCCTGGCCCGCTTCGTCGTGTGGAGGAGGGTGGCGTTGACGCCGTCCTCGTCTCATGCTTCAAGGCCGTCCCGCGCTCGCGCGATGCAGCCTCAATGCTCTCCCGTATGGCAGAGGTCCCGGTGTTCACCGTGGGCGTCCTCCAGAAGGATGACGCGTTCCGCACGATGGCCCCCACGGTCGGCGTGCTCAGGAACGTCGGGGAACTCCCGCAGGGCTAGCCCGCGCGGGGCCGAATATGGCCCGGTGGGGGCCGCCGACCGAATTTCCTTCATTCCGATGCGCGCCCGACTCGCCATCGCCGCTGCGGCCCTTGTAGGGATCGCGGCCGTATCCCTCGCCCTCGCCGGCCCCGGGGTCGATCAGGCGCGCTCGCGCATCCGTGTGCTTGAGCAGCGCGTGATCACTGCAACCCAGGCCATTCCGGCCGCACGGCTCGCCGAGCAGCACGCCGACCGCAGGCTCTCGGCAGCACGTGATCGTCTCGCGAAGATTCAGCCCGAGCTCGACCGCCGGGCCGGTGCGCAGCGCGCGGGCCAACTGGTGCTGGCGGGTCGCCTCCGGGACATCTACCGATCGGCCGATCTGGATCCGCTCCTCGCCGTATTGCTCTCGGGTGGCGACCTGTCGGCCCTTGCGGCGGGTCAGGCCGACCAGGAGCGACTGGCCCGCGAGGATGTCTCATTGGTGGAACACCTACGTGACGATCGCCGGCAGGTTGCGCGTCTTGTTGCAGCCCGCACGCGGGACCGCGATGAGGCAGCGGCTGCGGTTCGCGATGCAGCCGCCCATCGCGCCCGGGTCGTCACGCTGCGCGAACAGCGCACCGGAGCCCTCCGTCAGGCACGGCGCGAGCTCACCCGCCTTCAGGCGCGTGAAGACCGCGCAGACGCCCGGGCGGCCCGACGAAATGCTGCCCCCATCGCCCAGGGCGCGTCCAACTCCGGCACACCGGCAAATGGCACGTGGCCCCCGGTCCAAGGTGGCCCGTCGAAGGCGGTGCTCGACAAAATCGCCCAGTGCGAGTCGGGAGGCAACCCACGCGCAATCGGCGGCGGCGGTTCATTCCGCGGCAAATACCAGTTCATGACATCCACCTGGAAGGCAGTGGGAGGCCAGGGCGACCCAGCGGCCGCGTCAGAATCGGAACAGGACTACCGAGCAGCACTGCTGTTCGAGCGCGCAGGCGCAGGCCAATGGCCAGTATGCGCCGCCTTCGCCAACTAACCCACCCCACCCCCCGCTGACAGGCACCTTGTCCACAGGGTGAGGTGTGACGCGAGCGTTGCGAACGTTGCGGGGTCGTGACCATCGCTTCCAAGGGCCAGGTGGTGCGCCTCGACCCGCCGATAGCCAGCGAGATCCACCCTGTGGACTGGCTGCCTGTCACCTTGTCCACAGGGTGGGGTGTGACTAGAGCGTTGCGATCGTTGCGCCGTCGCCACCCTCGTTTGCCGGGGCCAAGTCTCTCCCCTTCACAAGGGGGTGGGCTGCGAGTTCCTCGTTGATGACCTCACGCAGTGCGCCGGTGCCGCGGCCATGGATCACTCGCACTCGGTCAAGTCCGGCCTGGGCCGCCATATCGATGTGATCGCGCACCATGCGTCTTGCTGGCTCGGCACGCTGGCCCCGCACGTCGACATCTGGGGTGATGGCATCGAACACCGGTCGGGCCTCGGCCCTCCGCGGTGGTGCGGCAGTGGCGGCCGGGGTGCGATCTGGCGCGAGGCGTGCCAGCGGCACTCGAATGCGAGCTGAGGGGCCCTGCAGCTCGGCCTGGTCGCCCTCAATTGAGATGACCACGCCCCGGACCCCAAGGGCGACGTCGACGGCGTGCTCACCCACCTCGGGGGGGCGCTCAGGCGCCACCGGCTGCGCGAGCCCCTGCAGGCGCTCTCCCGCACGGCGTGAGGCATCGTCGGCGGCGCCGAGGCGGCGGTCGCGGTCCTTCTGTTGGTCACCCGACCGCCGATCGCGGTCTTCAATCTTGCGGCCCGCTGAAATCTCCCTGCGCAACACTCCGAGGTCCCGGCGCAGCTCGGCCAGCTCCAGTTCGGCCTCGGCACGCATCCGCGCGCGCTCCTCATCCGCCTTCGCGCGCAGTTTCTCCCGCTCGCGTTCGGCGTCGCGTCGGTCACGCTCCGCGCTGGCCCTGGCGTCGGCAGCGGCTGCGCGGTCACGCTCGGCTTCTGACCGTGCCCGCTCCGCATCCTCCGTCAAGCCCATCAGCGCGCTGCGCTCAGGCCCCATGGCCGCCCGGGCGCGGTCAAGCACCGATGCCGGCATGCCAAGGCGCTCAGCGATGCCGATGGCGTGCGACCCGCCGGGCTCGCCGATGATGAGCCGATAGGTGGGCGCGAGTGAGTCGGGGTCGAGGCCGACGGCGGCGTTGGCGGCCCCAGCGGTGCTGACCGCCCATGACTTGACCTCAGGGGAATGCGTGGTCGCCAGCACCAGGGCACCGCGCTCGAGCAGTTCCTCGAGCACCGCCTGCGCGATGGCTGCACCCTCGGCGGGGTCGGTACCGGCGCCCACCTCGTCAAGCAGCACCAGTGATCCCGGCCCGGCATCGTCGAGCACGCCAATGAGCGTGCGCACATGGGCCGAGAATGTGGACAGGCTTTCGCTGATGGACTGGTCGTCGCCGATATCCGCCACGACTGCGTCGAATACCGGCAGGCGCACGCGGGCAGCCGGGGGCTGCAGGCCGCATTGGTGGAGCATCGCGAACAGCCCGAGGGTCTTGAGCGACACCGTCTTACCACCGGTATTCGGGCCACTCACGACCAGCGCTCGGATATCGGCCAGATCCAGGTCGATGGGCACGGCTGTCGCGGGGTCGAGCAACGGATGCCGGGCGGCTACCAAGAGCGGGTCGCCGTCCTCCACCGGTGTTCCCCGCCACGCACGCGACAGCGATGCGCGGGCCAGACACAGGTCGATCTCGCTGAGCGCCCCAGTGGCCTCGTCAAGCAACTCGGCGTTGTCCTCTACCAGTTGAGTGAGCTGCCCCAGCACGATTCCAAGCTCTTCACGCTCGCGCGCGACGGCCTCCCTCACCCGGTTGCTGGCCTCCACCACCGCAAGCGGCTCGACAAACAGGGTGCCGCCGGAGTCGGAGGTGTCGTGCACGATTCCGGGGACCGACGAGCGCGACGACGCCTTGACGGCCAGCACCGGTCGACCACCGCGCTCGGTGATGAACCCCTCCTGCAGGTGCGGCTTGGCCGCGGTGGCCACCTCGCGAAGCGCCTCCTGAGCCTGACGACGCAGTTCATTGATGTCACGGCGCGCACGAGCAAGGCCAGACGACGCATCGTCACGGATTCCGCCACGGCCATCGAGACACGTCTCCAGCCGAGCGGCGATGCGCTGGAGCGCACCGATGGAGATGCGATCCGCCACCTCAGCCAGGATCGGCGCCGCCTCGGCATGCTCATCGATGGCAGCGCGCATCTCACCCGCCACCTCGGCAGTGGCGCGAATGCGCTCAAGCGCCGTGGGCTCCAGACGCGAGCCGCGACGCGCATCCTCCACGTCGTCGGTGATGTCGTGCGCCCCACCGGGGCCTGAGAGCCCCTGCTCCCACAGAAAGACCGACTCGGCGGTGACGTCGCGCAGGGCGGCCACGCGCCGCGGGTCGGTCGCGGGCTCCAGGGCGCGCGCCAGCGCCGCGCCGCCCTCAAAGGCAGCCATGCCGGCCAGGCGATCGCGCACCGTGGTGAGCTCGAGCAGTTCGATGGTGTGTTGATCCACGAAGTACATGGTGCCTTGTCGCGGGGCCTGATAGGAAACCAACATGCCCAAGACTCCGATTCCCGAATCTGTCGCGCGCTTTCTCGATGCACCGAACCTGTGCGTGATGGCCGTGCTCCGACCCAATGGGTCGCCGCACACCACCGCCATCTGGTACCGCTGGCTGGGTGACGACCGAGTGCTGGTGAACATGGACGACATCCGACCGCGTCTCGAATGGCTGCGACGCGACGGTCGCGTGGCCTTCACCTGCATTGACCCCACCAGCTTCTACCGACAGGTGAGCCTCATGGGTGTGGTGGAGGAGATGTACGAGGACGTCGACCGCACCGATATCGACGCCCTCAGTCAGTTGTACGTGGGCAAGCCCTACCCGCGCACCGCCCACCCGCGTATCTCCGTGCGCATCCGCGTGGACCGCTGGCACGGCTGGGACCGCGATCCCAACGAGGCCGAGAACCCCGACCGCCCCAGGCTGCCCGTCTAGGGCATTACGGGGCGGGTGTCGGCGTGATCTCTGTGACGCCGTACCCGAACGGGAACGGCGAGTCGCTGCCGTTGGCCACCCACAGCGAGCCGTTCGCGCTTGCGATGCCACCGGCGATGTCGCCGTTGCTCCACATGCCCTGAACCGTCACCGTGCGCGTGGCCGGGCTGAAGGCAAGTACCGAGGCGACGTAGTTCGACAACCACAACGTGCCGCCCAGATTCACCACGCCAGCCCAGCCGCTAAGCCCGCCGGTACCCGGAATCGTCACCGTCGTCGTCCGCTTGAGGGTCGTCAGGCTGAAGCCCGTAATGACGGACTGCCCGAACACCCACATGGTGCCGTTGGCCGAGGCCATGACGCCCGGGCTGGTCTTGGCACTACCCACCCCCACGCGCCGCCCGGTGGACGCGTTGAACATGTTCACCTGCTCACCGACCGAGTTGGTCACCCACACCGTCTTGCCCGACACCGCAACCGAACGTGGGGCGCTGACGGTGATGGTGCGGATGAGCCGGCCCGTGGTGGGCGAGATGGCGTACACCCGGTTGGCTGCTTGGTCAGACACCCAGATGGCTCCTGCACCGTACGCAAGGCCCACTCCGCGAAACAGGCCATACCCAGCGCGGCTCTTCACAGGGCCGTTAAAGGTGCGACGCGTGGTGCCGGTCTGGTCGACGGCGATGACGCGCGCGCCCTGCGTGCCCGGGCCGGCGATCCACACGTAGTTGCCCTGCGCCATGGCGGCGCTGGCAGAGGGGGCGCCAGCCGGCGAATACTGTGCAGTGACCGCACCGGTGGCGGGGTCAACCGTGCTGAGCTGCCCACTTGCCGTGTTGGCATTGGGCAACCACAGCAGGCCAAACGCCGACGCAATGGCGCTGGGCGAGGTAGTGGGCCCGAGCGGGAATGTGGTCCAGCCGTAGCCGGTGCCCGAGCCACTGGTGGGCACCACGTAATCGGCAGTGGCCAGCGCAGGAATGGCGAGCGCAGTGCAGGCGATCGAAGCAAGGATGCAGGTACGGACAGACGGCAACGGGGGCTCCTCTCAAGTTGTCGCGGTAAGCGTACCAACGCGTTTCCGGCACACGCAGACCGGGTCAGAGCAAAACACCGTCCCGAGCCCGCTAACGCCAGCCTCGAATGGCTGCGACGCGACGGTCGCGTGGCCTCCACCTGCATTGACCCCACCAGCTTCTACCGACAGGTGAGCCTCATGGGTGTGGTGGAGGAGATGTACGAGGACGTCGACCGCACCGATATCGACGCCCTCAGTCAGTTGTACGTGGGCAAGCCCTACCCGCGCACCGCCCACCCGCGTATCTCCGTGCGCATCCGCGTGGACCGCTGGCACGGCTGGGACCGCGATCCCAACGAGGCAGAGAACCCCGACCGACCCAGGCTGCCCGTCTAGTTCCACGACATCGTCACATCGCTTCGACGGACCCCCGTACGGGCAAACGGGCACGGGTGACAGCGAGCATTCGCGCATGCGGCCTATGGCATAAGGTCGCATCATGAGTTCACGCACTGTTCTGATCACCGGGGCATCCAGCGGCATCGGACGCGACGCAGCGATGCACCTCAACGCCGAGGGCTACGTGGTCATTGGCACGGTTCGTAGACCAGCCGACGGCGACGCCCTCATCAGCGACGCGGTGCACCCCGACCGAATGCATGCCGTGCAGTGCGACGTCACATCACACGCCGACGTCGCGGCACTGGCCCATCGCGTGCAGACCGTTGTGGGAGAGGAGGGCCTGCACGCGATGTTCAGTAACGCGGGAGTGGCGAACATGTCGGGACCGGTCTCGGCAGAGGATTGTCCGGTCGAGACCCTCGAACGACTCATCTCAATCAACTACCTGGGATCAGTGCGCGTGATCCAGGCGCACCTGCCGCTCCTTCGCGCGTCACACGGCACTCTCGTGATCAACTCAGCGCTCATGGCCCGGACCGTGCTCCCGTACAACGGCGGCTACGCCCCGTCCAAGGCGGCCCTCGAGGCCTGGGCCGACCAACTGCGCCGCGAGATCCGCCCCTACGGAGTGCGGGTGGTGTGCATCCGGGCAGCCGCTATCGCCACGCCCCTCGAGGCCAAGCAGGATGCATCGACGGTGCCGGATGGCGGTGCGTATCCCGAGCAGCGCGCATTTATCGAAGGCGGCCTCACGCTCATGCGCCGCGAATCTGCCAAAGCCCACGTGCAACCACGCCGATTCTCCGAGTTGGTGCAGAAGGTCATCGAGCGACGCCGACCACCGCTCAAGCCGATCGTGGGCGGAATGGCACGGCCCATCTGGCTGGTGGGCGGCATGCCAGAGCGCATGCAGGATGCCGTGATCGCCCGCCTTGTTCGCCGCATGACCAAGGCCGGAACCGCCGGCAACTGACCCGCCGCCAACCCGACCAATGCAGGAAATCGGGCCTGGCGCACTAACGTGGACATGTCGATCGGTATCACGCCGGTCGAGAGGTCCGCTTCCTTGGGTCCCGCCACACGGCGGTTCGGGTGAGCAGTACCTCCCGAATCGCGTCCGCCCCATGCGGCCGGCGCACCCATAGGAGCAATGCATTGTCACAGCAGTCTTTCGCCGATCTCGGCGTTTCGAGCGCGGTTGCCCGCGCCCTTGAAGATCGCGGATTCACCGCGCCCTTCGCCATCCAGACCAAAGTGATCGGCGACGTTCTCGCCGGCCGCGACGTGCTGGCCAAGTCGCCCACCGGGTCGGGCAAGACCCTCGCCTTCATGGTGCCAGTCATCGACCGCATCGCCGCCGAGGCACCGCGCCCGGCCGCCCTGGTGCTCGCACCCACCCGTGAACTGGCCACCCAGATCGTGGAATCCACCTACGCCATCGCACACGCCCGCGCACTCAAGATCTGCGCGGTGTACGGCGGCGTGGGTCTCGAGAAGCAGGCCCGCGAAGCCGCCAAGGCGCACATCGTGGTGGCCACTCCCGGTCGCCTTGAAGATCTGCTGTCACGCGGTGCCTTCTCACTCAAGAACGTCAAGATCCTGGTGCTGGACGAGGCCGACCGCATGCTCGACATGGGCTTCCGTCCGGCTGTGGACCGCGTGGTGGCCAAGTGCCCCAAGGACCGCCAGACGCTCTTCTTCTCGGCCACTCTCGACGGCGAGGCCGGCCGGATCGCGCTGATGTACACCCACGACGCCGCGCGCCACGAGCATGCCCCGACCGCCCAGAAGACCGCCGATATTGAGCACCGGTTCGTGCGCGTCGAGCGCGATGGCAGGCTCGACCAGCTGGTGGGCGAGATCGGTACCGGCTACGACCTCAACCTCGTGTTCGTGCGCACCAAGCACGGTGCGGACCGCCTTGTGCGCCACCTGAAGGGGCGCAAGGTGCAGGCAGCGGCCATGCACGGCGACAAGAGTCAGCGCCAGCGCGAGCGCGCGCTCGCCGACTTCGAGGCCGGGCGGGTCACCACCCTGGTGGCAACCGACGTTGCGGCCCGGGGCATCCACGTCGACAACGTGGCCAAGGTCATCAACTTCGACCCGCCCGGACTCGCTGAGGACTACGTGCACCGCACAGGTCGCACCGGTCGTGCGGGAGAGCAGGGCGTGGCCGTCACCTTTGTGGGCACCGAGCACCTCGGCGACATGCGCAACATGACCCGCACGCTCAAACTTGAGGATCAGTTCCGTACGGCCACGGCCGGCGACCCAGCGTCGCACGACCACGCCAGCCGTGGGGGTACGTCGGGCCCGAAGCAGGGCCAGCGTCCGCCGCGTCAGGGGCAGGGTCGCCCGCGTGCCAGCGGACAGCAGGGGCAGGGTTTCCAGGGCGGGCGCCCCGGGAACAGCGGTGGCGGCAGCAATGGCCCCACCGGAGCCGGACGCCGCCGCAGGAGTGGTGGCAACTCCCGCTAGTCCCCTCGACGGGAGTCAGACGGAGTTGCTTGAGGGAGCCAGCGCGTGCGCTGGCTCCCGTGCTTTTCCCTCCCCTTCTCCACGGTCGGCGGTGGCACTGGCCACATTCCACACGCGGGGTACGTGGGCTCCCGGTCCCAGCATCTGGCCCACCGCAGCACGGGGACGCTGCCCCTGACCGCGTATGTGCGATCCTTCCCATGTCAGTTGGGTCGCTCGCTTCTTTCCCAGTCGCGGGCGGCCCGGTTGGCATCTTGCATGGAGGTCGCCGGGGCCCCGCACGGGACGGGCCGTCCGATGATCTCCCGCATCCCCCACAGATCCGACCGCAACGACGACGCACGCGCCGATGGCGACGGCCCGAACCCGGCACCCTGCGGCTCAGGCCATGAGCCTCAGGGTGCCGGGTTCAACCTATGGCCGCGAGGCGACCACCGTATTGCCGACTCCCTGATCCACCACATGCCCGCGCATACCCTCGATGATGCTGTTGCCGTGAGTTGCGGGGCCCAGGTTCACAGCAGCGCGTGTGGCGACGAAGCCGCTGTCATTGTTGGCCACCATCACATTCCCGCTGGCGGCGTTGATCAGCGTCTGCGATGCGTTCTTCAAGTAGGTGAAGTCAAGCCATGCGACCCCGAGCAGCGCGTTGCCCCGGAAGGTATTTCCGGTGATCGTGGCGTTGTGCAGGAAGGACGGGAGGAAGAACCCGGGAGTGCCGGCCCAGCCACCAAGGATGGCGGCGAACTGCCCGTTCATCCGGCACGTATTTCCCTCGATCAGGGTCGTACTGGCCGGGTTGATGTTGCCGGTCATCACGCACACGGCGCTCGGCGGCGCCTGCCGGGCATCAATGTGATTGCCCCGGATGATGATGCGCGATGCCTCAGCGTCAAGCGGCTTGATGGCCGCGGGATGCCCACCGTGGCGCGAAAACCCGGGCGATGCCGTCAGTTGCGCGAGGTTCGACGGCGTGGAGCTCTGCACGATGGTGTTGGACGTCACCCGGTACACCGCATTGAGGCCCCGACACCCCTCAATCTCCACTGCCTCGCCTGCGTGGAAGGTATTGCCAGACACCGTGATTGACCGAAAATGACAGCCGGCGAATGCGACGGCGTTGTCGTCGCCGCGCGTCATCGGGAGGTTGTGGTCGATCGTGTTGCCGTCAAGCACCACCGCTCCGGTCAATCGCGGGCCATCAGAGGAGCCATACACGGTGGCAATGAGGTCTGCGGCCGACGCGAGATCCGACGGCATGCTCTGTGCCTCTGCGCCCACAATCCCAAATCGGAACTCATTGCCCGGCAGGACATCTGAGATGCGGTTGTTACGCATGGTCAGCGTGCCCCTCACCTGCAGTGCCATCACCGCAAGCGTCTTTGCCCCCTTAAACCACACGTTCTCAATCGTCACCTTCCCGGTCGGGGGTCCGGTGTCAACGATCGCCATCGACGCGGTACCTGCATTGAGGATGGTGGTGACCTTCGACGGATCGGGATTCGGAAGCGACGGGTTACCGACTCCGCGAATGGCCACGGGGCCCGGCACGATCACGCACAGCGAACAGTTACCGAAATCGAATGTGCCGATCAGGCGCACCGAACCGCCAACCGTGCGGCGGGCAAGATTGACGGCGGTCTGAACATTCCCCGGGTCGGTGGCCGGGTTGGACTCGCCCGTCACCACGAGCGGGGCCGGAGCCGCCTGCGCACCGGCGGAGAATATGGCCCCTGTGGCGATACCTGCCACAAGAAGCGCGGGGATTCGGGGGCGCATGATGACCTTCCAATTGAGGGAATTCGTTCGCGGCAATCCTAACCCCCCTTCCAGCATGAGACATGTTCCGCCGGGTCCCACCCCCAGCAACACCAGGTCATCGCACGAGGCGTCCTCACACCCACGCCGCGGTGCACGCTCACCGCGAGGAGTACTCAGGAGATGTGCCCGCTACGCCCTTCCAGGACCGGAGGATGCCCGCTGAACCGCGATGAGGTACCCCGCTGAGCACTGGCCCATTCGCCCGGGACGCACAGCGAAAGACCCGACCGCGCGAGAGTGGGGTGCTGCACCCCACCTGCCGAGGAGCCCACGGGTCACACAAACCAGGGCCCGGGCACCCTCGGCATGTGGCCCTCGGTGGTGTGGTGGTGTGGCATCGCCTGCAGAGCCTCTACCCCACCACACTCTCAATCGGGACGGCGGGATTTGAACCCGCGACCCCCTGCTCCCAAAGCAGGTGCGCTACCAAGCTGCGCTACGTCCCGTACGAGCGAGGCTACCAGCGCCCCGCCATGGCTCAGCCGCCTGGGCGGTATCCCGCAGTCACCGACCGGTGGGCACCTGCGACATCGAGGTCGGCACCCAGTACCTGAAACCCCTTGGCGAGGCGCGCGAGCACCACGGTGGCCTCGCCCGATCCCTCGGGGCCCGAGATAAAGGCCTCGATGGTGATCTGCCCCGGCCCCTTCCCCACCTCGGGGATGTTCGGGATTGTCACGGTGACGGGTGCACCCACCATCTCGGCGACCTCGTGGCTCTTGCCCAGAAACTCCTGGGTGACTGGCCCGGGCTTCTGCAAGCGGCGGCGCTCGTAGAGCCACAGGGCACCGATGCCAACAATGAACAGGTAGCCCATGATCGCCGCGGTTACCGTCTGGGCGTCGCCGTGACCGGTCTTCCCCAGCACCACGGCGATGAGGCCGTACAGCGCGAAGAAGCTGATGCCCAGGATCATGATGGCCCGGGCCAGCCCACCGGTGAGCAGGCGTCCGATCATGCGTCACCCCCTTGCCACAACTCAGCAAGCCTGCCGAGAGTGGAGCGATAGCGGGCCACGGCCTCGTCGCGGCCGATCAGCTCAAGGCTCTCGTAGATACCGGTGGAGATGGTGGTACCCGTAATGGCGATCCGCTGTGGCTCGAGGAATTCACGTGCAGTCATGCCCAGCACGTGCAGCTGATCGGACAGGGCATCCTTGATGTTGTCCACCGTGAACTCATCGAGTACCTCGATGCGCCCGAGGCCGCCGCCGATGGCCTGGATTGCGTGCTTCACATCGCCCGCGAGAAATGCCCATGCGTCATCCTCAAACGCAAGGGGGCGGAACATCCAGCCGGCCAGACGGTCGTACTCGGTGAGGCGGCTGAGCTTGCGCTGCACCAGCGGTGCGGACCGGCGTGCCAGATCGGCAGCGCCAGCGCCCTTGTCGGCAAGGTATCCGCTGCTTTCGAGAAACCCCATGAGGTCGTCGGCGAACTGATCGGGGTCGAGCGCGCGCAGGTAGCGCCCGCTCATCACCTCGAGCTTCTTCAGGTCAAACACCGCGGGGCTCTTACTCACGCGCTTGACGTCGAACTTCTCGATGAGTTCCTCAAGGGTGAATGTGGTGGTCTTGTCGTCGTACGACCACCCCAAGAGCACCAGTGCGTTTCGCACCGGCTGCGGAAGAAAGCCGTCGGCCTCGAGTTCCTCAACCGACGCCGCGCCGTGGCGCTTTGACAGCCGCTTCTTGTCGGTGCCGAGAATGAGCGGCACGTGCGCGTACTGCGGGGGCTCCGCACCCAGCGCACGGATCACCAGCATCTGCTTGGGCGTGTTGCTCAGGTGATCCTCACCCCGGATGACCCGGTTGATGCCCATGTCCATGTCGTCCACGGCAGCGGCGAGGTTGTAGGTGGGCGTGCCGTCGGAGCGGGCCACCACGAAGTCCTCAATCTGCGCGTGGTCAAACGTGACCGTTCCGCGGATCATGTCCTCGATGGCCGTCTCACCCGGCAGCGGCACCGCAAAGCGCCACACCGGGGTGCGCCCCTCGGCCTCGAACCCGGCGATCTCCTCGGCGGTCCAGTCGCGGCGCCCACGCACCACCGGGGCCTGCTTGTTGGCCCGGGCCTCGGCGCGCATGGCGTCGAGCTCCTCCGCGGTCTCCCATGCCGCGTACACCACGCCTGCCTCTTTCAGCCGGCCGATGCAGTCGCGGTACAGGTCGTCGCGGTCGCTCTGACGGAATGGGCCCTCATCCCAGTCGAGCCCGAGCCACTGCAGCACGCGCAGGATCTCGGCCTCGCTTTCGGGCGTGGAGCGCTCGCGGTCGGTGTCCTCCATGCGCAAGATGAACGTGCCCTTGGCATGGCGCGCCGCAAGCCAGTTGAACAGCGCCGTGCGGGCGCCGCCGACGTGCAGCGATCCTGTCGGGCTGGGCGCGAAGCGCACGCGCAGCGGAGTGGTCATGTCGGATCCGGGGTCTGGCACGGGCGGAAGGATAGCGGCACCCCGATGACTCCCCGGCCCATCTGCATAGGATGGACGACATGAGATTCGGCGCACACGTCTCCAGCAGCGGGGGCATCAGCAATGCGATTGACCGGGGCCAGGCCCTGGGCTGCGACAGCATTCAGGTGTTCACCCACAACCCGCGCACCTGGAAGCCCATCAACCACAAGCCCGAGGAGATCGCCGCATTCCGTGAGAAGGCGGCCGCTGCAGGCATCGGGCCGATGGTAAGCCACGGCCTGTACCTCATGAACCTGGGTGCACTGGACAAAGAAGTGCCCACCGGCCCACCGGCCAAGGGCATCACCCGCAATATCTACCGCGCATCGGTGGAGAGCCTTACGCAGCACCTGCAGATCGGCGAAGAGCTTGGTCTGGACGGCGTGGTGCTGCATGTGGGATCGAGCAAGGGCAGCACCACCGATGAGGCCATCGGGCGCATCGGTGCGGGCATTGGAGAGGCGCTCGACGCCGTGCCCGGCACATGCAGCATCTACCTTGAGAACACCGCGGGCGCGGGCGACACCATCGGGCGCACG
This sequence comes from Miltoncostaeaceae bacterium, assembly GCA_049318525.1. Taxonomy (GTDB): domain Bacteria; phylum Actinomycetota; class Thermoleophilia; order Miltoncostaeales; family Miltoncostaeaceae; genus SYFI01. The sequence goes on from JBMOGE010000017.1 coordinate 21,765, forward strand.
TTCGAGCAGCTGCGCGCGGTGGCTGACGCCGCTGGCCACCCCGATCGCGTGGGCTTCTGCCTGGACACCCAGCACATGTTCGCCTCGGGCTTCCCCATCCACGAGGAAGGCGGTATCGACACGGTGCTGGCCAGCTTCGACGACATCGTTGGGCTCGACAAGCTCAAGTGCCTGCACCTGAACGACAGCAAGACCGAACTCGGCAGCAATCGCGACCGGCACGAGAACATCGGCGACGGGCTCATCGGCGACGATGGCTTTCGTCGCATCCTCGGCCACCCGGCGCTTCAGGACCTGCCGGTAATCCTCGAGGTGCCGGGCTCAGGCGATGGCCCGGATGAGGCCAATATGGCCCACGTGCGGATCCTGCACGCCGAAGGCCTCGCGCTCAGGAAGTAGCGCGAGGCCTTCGGCGAGTGACCTACGGGGTGCCGAGCTGCAGGCGGAACGTGAGCTTGCCGGGCGTACCCTGGTTGCCCGGGTACTGCACCTTGATCACGTAGCTCTTCGAGCTCGTCGAGGTGCTCTTGATGATCATCGAGCCCAGGTCGCCCCCCGAAATGGTGGCCATACCCTGGATGACGGTCTGACCCGACGGGGGCGTGATGGTGAGGGTCTGCGATCCAACAAAACCCGACGCGTTCTGGGTCTCGCCGCTGATCTTCACCTGGCCGCCGCCGTTCGACATGTAGAAGTACGACAGCGCCTTGGTCTGCCCGAGCTTGGCTGACGGCACTGCGAACTGCAGCTGGTTGCCAGCGTTGCCGCCCACGGGCGACGCCGCTGGCATGGTGCTTGAGATGGCGAGGGCACCGGAGGCGCCGGCCAGCACGGCGATACCGGCGAGCACGGCCGTACCGGTGCGAAGGGACTTGCGGTTCATGTGGATCTCCTGAGCGGTTTGTGAACTCATGGGCTGTGTACCCGATCCCACCGCACATTCCTTCCGAGTCGGTCAGTCACCGACCAGTTGCACACTGCTTGGTAGCGTCAAACCCCCAATCGATAACGGAGGTCGCCGTGCCCCGCACACGCAAGATCATCGGAGCCCTCACCGCAACTGCCGCAATGGGAGCGGTCACGCTTCTTGTTGGATGCGGCTCTTCCGACTCGGGCACCGCATCGGCGGGGTCCACCGCCACAACGGCTGATGCAACCTCGTGCCCCACTCTCACCAAGGGCAAGCTCGTTATCGGCACCGACACCCCCGCGTACCCGCCGTGGTTCGAGGGCGAACCGGCACCCGGATCCAAGTGGAAGGTGAGCGACCCGACCTCGGGCGATGGCTATGAGTCGGCCGTGGCATATGCCGTTGCCAAGCAGATGGGCTTCAGCAAGGATCAGGTGGAGTGGCAGGTGACGCCATTCCGCGAGTCGTACGCGCCGGGCGACAAGAAGTTCGACTTTTTCGTCAATCAAGTGTCGTACACGCCCGAGCGCGCCAAGAACGTGGACTTCAGCCCCTCGTACTACACGGTGTCTCAGGCAGTGGTTGCGCTCAAGGGCACCCCCCCGGCCACGGCCACCACCGTCGCAGATCTCAAGGCCTACACCCTCGGCGCGCAGGTGGGCACCACCTCGTACGCGGCGGCCAAGGACCAGATCCAGCCGAATCAGGCCCCGCGTGTGTACGACAACCAAAACGATGTCGCCGCAGCCCTCAAGGGCAAGCAGGTTGACGCCGTGGTGGTTGACCTGCCCACGGCGTTCTACGTGACCGCCGCGCAGGTGCCGAACTCAGTGGTCATCGGCCAGCTCCCGCCGCCCGATGGCACCAAGGAGCGCTTCGGTCTGGTGATGGCCAAGAACAGCCCGGTGACCGCCTGCGTCAATGCGGCCGTCACGGCGCTGGACACCAACGGCACCCTGACGGCCCTCCAGAACAGGTGGGTCGCCAAGAACGCGGACGTGCCGGTTCTGCAGTAGTGGCGCACAGAACCAGGACCGTCGCTCCCGCATTCGCCGGGACCTGACCGGCGAGGGCGGGGGTCCACGGGCCACCGCCATCGCCGCGGGAGCAAGCCACACGCACCTTCCTGCACCGGGTGAGCGAGGCCGGCCGCCTCTCGCCGTCGCGCGTTGCCGACCGGCTATCCTGCCGGTCGCACGCGGGTGTAGCTCAACGGTAGAGCAGGAGCCTTCCAAGCTTCTGATGACGGTTCGATTCCGTTCACCCGCTCTCGCCTGGTGTCAGCGCGCTCCTGCCAGCAGGGCTTCGGCCGCTGCAAGTCCCTGCTGCCCGTAGGCCCGGTTGATCTCGGTGAACACCGCCATTGCCCCGCGCGCATCCCCCGCCGACATCGGAGCCCCTTCTGGGCACGCCTGCACACATGCGTCGCAGTCAATGCACTCGCTTGGGTCGATGTAGAGCATCGTTGCCTCCTCGAACCCCGACTCGCCTGGTGCGGGGTGGATGCAGTCGACCGGGCACACGTCGGTGCACGTGCCGTGCTTGCTGCCGATGCATGACTCAGTAATGACATACGCCATGTGAGCGCTCCTACGCAGTGGATTCCCGACCCCACTGATGACCGGTTCAGTGCGCGTGGTGCGCACTCCCGGCAGGGCCGTTGGGATACGTACCCTGCCCCGAGCCGGAGGGGCGAGCGGCCACGTTTCCCTCGGAAATGGTCCGGGCATTGGCAAAGAATTGTCCATGCCGCGGAGCCGGGGGAGGCACCCCAGGCGCAGCGGACCACTGGTCTGAACGCAACCTGTGGCCCGCGTCTGGTCCTGCTCAGCGCAGGATGATCTCGCCGTCAGCAGTGGCGATGCCGCAGGCGTGAATGCCCGGACCCGTCACCGGCTCGTAGCGCACCGGCAGTCCGTGGTCGGGCCCCAACCAGCCGTCGAGCACCGGTGCGAAATCGCCCACCTCGACGAACGTATAACCGGTGGGCGCACACGTGTGGCCGGCGGCCTCGTACCGGGCGGCGTTCACCCGCGCGCGCACTGCCGGGTCACCGTTGAGCGTGAGAAAGAAGGGCAGCGGGTACTGCGGCATACCGGTGCTGCGAAACACCAGCTCGTCGGCATCGTTCGTACGTGCCTGCCCGGCACGGATTGGAAGGCCGCGCCGCGCTGCGGTGTCGTCGACATCCTTCACGCCGAGACACCACCACAGCACCTGGTCCCTGCCCTGAAGGGTGGCCTCCAGCCACGCGCCGTCATCCTTCGCGGTGTCGCCGATTCCGAGGATCTCGAGAAAGCACTGGGGACCGAGCGGCACGATGCGATTGGTGGTGCCGCCCAGATGCTCCGAGCCAGCCACCGAACCAAGTCCGAATTCATCCCGCAGACGGTCGCATGCGGCATCAGCATCCACCACGCCATAAATGACGTGGTCAATCCAGAAGCCCTCTTCGTTCATCGCCATGCCCGCGTTCCTTTCATAACGACGCGTCTGCCGGCGCGGCTAGGTGAGCGTCAGCACAATGGCGGCGGCGATCGCCCCCACCACACTGATGATGGGGATGGCAATGGCGGCCACGATGCCGGTGAATGACCATCCGGTGCGGGTGCTCATTTGTTCAGCGTAACGGCCGCTGGCCCCTCGCGCGCGGCAGTACTCACCCGGAATGGCACCGGACTCCCTCCCCCGGCGCGTCACCAGTGGGAGACTCCCCCGGCATGACCGACACCGCACTCACCCCGCGCGAACGAGGCCTCCGGCGCTGGCTCATTGCCGCCGCCATTGCGGTGGGCGTGCTGATCATCCTCATCATCGCGGTCGTCTTCTACTGGATGCGGTTCGTGCTGCCCACCGAGCCCGATCCATTTACCCGCGGTCCATGGGTTGCATCAGTTGCGGCCACCCGGGCACGTATCGCGTGGGATGCCCCCACCGGCACGACCGTAACCGTGCGGGCCACCACACCCGACGGACGAACCCTCACCGCGCGTGATGGCGTGCTCACCGGCCTGGCTCCCGGTACGCGCTACGGCTGGGTTGCGAGCGTGGGCGATCAGGCACGCGCCTTCGGATCAGTCACCACACCGCCCACCGCTGCCGGGGCACCGGTCCGCTTCATCACCTTTGGCGACTACGGGGCGGGTGGCGAGGATGAGTGGGCAGTGGCGCGCGTATCCGCGGCGCAGGCCCCCGCGTTCACCGCGTCGCTCGGCGACAACATCTATCTGGCCGCCGCGCCCGTGCTGTTCGACCGCAACCTGTTTCGCCCGCTCCGCCCGCTCTTGGCACAGGGGCCGCTGCTCGGGGTCGTGGGCGACCACGACACCCTCTGGGCTGGTGGCAAGGCGCTGGCTGACACGCTCGGCTGGCCGGCGGGCGGTGACCGCAGTGTGCAGCGCTACGGCCGCATTGCCCTCATCACCCTGGGAGTGGAGGCCAACCCCGACGACCTGCCGTTCCTGCGCACGGCGCTGGCTGCCACCGCCGGGGCCGATGCCCGGTTCGTCATCGTCCACCGTCCGCCGGCAGCGAACAACCCAATCCTCCCGGTGGTGCGCACCGCACGGGTTGCAGCAGTCCTCAGCGGCCACAACCACCGATATGAGCGTCGCATCACCACTGGCGTGCTGTGCCTCACAGTGGGCACCGGTGGCGCCCCGCGATCTGACGGCGACGGGTTCACGCCGGTCAGCAGTGACGCCGTGCGCTCGCTGGCGGTGTTTGGCGCCCTGCGGGTTGATGTTGCCGGTGGCACTGTCTCGTACGCGTTCATCGATGCCGCAGGCCGCACCCGTGATCGCTTCACCAGCCCTGCCCGGTGAGAACGCGGCGGATCATTCTCGTCGTGCTCGCCATTGCCGATGTGCTGGCACGGCTGGTGCTGGGGCTGCCGGCGGCATTTGGAGTGATGGGCGCAGTGGCCATCATCGGCGTGCCCATGTGCCTGGCCTTCATGGTGGCCGACGCCGTGCCATGGCAACGTGATCAATTCGTCGCATCCGCAGCGGGCCTGGTGGGCCTCCCCGTCGCGCTGCTCATCCCCTCGTTGGGCTGGCTCGCCACGGTGGCCGTCGTCATCGCGCAGGTACTCGCTTGGGCCAGCGCTACACCTCCGGCGCGCGCACCACGATCTTGAGGGTGGCAGGCGCATAGCGCTCACACTTGCCCCAGTACACGCCGGCGGCCCCGAACGTACCGCGCACTTCAGATCCGGGCTGTACGACGAATGGGCCGATGTAGTGCGTGGTGGCACCATGGTTACGGATAAGGACGTCGTCCCCAGCCTGAATGACCACCTGGGTGTCGCCATCGCGCGTCAGCGATGTCGACGCGCCCTCGACCACCCAGTGGCCGCCGGTCTCGACCACGTCAATGACCGCGTCGGGCTGGGGGCCCTGCATGGACCCCCACGCCGCGACGCCCACCATCCCGCCGGCGAGCGCGAGCCCGCCGGCGATGATGGCGATATGACGGCGTGCGGCCACTACTCCACCGCCGTGGCCGTCACCGTGACGGCACCCTTCTTCTTGAACGTGAGCGTGATCGGCACCTTCTGCCCCACAGTGATGGGCGACTTCAGACCCATCAGCATGATGTGGTAGCTACCAGGCTCCAACTTCAGAGTCGCTCCCTTTGTAATCACGACCTGCTTCACCTCGCGCATGCCCATACTGCCGTCAACCATCACGGTCTCGTGCAGCTGGGCCATGCCGATGCTCATCGGCACCGCCACCTTGGTAAGCGTGTCCGACGTGCCCGTGACCTTGATCTTCATGTAGCCCGCGGTCATGTCCTTGCCCATCATGCTGGGGCGCACCCATGCACCGCTGATCGACACCTTCTCTTTGGTGGCCGCCTTGGCGACGGGAGCCGCGACATTGGCCATTGCGACTGGAATTGCAATGACGGTGCTCAGAGCGAGCGCCCCGACGATGATCTGCTTCTTCATTGTTGTACTCCTTGGTTCGATGAGAGGAGCGTGCGGAGGTCTGCGGCCATATCCTTCGATCGCATCCCGAATGGCCATGAGACGAGCTGATGCCCCTGGTCATCCACCACATAGGTGAACGCCGAGTGCATCACCTCCTGCCCGCCGCCCTTCGTGCGGGTGACGGAACTCGAGGCCCCGAACGCATCCTCGGCGGCCCTGAGGGCCGCGGGGTCTGTGGTCCGGTAGGCCCGCCAGAGAGAGAAGAAGTGCCCCACGTAGCCACGCAGCACCGCTGCAGTGTCACGCGCGGGGTCAACGGTCGCCATGGCCACCTCAACACGCTGCCGGTCTTTTGCCGGCAATCGTCTGATGGCGGATCGGATGTCACCGAGCGTGGTGGGGCACACGTCGGGACACGACGTGTAGCCGAAGTACACCAGCAGCAGGTCGCCGGGAGCGGCCGTGAGTGGCCGCTCCGATCCGTTGCCCACCGGGCCGATATCGGGCAGCGAAATACCGCCGACGTCGTTGGCCGACTCGGGAACGAAGCCCTTGAGCCCGGTGGGCCCGTCGGTGCCTCCGCATGCCTGCAACGTGAGCACGGCGCCCATCACGGCAACTGCCGTCAGTACGCCGCGCACCACGCGGTTCACGATCCTCATGGTGCTCGTAGTCCTCTCGTGTCCCGGGGCACACTCACCCCGATGGCGGGTTAGGCCGGGAGCGGAGGACCTCGTGCGGGGAGCGAGCGGTGCAGCCCCCGAGGGGGGCGACCTACAACGAGGGTCGCACTGGCCAAGAGCGGGGCGGCGCCCCGGGGACGACGTGATCGCAGCGGCGCGACGATCGCCTGTGCCACGCGAATGGCGGCGGCCAGCAGGATCTCGGCACGGGCGATGACCACCGCGAGCACAACCGCGGCGGCAAGATGCACCGCAACGGGCCCCCACCCCAGCACGATGGGCATCGCATGGTGGATGTCCAGGCCGAACGCCCATGGCGCGTAGGTCATGGCGGCATGGAGCGCCAACTGGCCCACAAGCAGCAGCGCAAAGATGACGATCGCACCACGCGGACGGAAGATGCGGCCAGTCCTCATTCCCAGCACCACGGCGGCGGCCAGCAGCAATATCCACAACGCCGGCGCGATCGGAATGATTGAGAGCCCGCCCTCGGCAACCGCATGCGCCACGAGCGCCGCCAGCAGCGCAGCACCCGCAACAAGGCCACGCCGCGCCGCGCGCACACCATCAACGCTGTCGGGAAGCGGAGTGGTGGGAAGGGTGATGCGCACGCCCTTGACCGTAGCCCCGCCCGCGAGGTCACGAATCAGGGAATACCCTGACGTCCGATCCCTACTTTCCCGGCTTCACCGTGAAGGTGAACGTGCCGGCCTGGGCGTGTCCGTCCGTTGCCACGACCTTCCACTGCACCCGGTAGCGGCCGGGGCGCGAATCCCGCGTGCGGGCCAGCACCCGGGATGCCTTTGCTGGATCCATCGTTGCGGACACCACGTGGTTCTTCCCAGCCGCATCGGTGGCCGTCACGAAGATGACCCGGCCAACCGCCTCCCCGAAGATGATGCGGATGGACCCCGGCAACGCTGCCACAGTCGCACCGCTGGCCGGCGTGGTGGCCGTCACCCCCGAATGGGCATGCAGGCTGGCGGGCACGAATGCCACGCCGAGCGCCACCAGGCCGATGGCTACCAGCCCGCGGATCAGAGTCCCGGACGTCATGGGCTCCTCCGTCCTACTTCTTCACCGTGAAGCGGAATTTGCCCGTCTCCTTGTGGCCATCGTCCGCCACGATCGACCACGTACCCATGTAGGTACCGGCAGCGGGCTTGGTGGTCTTTGCGAGCACCCGTGCGGCGTTGCGCGGGTCCAGCCCGGCGGTCACCACGTGGTCCTTCCCCTTCGAGTCCATCAACCGCACGTAGCTCACCGACCCAATGGGCTCGGAGAACGTGATCTTCACGAACGCCGGGAGGGCCTTGACCGTGGCTCCATTGGCCGGTGATACGGACTTGAGCCCCGCATGCGCGAACGCCTGCGGCACTACGGCAGCAGCGGCCGCCAGGGCCACCACCGCGAGGGCACCGCGTCGATTCGGCTTTCTCATTGCGCAACTCCTTCGTATTGTCATTTGATGCGGAAGATCGGCGACTGGCCCCGCTCCGCACGACCGCCATCGGGAATGATGACGACCTGCGCGCGACCGACGGCCGAGGCGGGTACACGGAACGTGGCGACGCCATTTCGCACCCTCGCCGTGGCGAGCGGCTGAAATCCCACGGGTCGAAGCAGCAATGCCTTACCCGGCAGGGCTGGACTGACTGTCGCCTTCATCACCCCAGCCGCCCGAACGACCGAGCGCACTGCAACCCGCTCGCGGGCAATCACTGTGACCGTGGGAGAGCTGAGGCCCTCTGCAGTGGCCCTGATGGTGGTGGTGGCCCGGATCGGGATTCGTACGGTAAACGCGCCACCGGCCTCTGTGGTGGCCAGAACGCTGGTGGTACCCACGCCGGTATAGGTGACGGCCAACGGGACGCCCGCCTCAACACCGGCGACCACGCCAGCCACGCGCGCCATTCCCCCACCGACCACGCGGGCAGGTGCCGAAAGCGTCACACCGCCAACGCCAACGGTGCCGGGAAGGCACGCGCTCACCACGAGGTCGGCACCGAATTCACTCGAGTCCGGGGATGTCGTTCCCGGGGCCCGATCCACCCAATGCGGCACTCCATCGGTGACGCCGTCGCTGGTCATCACAAAGGGTGTGCTGACCACCGACGCCGCGTCGAGTCGAAACGACGATGGGATGTCGATCACCACGATGCCCGCCCCTCCCTCCACGGCGGTCGAGCCGGTGGTCGCCCCGAACGGCTGGAAATACGTGAGCGGCGACCAGGTGCCGTAGTCGTATGTGACGGCGCCAGCGCGATCTGCCTGTGCACGCACGTACCGCCATTCGGCGCCTGTTCGGAAGACCATCGCGAAGGCCACGGCATCCGAGTCGTCATGTGCGGGCTGGAAGAGACCAAACCGAAGCTTGATCACTGCCTGGAGCGCCTCCGGTGTTCCCGAAAACCACGCGGAGAGCACATCGGAATTCTGGTGGTGGCCATCCCCCGACGCATCGGTGATTTGCGCCGTACCACCGCACGGCACCGGTGCCGCGCTCGCCACTGGGGCGAGAGCGAGCACCGGTACCGCCACGGCGGCGGCCACCCACGCGATGCGTGGGATCACAGTCATCCCCCGAGCTCGCCCGTGGCGGTACCCGGCTTCTCAGCGGGAAGCACCTCGGCAATGAGTGGGACGGCGCCCTTGGAGTCGCGAATGCGACGCAGGGCACCCTTGCTCGGCTTCAAGACCAGCGACACGGTGCCATTCGCACCTGGCGTGCCGGCGACCACGCCGAGCACCACGGGCAGGTGAAGACGCTTGGCCACACCCTCCCGGGTGCGTACGACCACGCGTGCAGTGCGACCCGTGGGGCCGGTGACGGTCACACGGATACCGTCCGCTGCTATCGACGTGCGCGCGACCTGTGCCGACGCGAACGCCACCGTGAACGGCGACAGACGTCCCAGCGACGCGGCCATGTCTGCCACCCCCTGGACCACCTTGGCCTCCAACACCGACACCTGCGACTGCAGGTCGGCGATCTGCGTGTTGAGCGG
>JBMOGE010000018.1:0-31011 GCA_049318525.1 Miltoncostaeaceae bacterium
CCTGCCCGGGGGCTAGGTGGTGGCGCGCTCCCGGCAGGCGTGGATGATGTCGAGCGCCTCGGCACGATCGCCCCAGCCGCGCACTTCGGTCTCGCCCGGCTCCAGGTCCTTGTAGACGGTGAAGAAGTGCTCAATCTCGTTGAGCAGGTTGGGGTTGACGTCGGTGATGTCCTCGATGGCTGACCACTGCGGATCCTTCAGCGGCACGAGGATGACCTTCTCGTCGTGTCCCTTCTCATCGCTCATGTGGAACACCGCCACGGGGCGGGCGCGGATCCAACAGCCGGGGAACGTGGGCTCTCCCAGCAGCACCAGGGCATCGAGAGGGTCGCCATCTTCGGCGAGAGTCCCTTCGATATAGCCGTAGTCGGCCGGGTACCGCATGGCCGTAAAGAGCATGCGGTCGAGCATGATGCGACCGCTCTCCTCGTCCAGCTCGTACTTGTTGCGGGACCCCGCAGGGATCTCCACCTGAACCATCACATCGTCGTCACTTGGCATGGGCGCGATGGTGGCACCCTGCGCGGCGGACGGCCCCCCGAACGTGCAATACCCTTGGCACATGCCGCATCGATCCGCAACGCGCCCCCGCGTGCTCGCCGGGCTCATCGCCGCAATGGTCGTGGCGCTCGGGGCGGTGGTCACCGCAGCCGTGGGTGGTGTGGTCACCGACGACGGCCTGCTCCCCGATCTTCACCAGTTACCGCCGTACGGCATTTCGGCGCGCACGGCGCCGCATGGACGCGTGGTACTCACGTTTGCGTCGGCCGTCGGCAATGACGGGCAGGGGCCGCTGATCCTCAACGGAACGCGTGACCGTCGCCGCGCCGCCATGACCGTCACGCAGGAGATCGTGCAGACCGATGGCACCCGGGTGCGCGTGCCGATCGCGGGCGGTATGCGGTACACGCCGTTCGGCCATAACCACTGGCACTTCCTGCAGTTTGATTCCTTCGAGTTGCGCGACCCCGCCACCGGCGTGCTCGTAAACAAGGGGCACAAGGTGGGGTTCTGCCTGGGCAGCCGCTTCGCGATGGAACCGCCGGTGCCGGGCGCGCCCGCGGTACCGGCCATCAACACCAACTGCGGCCGGTTCCTCCCCGGGCTCACGCGCATGCGTATGGGTATCGACGTGGGGTACGCCGACGACTACGCCGCATATCTCGAGTTCCAGTACATCGACATCACGCACGTGCCAGCGGGCCGCTACGTGGTGGTGCACCGGGCCGATCCCCAGAAGCGGCTCGTGGTTGGCGACCGCTCAGATGACGTTGCATCAACGCTCATCGAGATCGGCGCCAGAGCGGGTCGGGGAAAGGTTCCCTCAGTGACGACGCTCGCCGAATGCGCGGCCACCAGCGGCGCTCCTGACCAGCCATGCGTCGCCACGGCCGGTCCGTGAACGATTTGTAAGGACTTGCCACCCCGGCGGTAAGCGCTTGGGTAGGTAGGCCCCACTCCATTGGGGAGGAGGGGAGCATGGGTGTGTGCACTCCCCTGCCCTCAATTCCATTCGGTCCGTCGGCCTCGCGGCGGCACTGCTCTGTATGGGCGGCATGCTGGCGTCGTCGGCGGGTGCGGTCGGCACCGCCTGCACAACCGGTGCCGTTTCGCTGTCCTCTCCCGACCGCGCCTCGTTCCAGTGGACCCTCCCCGGCACGTGGGCATCAAATGGATCGGCGCGCATCCTCGCGCGCCCGTACGGCAGCAGCGCGGTCTGGAGCCAGCTGGCCACGGTCAGCGGCGTCCGCACCGCGGGAACCAGAACGACCGCCACGACCATTCCGGGCCTGACCACCGGCTCGTGGTCGTGGCGGGTTGAGCTCACCCCACCGACCGGCGCGGTGGACTGGTGCGATGCCGCGACGCCGATCGTCATCACGCGTGCCGCCGCTCCCACCATCGCGTTGTCCGGCACGCGCATCACGGCCGACGGCTGGCGGGCGATCGTGGGCGGCCAGACGGTCAGCGTGGCCCGGGCCGCGGGTGATGGCGCCGCGGGCACGTCGTATGTGCGATTCCAGTCACCGAACGGAATCTGGGGCACCGAGGCCCAGGCGCCGGTGGCGATTCCCACTTCCAATGTCAGTTCGGTGCAGGCGTACCGGCGATCGAGTTCCGGACTGACAGGAGCCACCACAACCATGTCGCTCCTCAGCGATGTCGACCCTCCCGCGGCGCCGTCTGTGTCGTCCAAGAGCATCACGGTGGATGCCAGTGGAGGGGCGGTGGCGCTCGGTGCGTCATACGACCAAGGATCCGGCACCACGACGTACGAGTGGTCGCTCCTGTCGAAGGGGGGGACGCAGACAGGCTGGGCATCGGCGACCGGTATGCGCGTGGCCGTGGCGGCAACTGATGCGGGCGGCACGCTCTACCTGCGGGCCTGCGACCGGGTGGGTAACTGCTCCGATCCGGTGGGCGTTGCCATCGAGGCCCACTCCGCCACCCCAGGCGCTCCCTCGAACCCCACAAGCCCCACCCCCCGCACGCCTGCGCCCCGCGTCGTGGAGAGCACACCGCCACGCATCACCGCGCTCACGGTGCTGGCACCTGCGGGCGGTGCAGGCCGCGTGGCCGTGACCCTCAGTCGCCCTGCCGAGGTCACGTTCACCGTTACCAACCGCGGCGCGGCCGTCTCATCAGTTGCCGTGTGGCTCGGGGCCGGGCAGACGCTCGTGCGTATCCCCGGGGGCCCCCGTGCCGTCGCCGGGGCAACGTTGACCGCACATCCGGTGGCCGGGGCTGCGAGCGGTGAGACGACCACCGCCACTCTGTCGCTCCCTGCTGTCACCCTCACCCGCGCCGCGGAGACCGCACGGGTGACCACGCGAATGCGATCGCATGCCACCGCAATGCTCTACGACATGGACACCGCAGTGCGCGACATCGTGCGCCCGTCCGACGGTGCCGCCGGGCTCTCTGGTGCGCAGGGTGCTCGGCGTCAGGAGCCGTCCAGCAGCGCACTGTTCGGTGTTGCCGACGAGCAGTGGATGGTGGGGAAGGTGACCATCGATGAGCTCATGGACCTGTCCCCGGGCGAGATGGCCGACGTCATCCGCACCGCCATTGATGACGCCCCGTCGCATGTGGTGGGGCTCGACGAGATCATCCCGGCGGCTGCCGACCCCGCTGCCCCGATGGTGGTGGGCGGCAGGGTCCCCGTGGCCGATGCGTCCGCGCTCTCCTCACGTCTGGCAGCCGCATTTGCCGCCCTCGATGAACCCTCGCCATACGGGGGAACGTGGGCATCACGGGTGAACGTGTACCTCGCTCCGGCCATGAGTACCGCGATTGCGGCGGGGAGTGGCTCCAACCACAACCTGGGCCGCGACGGCAAGCCCCACTTCCGCACCTACCGCACCGTGATGGCAGGCCTGGCCCGCGTGGGCGGAGTCTGGATGGAGATGTACCACGGAACCGCAGAGGGCGTCACATCACCCTTCTCGGTTCGTGAATGGACCCGGGCACCGTCGTCGATGACCGCCGAGTACCGCCGCGCAGGAGGCGACCCCACCCACCTGCACCTGTTGATCACTGGCAGCGCCGCGTACCCCGCTGGACGGCTGCCCAGCGGGTGTGTGACGCCCCAGCGGTGCGCGTGGCAGATGGCCGAATCCACACCCAGCGGTCGCGCGATGGTGGCCAACGGAGTGGGCGCGTACCGTCTCGGCGCTGCTGCGCGCCCGTTCCTCGCCGAATGGCAGGCGCGTCTGTCGTAGGCTGTTTCGCTGTGCGCACCACAGCCCGGATTACCCATGCTTGACCGAATCGCGAGGATCTCCCAGGCGCATCCGATTCGCGTGATCATCATCGCGCTCGTCCTGGGTGCCGCCGCCCTTGGGATCGGCACGGCCCTCATCGGATCGCTGTCGTCGGGTGGCTTCAACGATCCCGCGTCTCAGGCGGTGCTGGCCCAGGATGCCGTGGTCGCCGCCACTGGGGCATCCGCCGTGCCGTCGGTCGTGGCCATTGTCGACCCCGGAGCGCCCATCGCGTCGCCCGCGGGACAGGCGGCAGTGGCGGACGTGGTCAGCACGATGAAGGCCGACCCAGATGTGGCACGTGTGGTGGCCCCGGTACCGGGCAGGGCCGGCCTGGTGTCGCGGAATGGCGATCTGGCAACCGTGGTCGCGTACTTCGGCGACATCGACGACAGCCAGTCGCAGGTGGCGGCGCTGCGCCTGCACGACGAGCTCTCGCGTATGGATGGCGTTCAGGTGGGCGGGGGATGGACCGCCGCCGCAGAGACCAGCACGATCGTGGGCGAGGATCTCCTCCGGGCCGAACTGATCGCCTTCCCACTGCTCTTCCTGGTGTCGCTCTGGGTATTCCGTGGGCTGGTGGCCGCACTGCTGCCGCCCGTGATGGGCGCGCTCGTCATCTTCGGGGGCTTCTTCTTCCTCGGGGTCAGCAACCAGGTCTTCGGCGTGTCCGTGTATGCGCTCAACCTGGTAACCGGCCTGGGCCTGGGGCTCGCAATCGATTACAGCCTGCTCATCGTGTCGCGGTACCGCGAGGAGATCGCGCGCTCCGGCCCGGGCCTCGACGCGCTCACCGCCACGCTGCGAACCGCGGGCAAGAGCGTCATCTTCAGCGCCATCACGGTGGGTGCCGCGCTGGCGGGCCTCATGATCTTTCCGCAGAACTTTCTGTTCTCGATGGGGCTCGGGGGACTCATGGTGGCCCTGGTCGCCGCCGTCGTCGCCGTGGGGGTGCTGCCCGCCGTTCTGGCACTGCTGGGAAACCGGATCAACGCGCTTGCGCCCCGGCGCTGGCGGGCACGCAGCGAGCGTGCAGATGCGGTGGAGGAGTCGGGCGGGTGGTACCGGCTGTCGAGGTTCGTCATGCGCCGACCGGTGGCCGTGGCGCTTGTGAGCGGCGCTTTCATGGTGCTGCTGGCGCTGCCGGCGCTCGGCATCCGGTTCACCACCACCGACTCCAAGGCACTGCCAGTGTCCTCGGCAGCCCGCCAGGTCGACGACACGCTGACCGCTGAGTTCCCGGACGATCGGTATTCACCGATCTTCGCGGCGATCACCGCGCCCAACACCTCGGCGGCCAGAACGAAGATCGCCGACTGGTCGAAGGGCGTGTCAACGCTTCCGGACGTGGAGACTGTGCACCCGGCCCGGTATCTGGGCCGCAATACGTGGCAGGTGGACGTCTACTCCAAGACACCGGCCCTCGACCAGCGCAGCATCGATCTGGTCAATGCCATTGATGCCCGCGCCGGACCGTATCCGGCGCTCATCGGCGGCTTTACGTCGCTGTTTGTCAGTCAGCGCGCGAGTTTGGCCACGTACCTGCCCTGGGCGGTGCTGGTAATCGTGCTGGTCACGCTCATCGCGCTCTTCGCGATGACGGGATCGGTGATCCTGCCCATCAAGGCGGTGATCATGAACATGCTCACGCTCGGCGCGACGCTGGGCGTGCTCGTGCTCATCTTTCAAGATGGTCGCCTCGAGGGGGTGCTGCAGTACACCGGGGTGGGCGCGGTGGACCTGACACAGCCAATCCTCATCGGGGCGCTCGCCTTTGGGCTGTCCACCGATTACGCGGTGTTTCTGCTGTCACGCATCAAGGAGCTACGCGACAGTGGGGCCGGCGAACACGAGTCGGTGGCCATCGGCCTGCAGCGCACCGGGCGCGTGGTCACGGCCGCAGCGCTGCTGTTCTGCATCGCGATGGGCGCCTTCGCAACGTCGCGAATCATCATCATCAAAGAGCTTGGTCTGGGCACTGCGCTGGCCGTCGCGCTCGATGCCACGATCGTCCGTGCACTGCTCGTTCCGTCGCTCATGGCGCTGCTCGGGAAGTGGAATTGGTGGGCCCCGAAGCCCCTTCGCAAGCTTTATGAACGGATTGGGGTGAGAGAAGGCCCCTGAGTCGCTATCCTCCCCCGTCGGTCCGGACCCACCCAGGAAGGCTTCACCCGATGTCGCAGCACGTTCCTCTTTCTGTCAGCACACGCACCGAGTTCGGCAGCGCCAAGACGCGCCGTCTTCGCAAGGCCGGGCGCCTGCCCGGCGTGCTGTACCAGCCCGGCGGCGACTCGCTGCCCTTCCTCGCGGACGAGTACGAGGTCCGTCGCCTCATCGCTCGCGGTGGTGTGCGCTCAGCGGTCGTCGAGTTGACCATCGACTCCGACCCGCCGCGCACGGTGCTGTTCAAGCAGTGGGATCGCGATCCGGTGCGTGACGACATCACTCACCTCGACCTGCAGCAGGTCGACCTGACCGTCGAGGTCGAGGCCGACGTGCCCGTCATCCTCATCGGCTCGGCCGTGGGTGTTCGTGACGGCGGCATTCTCGACCAGACCACGCTCACCGTTCGCGTACGCGCCCTGCCGGATGCCCTGCCGCGCTCCATCGAACTGGACATCGCAGAGGTTGAGCTGGGCGGCTCGGTGCACGTGTCCGATCTCAAGGCGCCTGCCGGCGTGACCATCATCACCGACAGTGAGGCCGGTATCGCCTCGATCATGATTTCCCGTGCGAACCTGGCCGACACCGACGTCGAGACCATCGGCGAAGAGGGCGCTGACGGCGCCGTCGAGTCCGACTCGTCGGAGGACGCAGGCGCCGGGGAGGAGTAGCGGCCAGTGGCGGACGCGGCAGCCGATGCGCCGCCGGTCCGCCTGGTGGTCGGCCTGGGGAATCCGGGCGCGAAGTACGCGCGCACCCGCCACAATGCGGGTCAGCGCGTGGTGCAGGAGCTGGCGCTCTGCCTCGACGCAGGCCGGTTCGCCACGCGCTACGCGGGGCATTACGCAGAGGCCCGTGGACCATCCGGCCCCGTGGCCCTGCTCATCCCCGCCACGTACATGAACGACTCCGGTTCGTCGGTGGGGCCGGCCGCGGGCACGCTTCACGCCACTGCCGGGCAGGTGCTGGTGGTGCACGACGACATCGATGTGCCATTCGGCGAGGTGCGCGGTAAGCGCGGCGGTGGGCACGGCGGCCACAATGGGCTGCGATCGATCATCTCGGCACTCGGCAGTTCCGACTTCCTGCGCATTCGCGTGGGTGTGGGGCGCGCGCCCGCCTCATTTCGCGGTGACGAGGCAGCGTGGGTGCTTGGCGCCTTCGACGAGCCGGTGGCAGATGTGCGCACGCTCATCGAGTCCGGCCTCACCATGACCGAGGCCGTCCTGGCTGACGGCATGGACGAGGCCATCGCCCGGTGTCACGCACGACCGGCGGGTGAGCGTGCCCGGGCGCGCACCGAGCGCCGTCGGGCCGACTCACCAGACGACCCGGACCCCATCGCCCCCGATGCGGACGAGCCCGGGCCGGACTCCGCATGAGTACGCCCCCGCTCGACCAACTGGTGCTCGCGTCTGGCCCGGTGGGAGAAGCGGCCGATCGCCTGCTCGCGGGGCACAGCGCCGGCCACCTGTCGCTCGGCCGCCCGGCATGGGCTGTGGTGCTGGCCGCTATTGCGCGGCGCTGTGGCCAGCCACTCCTGGTGGTACCGGCACGCGACGAGGAGGCCCGCGACCTCGTGACCGACCTCGAGGCCCTGCTCGGGCCTCTGGCCGTTGCGCTGTGGCCATCGCGTGGCGCCGTCTCGGGAGGCGCGGTGGGTATCTCCCCGCACCTGGTCGGCCTGCGCGCACGTGCGCTCGGCGTACTCGGTGCGCCGGGACGGGTGGTGGTGGCCAGCACCCCCGCGCTCATGGAGCGGGTGCCCACACGTGATGTCCGCGCCGATGAGGTGGTGCTGGAGCCCGGCATGCGTATTGACATGGATGCCCTGGTGGACCGCCTTGCCGGGGTGGGATACGAGCGCGTACCCCAGGTGGAGGAGCGGGGAGAGATGGCCGTGCGGGGCGGTCTGCTCGACGTCTATCCCTCGACCGCCGACGGCCCGGTGCGCATCGACTGGTTCGGTGATGAGGTGGAGTCCCTGCGCGCGTTCTCGCCATTTACCCAGAAGACCATCCGGCCGCTCACACGGGTGGGGATCTGGACGGCGGCCGAGCCCGGCGACGTACCGCTCGTTGACCCGCTCGTCGATCCGGGCACCGGCGGCGCGCGCGTGGTGCGCCTGCAACCGGCTGACTATGAGGGTGCGCTCCGTGAGGCCCTCGAGCGGCTGGAGGATGAGGCCGCAGCTGGTGCCCTCGACGATCCGGCCATGCTCATCTCGCGCCTTGACGACCTGGCGGTGCTCGATCTGCGCGTGCCGTCCGGCACGGAGGCCCCGGCATTCGACGTGCGTGAGGCCCGATTTGCCACCCGGGGTATGGCCGAGGCCGAATCCGAGATGGCCCGCCTGTCGGCTGATCGCCAGCGGCTGGTGGTGTGCTTCGCGCGGCGCGGAGACATGGAGCGCACGCAGCACCTTGTGACTCGGGTGGCCCCCGTGATCATGGATTCCGACGGCCCGGTGCCGCCGGAGGGCTCGGTGGCATTCACCCACCTTGACCTCCGCACCGGATTCGTCTCGCGCGATCTGGGTCTGGCTGTGGTGCCCGACGGCACGCTCATCCGCCGCCGCCGCCCCGCCGCCCGCGCCCCGCTCACCGCCGGCCGCCGCATCGCATCATTCCTTGATCTCAAGGTGGGCGACTACGTCGTGCATGAGGACCAGGGAATCGGGCGGCTCGAGGGCTTCGAGACCCGCACTGTGGCCAACGTCACACGCGATTACCTGGCGCTCGTGTTCGCCGGCGACGACCGCCTGTACGTCCCTCACGACCACCTCGAGAAGGTGTCGCGCTACGTCGGAGCCGACGGCAGCGCACCCGCGCTGTCGAAGTTGGGCGGCAAGTCCTGGAGCACCATGAAGGCCCGCGCCCGTGCGGCGGTACGTGAGCTGGCGGGTGAGCTCATCTCGCTGTACGAGGCACGGGGGCGCACGGAGGGCTTCGCATTTCCACCAGATGACGATCTCACCCGCGAGCTCGAGCGACGCTTCATCCATCAGGAAACGCCTGATCAGCAGCGGGCGATCGATGAAGTGACCGAGGACATGGAGCGGCCGTCGCCCATGGACCGGCTGGTGTGCGGCGACGTGGGGTTCGGCAAGACTGAGGTGGCCATGCGCGCGGCATTCAAGGCGGCGGCCGGTGGCAAGCAGGTACTCGTGCTGGTGCCCACCACCATCCTTGCCCAGCAGCACCTGGCCACCTTCCGCGAGCGCTTTGCCGAACTGCCCGTGAGCGTTGACATGGTGAACCGCTTCAGGACCGCAGCCGAGGTAAAGGCGGTGCTCGGGCGCTTCAAGTCGGGCGAGCTCGACATCCTCATCGGTACTCACCGGGTGCTGTCCATGGATGTGCAGCCCAAAGACCTCGGCCTGGTCATCGTGGACGAGGAGCAGCGGTTCGGGGTGTCGCAGAAGGAGGCGCTGCGGCAACTCCGGCTCAAGGTTGACGTGCTCGCGCTCAGTGCCACCCCCATCCCGCGCACCCTGCAGATGTCGATGTCGGGGCTGCGTGACATCAGCGTGATCGAAACGCCACCCGCCGGCCGACGCCCCATCGCGACGCACGTGGGCGAGTTCGACGAACAGGTGGTCATCCCCGCGCTCAAGCGCGAGGTGGAGCGTGGTGGGCAGTCGTTCTATCTGCACAATCGCGTGGAGACCATCGAAGAGGCCGCTGAGCGCGTGCGCGAAATGGTGCCGGGCCTTCGCGTGCTGGTGGGCCACGGCCAGATGCACGAGTCGGCCCTCGAAGACGTGATGATGGCGTTCGTGCGGGGCGAGGCCGATGTACTGGTGGCCACCAGCATCATCGAGTCGGGTATCGACATCCCCCGGGCCAACACGCTCATCGTGGATCGGGCCGACCTGCTCGGACTGAGCCAGCTGTACCAGATCCGTGGACGGGTGGGACGAAGCGATGTGACCGCCCACGCCTATCTCTTCTACCCCGACACCGCGTCGGTGACGCGTGAGGCGGCCGCACGCCTGCGGGCCGTGGCCGACTACACCGAGCTCGGGAGTGGCCTGCGAATCGCCATGCGCGACCTCGAGATCCGGGGGGCAGGCAACCTGCTCGGTGACGAGCAGAGCGGCCACGTCGCCGCCGTGGGCTTTGAGATGTACGTGGAGATGCTGCAGGAGGCCATTGCTGCTGGCCGCGGCGACCCGCCGCCCGAGGAGGAGGTGCGCGTGGAGATCCCGGTCTCGGCGTACATCCCGGCCGACTACGTGCCGCTTGAGGCCGCCAAGATCGATCTGCATCGCCGCATCGCGCTCGCACCCGATGCCGAGGCGCTCCACCGCATCACCTCAGAGATCGAGGACCGCTTCGGTGAGTTGCCGCAGCCGGTCCATGCCCTTGTGCGGGTGCAAGGTCTTCGCCTGCGCATGCGCGCCGTCGGAGCACGACAGGCAGTGGCCCGGGCGGGACGTGTGGTCATCGGGCCGGTCACGCTCGATTCAGTCGGCATGCGGGCGCTTCGCGATGGGGTGGAGGGCGCGCTGTACTCCACCACCGACAACCTCATCAGCATTCCGTCGGGATCCGACCCATCTGCGCGCATCGATGCCGCAATTGCCGCCCTCGATGCCATCGCAACGCCGGTGGCTGCGCCGTGATCTACCTCGTGCTGGGCGCCATCGCGGCGGGATTCGCGCTCATCCCGCTGCCGATCTTCCCGTCGTGGATCGTGGTGGCCTACATGGTGGTGGAGTACAAGCTCTCGATCCCCCTCGCCATCGTCGCGGGCGCACTCGGCACCACCGTGGGGCGCGTGGGGCTGGTTGCCATCTCGCGGGTCGCCGGCGAGCGGATGCTCGGCCGATGGTCACGCGGCAACCTTGAGTACCTGCACGGCCGTCTCGAGAGCGCGGCGGGCGACCTGGGCGTGGCCGTGCTGCTGGCGGCATCCCCGCCACCGGCGGGTGTGCTGTTCATCGTGGCCGGCCTCGTGCGCGTGAAGTTGTGGCTGGTTGCCGCGTCGGTCTTTGTGGGGCGCATCATCGGGTACGCCATCAGCGTCGGCGGTGGCAGCCTGGCGGCGACGGCACTCGCAGATCAGCTGCGCGGCCTCATCGGCCCGTGGTCGGTCGTGGTGGCAGTGGCCATCGTGGTGGGTGTGCTGCTCATCGTCCTGCGCATCGACTACCGGGCACTGATCGAGGATCACCGTCTCAGGTTCCACCGCGGCCGTCGTGGCAGGGGTGACGACATGCCCGGGGGCGCCTGACCGGCGCTCGACCGCTGGTACAGTCCCGCCCCGTGCCGACCCACTTTCGCCCCGCAATCGCCGCGCTCGCGGCCGGCGTCGCCCTTGCGGCGATCGCCCTGACCGGATGCGGAGGCGTCGCCGATGGCGGCGTCGCCCAGGTGGGTGATCAGGTCATCCCGAAGTCCGAACTCGATCAGGCGCTGTCGCAGCAGAAGTCCGCAGCCGAGCAGCAGAAGCAGACGTTCCCTGCAGAGGGAACCGACGAGTACGCAGCCCTTGCGCAGACCGCGCTTGCGTCGCTGGTATTCCAGCGCATCGTGGACCAGGAGGCACAGAAGTGCGGCAAGCCCTGCATGCCGACCGCTGCACAGTTGAAGGCCGAGACCAAGAAGATCATCACAACGAACTTCAGCGGCAGCCAGAAGCAGTTCGACGACTTCCTCAAGAAGGCCAATCTCACCAAGGCCGACGTCACGCGCATTATTCGCACCAACCTCGAACAGCCCAAGCTGGTCGCCCGGGTGACCAAGGGCATCACGTTTACCCCGGCCCAGGCGCTGGCCTACTGCAAGGCGCACCCGCAGGAGTTCAAGCAGGCCGCCAGTCGCGAGGCCTCGCATATTCTGGTGAAGACCAAGGCCGAGGCCGACCGCATCAGCGCGATGGTCAACTCGTCCAACTTCGCCGCGCTCGCCAAGCAGTACTCCACAGACCCCGGCTCAAAGAATCAGGGCGGGAGCCTCGGTGCAATCGCGAAGGGCGCCCTCGTCCCCGAGTTCGAGAAGGTCGCCTTCGCGCTCGGCGACGGCCAGATCTCCGCACCGGTGCAGACACAGTTCGGGTGGCACATCATCACCGCCGCGGTGACGCCCGCCCGTGACATCCCGTGTGCCGAGGCCCAGACGAGCATCATCACCCAGCAGTTGCAGATAAAGAAGAGCGCCGCAGAGGCGAAGTGGCGCACCGCGCTGCTCAAGCAGTGGGAGTCGCGCATCGTGTACTCCGACGAGTCGCTGAAGCCCGTCAGCACCACGGGCGGATAGCAACGTGATCCGGGTCATCGCCCTCGGCCCGGGCGATCCCGACTCCGTGCCCTCGGTTGCGCTGGATGCAATCCGCGTTCTGTCGGGCACGGTCTTCTCTCCGCCCCTCCACCCGGCCGTCGCGGCGCTGATCGGTGTGATGGGGGCGCCCCTGCCCGACGACATCCGCACGCTGCCCGCCGAGTGCACCGTGATCGCGCCCGACCCGTTGGCCCATGCGATCGCCACGGCGCATCCCACGGCACACACCGTGCCGGCTCGCGACATCCTGCGAGCCCGTGCCATCGGCACCCGTGTGGCCGAGCTCGCAGTCGTGGCATCGCGCCTCCGGGCCGAGTGCCCCTGGGACCGGGTGCAGACCGCGGCCACCATCGTGCCCCACACCGTGGAGGAGGCGTTCGAGGTCGCCGAGGCCGTGGCCGATGGCGACCCTGCGCATCAGGCCGACGAGATCGGCGACCTCCTGTTTCAGTCGGTATTCCTCGCCGCCCTGCTTGAGGAGGATGGCCATGCCGACCTGGCCACGGTCGCCCGGGGACAGGCCGACAAGCTCATCAGTCGCCACCCCCATGTGTACGGCGACCAGGCGGCCGCCGATGCCGGTGCGGTGGTGGATATCTGGGAGGAGCGCAAGCGGGCTGAGCGACCCGACGAGGGCATCTTCCACGAGTTGCCGCCCGGGCTCCCTGCGCTCGCCTTTGCGGCCAAGGCCCAGAAGCGTGCCGCAAGCGTCGGATTTGCATTCCCCGACGTGGGTGCCGCCCTCGATAAGTTGGACGAGGAGGTGGGGGAGGTGCGCGCCGACCCCTCCCAGCATGAGGTGGGTGATGTCATCTTCGCCGCGGTCGCCGTGGCCCGCGCCGCGGGAGTTGACCCGGAGATCGCCGTGCGCGCCGCCGCCGCCCGGTTCCGCGAGCGGGTAGAGGGTGCCGCCGCCCTCGCAGAGGTAGCCGGGGACGATTTCGAGGCGCTGGATGCCGACGCACAACTTCAGTGGTACCTGCGATACCGCCAGCAGCACGACTGACCCAGACCGCAGCCGCCGCGCGCCGGTAGGCTCGTCGGGTCATCTTCACCTCGAAGCGGAAGGTCCAATGTCCGAGATCACTCGCGTCCACGCCCGGCAGATCCTCGATTCGCGTGGTCAGCCGACCATCGAGGTTGAGGTGGAGCTCGCGAGCGGTGCAATCGGCATCGCAGCCGTCCCATCGGGGGCCAGCACGGGCATGCACGAGGCCGTTGAGCTGCGTGACGGCGAGGCGTCGGCGTACGGCGGCAAGAGTGTGCTGAAGGCCGTGGCCAATGTGGAGGACGAGTTGTTCGCCGCGCTGGTGGGCCTCGATGCCGAGGACCAGTCGACGGTTGATCGCACCATGACCGAACTGGACGGAACCCCCAACAAGGGCCGTCTGGGCGCCAACGCCATTCTCGGTTGCTCACTCGCCGTGGCCCAGGCCGCTGCGGCCGACGCCGGGCTCCCCCTGTACCGGTACATCGGCGGGGCCCGCGCCCATCGCATGCCGGTGCCGCTCATGAACATCCTCAACGGCGGCATGCACGCCGATAACTCTGTGGACTTCCAGGAGTTCATGGTGTGCCCGGTCGGTGCGCGCACCTTCGCCGAGGCGCTCCGCATGGGGTCCGAGGTGTACCAGGCGCTCAAGATCGTGCTGCGCGAGCGCGGCCTGGTTACCGGCGTGGGCGACGAGGGCGGGTTCGCCCCCGACCTTCCCAGCAACCGTGCCGCCCTCGACGTGGTGATGGAGGCCATCGTGGCTGCTGGCTACCGCCCGGGCGAGGATGTGTCCATCGCGCTCGACCCGGCCACCACAGAACTGTGGAAGGACGGTGCCTACCACCTGGCCGGTGAGGGACGCGTGCTGACCTCCGCCGAGATGTCAGATTACTGGGGCGACCTCTGCGACTCCTTCCCCATTGTGTCCATCGAGGACGGCATGGCCGAGGACGACTGGGATGGCTGGAAGCTGCTCACCGATCGGGTGGGCGGCACCGTGCAGCTGGTCGGCGACGACCTGTTTGTCACCAACACCGCGCGCCTGCAGATGGGCATCGACCGCGGGGTGGCCAATGCCATTCTCATCAAGGTCAACCAGATCGGCACGCTGTCGGAGACCCTTGCCGCCATCGAGCTGGCATCGCGCCACGGCTACCGATCCATCATCTCCCACCGCTCGGGTGAGACTGAGGACACCTTCATCGCCGACCTCGCAGTGGCGACCGGCGCCGGCCAGATCAAGACCGGCGCGCCAGCCCGTGGAGAGCGAACCGCGAAGTACAACCAGCTGCTTCGCATTGAGGAACGCCTCGGGCCCGCAGCGGCCTATCCCGGACCGTCGGCGTTCTCGCACCACTGATCATCCGCTCCCGCGTGATGGCGTGGGAAGGAGCCCGGCCGCCGGTGGCGTACCCCATGTCTGACGGGGTCCACCGGGGGCCCCTCCGTACGCGGGGATGGGGCGCTGCTCAAGCGACTGCTGGTCATCGGGCTGTTCGTCGGGATCGCCTTCGCGTACATCGGCCCAGTGCGGGATTATCTGGGACAGAAGGAACAGCTTCGCCTGGAGCAGGTCGCCCTGATCAAGGCCCGTGCCACCCGCGACGCGATCTCCGCGAAGATCCGTGCACTCAAGGAGCCACAGGTACTCGAGACGCGCGCCCGCGAACTGGGCATGGTGCGCCCGGGCGAGACGCCATACGCGGTACGGGGCATCAAGCACCCCGACGTTCCGCCGAGGCCCGCCGATGATGGAACAACCGGTGTCTGGGGATTCATCAGCGGGATCATCGGCTGACGCCGCCGCCGTTCGTCGCCTGATCGGTCGCGATCCGCACGCAGGTTTCCGGGTGGCAGTGCGCTGTCCATTTGGTGGTCCCGCCGTTATTCAGAATGCCCCCGTTGATGCCGATGGGCATCCATTTCCCACGCGCGACTGGCTTGCCTGCCGTGCGCTCGTCACAGCGGTGAGCCGTTTGGAGGCGGATGGGGGTGTCCGGATGCTGGAATCCGACCCTGAGATGACCGATGCCCTCGCTAGCGCCCATTCCCAGCACGCCGCCGTGCACGGTGGCCACCGCGTGGCCGGGTCGGGCAACCCCGTGCACGTCAAGTGCCTTCATGCACATCTGGCCTTCGCGCTGGCCGAGGGCGGCACACCCGTGGGCGACTGGATCATGCAGCGAAGCGGTGCCACCTGGCCCACCACGTGCTGTGCGGAGCCGGTATCGTGAGGGGGGTGCAGCCCGAGGTCATGACCGCGCTCCTCGACTGGGATGCCGGAGAGCGCCAGATGGCCAAGCCGTCGCCGACACGCGATGCGCGGCTTCGGGTGGTGAGCGCGGTCGAGGACCAACTGCGCCGCCGTGTGGGTACCCGGTACACGCTGGCGGATCTGACCGCGGCGTACGAAGGCTCCTCGCGGTGGTACCTCGAACTGGCTGCCGCAACGGTGCCGGGGACGCCCGATGCGTGGGACCCGTCGGTGGCCCTCGACGCAGCATTCGCCCGCTGGGCCCGCAACGCCAGCGATTCGGTGGCGCGATGAGCACGGAACCGCCTCAGCCCAACACAGCCCGCGCCCGCGGTGATCGCCCGACCGGCAAGGGCGAGCGGCCGGTCGTGCGTCGATGGGTCGCCATCGCCCTCGCCACCATCACGCTGGTTGCCGGCGGCGTGCTCGGGTACTTCGCTGCCGGTGGTCCCGATGCCCCAACCCAACTGCAGTTGGTTACCGACCTGCCGGCGGTGACGGTGACCGTGCCGGCGTCAGGATCGACCCCCTGACCATGTCCGGCCAACGCCTTGCGGCCCGCGTGTTCATCATCGCGGCGATCGTCGAGGCCTGCACCTGGGCCGCCCTCCTGGTGGGGATGTACGTCAAGTACGTCCCCGAGACCACGACGGTGCTCGTGTCGATATTCGGGGCGCTGCACGGCGTCGCCTTCGTCGCCTATCTGGCTGCCACCCTGTTTGCCGCGTCGCGCCTTCGCTGGTCACGGACGGTCACGGTCTGGGCTCTGCTGGCCAGTATCCCGCCGTTCACCACTCTTGTGTTTGAGGCCATCGCCCGGCGACGTGGGCTGCTCCGCGATGTCGAGGGGACGCCTGACGGGGCGTGAGCCAGGGCTCCTGCCCGCGGCGCGTCGTCAGGCCTCGCCGGGTCCAGGGGCGGTCCACTCCCCGGCGAGCACGGCATCGCGCGTCTCCCCGCGATCGATGAGCGCGTGGATGTTGGGCAGCGAATCGCGCCGCAGGTACACATGCCGTTGGCCCACGCTGGGCTTCTCGCCCAGGAGGCCCGCGCGCACGAGCGCCTCGCCCACCTCCAGCGCGTCGCGCCGGTCATCGGCGGCCGCGCCGCGGTAGAGGTTGTCGAACTCAGTGTGGTGCTGGTCGCCCACCTTGCCCATGCGCAGCAGGCGCCGCAGCACGGTGCGCGCGCGCCTGCGCCGGGGGCAGGGGTCGTCCTCAATGGCCAGGCTCGCGGCCCCGGGCGGGGGCGGGGTTCCATCAAGCCCCCAGCGCCGGAGCTCCGACACCATCTCGGCGGGGTATGAGGGGGCGTCGATCGATTGCCCGTGGGCTGCCAGGGTGAGTGCCACCCGGATGGGGTGCGACCACGTGGCCCGTGACAGCGCCGCCAGCGGGTCGGCGGCGTCCAGATGGGGGGGCGGCCCGACGAGCGGGATATCCTCGCCGTCCGGGTGGAGTGATGCGGGGAGTGGGGCCAGCACCACCGCGTCGGCACCGGGGCAGGCTTCAGCCAGTGCGAGCGGCGCGATCTCGTCATCCAGGTCCGGGAGGGTGAGCAGCACGAAGCCGTGCCAGTCGAGCACGCTCACGGCCTCGGCGACCACACCTGCCTCCACGGCTGCCCGGAGCGCATGCATGAGCACCCGGGCAGGCCCACGGGGCCCGAATGCCATGGCCTGCGTGGCACGTATGGGAAGTATCCAGGCGGGGCAGTCGTCGGGAGTGCGACCACTCCAGATCCAGATGACCGGGGTCCGGTCATGCAGATGGCGGGCAGCCAGATCGAGCGTGGCCATCACTGCCTCGTCGGCATCACCCCGGCGCCATGCCGGGAGCGCCCGTGCGACCTCGTACGGGTCGCGGGCCAGATCTGCGACGGTGAGACCCGAGATCATCGGGCACTCACCGTCGCACGCGGACTACGCGGCCTCGGGGTCCGGGGCCGCGTCGAGGTCGGCGTCAACGTCTGCATCGAGGTCATCCACGGTTTCCTCGCCGGCCTCGACGATGCTTGCGTCGCTGGCGGCCTCCACGGTCGTGGCCTCGCCTGAGGCAACTGCCTCGAGGGCCTCGGCCAGGCTGGTGGCACCGGCGGCGGGGGAGTCGTCCACCTCGAACGCATCATCATCGTCAAGCTCGAGCAGCAGCGGGTCCGCCTCGAATGCAGTGGCCTCGGGCAGCTCGCGCTCCTCGGGGCTGCCGTCGGGATTCCAGCGCACATCCACCTCGCCAGCCAGGATCTCGGCCTCGGCAAGGGCGACGGGGTCGCGGGACGACAACTCGCCCGGTGCGGGCGGCGGCGCATCCTCGGAGCGCAGCTCTGCCGGATCGGCGGTGAGCCACAGCGTGATCTGGCGCGCGCGCTTCGAAACAGCATGCACCAACGCGTATCGGCTTCCGTCGACGTGCTCGAGCGCTTCGTCCAGACGACGTCCGTAGAGCATCAAACCTCCAAGGTCATTCCATGAGCAGCAGCGGAGTGTAGCGCTCCCGCGCGGCGGCGGCGGTTGACGGTGATTGTGCGGTATGGCACAATCGCGCCATGACGCAGGTACGAGACGCCATGAGTGCGCTGAATGCAATGGTCGGCCCGGCGCACACGCTGCGCCAGGCAGCCCAGCGGATGATCGAGAACCGCACCGGCGCGTCGGTTGTGATGGACCCGGATCTTCCCGGGCCCTGCGTCATCACCGAGCGCGATCTGCTGAAGGCGCTGGCCGCCGGACTCGACGTTGACGTCGAACTGGTGGGCGATCACATGACGGGTTCGCTCATCACGGCGGCACCCGAGTGGCCCCTCGCAACCGCCGCGGACCAGATGGTGCGCCACGGCATCCGGCACGTGCTGGTGTTCGACGGGCCCGAACTCGTGGGGATCCTCTCGATGCGTGATGTCATCCGTGTGGGCGGCCTTGCTGCCGACAGGGGCACTGCTCCGGCGTGACGTAATCGGTGCGGGGCGGGGTTCGCCGGGTAGGGTCCCGCCGTCTTGGGAGCCACCAGCCGAACAATCCGCCTTCGCAAGTGGCAGAAGAATGCGCTCGACGTGTTCGCCTCGCGCGACGGCGACGACTTCCTGGCGGTGGCCACACCGGGAGCGGGGAAGACCACCTTCGCGCTCACCGCGGCGCGGCAGGATCTGGCCGCGCATCCCGGTCGCAGCCTGGTGGTGGTGGCCCCCACGCAGCATCTGAAGGGTCAGTGGGCAGCCGCTGCCGAACGCTTTGGCCTGCATCTCGATCCGGCGTGGATCGCGGGGGAGCCACTGCCCGCAGAGGTCCATGGCATCGTCACCACCTACCAGCAGGTGGCGCAGTCGACGCTCGCCGTACGCACGATCGCGAGCGGGGCATTCGTGGTGCTGGACGAAATCCACCACGCCGGCGATGAGCGGGCGTGGGGCGATGGCGTGCGCAGCGCATTTGAGGTGGCCGCCGTGCGCCTGTGCCTCTCGGGCACGCCATTTCGATCAGACAGCCTGGCGATCCCCTTCGTGTACTACGACGCGAGCGGCGAGGCGGAGCCGGACGTGGAGTACGGCTACGGCCCCGCGCTCGCCGATCGCGGTGTGGTGCGTCCGGTGCACTTCCCGCGGCTGGGTGGGGAGATGGAGTGGATCGGCCCCGACGGCAGCACGCAGTCGGCATCGTTCGACGACGCCCTTGACCCGCGCCTTGCCTCCCAGCGCCTTCGCACCGCGCTCGATGCGTCGGGTGAGTGGATGCCCGATGCCCTTGCGCGGGCCCACGCCCAGCTCGCGAAAGTGCGCGAGACGCATCCCGACGCCGGCGGCCTGGTCATCGCGATGGACCGCGACCACGCCCGGGGCGTGGCCAAGATCATCCGGGACCGGCTGGGTGTGAAGGCCGTGGTGGTCACCAGCGACGACCCCACTGCGTCGCAGCGCATCTCAGCATTCGCCATAAGCCGCGACCCGTGGCTGGTGGCTGTGCGCATGGTGAGTGAGGGGGTGGACATCCCGCGCCTTCGCGTGGGTGTGTTCGCCACCACCACGACCACTGAACTGTTCTTCCGCCAGGCGGTTGGGCGCATCGTGCGCTGGATCCCGGGGCACGATCGCCAGCCGTCCTACATGTTCATGCCCGACGACCCACGCCTCCGTGCCCACGCCATTGGCATCGCCGAGGAGCGTCGGCACTTCCTGAAAAAGGTGGGCGAGCACGACGACGCGGAGGCCGACGGTCTTCTCGACGAGGTGCGCGCGGCACGCGAGGACGAGCAGATGTCGTTGTTCTCTGCGGTGTCCGCAACGCCATCAGGCGAGGCCGTGGTGCACCGCGCCGACGAGCATCTGGGCATGTTCGGGTCACTCGATGATGAGGATCCCGAGGACGATGGATTCGATGTGCAGCTGTTGGAGGCGCCGCACCTCGAGGTACGCGCACCCGATGCCTCGGGCCTCACCCCGGTGCAGCGGCGCCGCATGTTGCGCGACGCCAACTCGGTGATTGTGCGCGCCATCGCAGGTGCCGCAGGGATGACCCATGCGCAGGTGAACGGCGAGCTCAACCGCCTGAGCGGCGTTACGAGCGTGAGCGAGGCGAGTGCCGACGAGCTGGACCAGCGGCGCGAGAAGGGCGCCCGATGGCTGGAGCGCATCGGCGCCCGGGCGGGGCGCCGCTAAGAGTCAGGCGACCTGCTGGTTCAGGTCGATGCGCACACGGGTGGTGCCATCGCCGCCGCCGCGATCCACGGTGACCCTGTCAACCAATTGGCGCACGATCCAGAGACCGCGACCGCGACGGGCGTGGGGACGGGGTGGATGCTCCTGCACAGCCTCGCTCCAGTCGAAGCCGGCACCGGAGTCGCTCACCTCGATGTGGAGGCCGGCACCGGCGTCGGCCACCACGTGAATGGGGGCAGCGCCATGCTCCTGCGCGTTGGCGATCAACTCGTTGATGGCGAGTGCCAGATCGTCGGCACGGTCGCCGAATCCGGCACGCTGCGCGAGGTCGTGCACCGCCGCTCTCACGGGGGCGATTTCTGAGGGGTCGGCGCCGATGGTCGCCTCGATGTGGTGCGAATCCGCAATCACGCTTCCCCGACAATACGCCGCACACACGCCATCGCCCTGCATGCGGGCTCCGGCGAGACAGGTTCGTGACGTGCGTACCCGTGCGCGCGGGCGCGCCGGAGGCGAGGGCTACCATCTGGCCGGTCCCGATCCGATGCTCTGGAGTACCCCGTGTCAGTGAGTCACCCCAGCATCCGTGCCATCGCCGCCGCCGCCATCCTCTTGGCGATTCCCGCCTGGTCGTCCGCGCAGCAGGCGACGCCACTGCCCGAGGGCACGATCCCCGCCGGCGTCTCCATCGCGGGGCTGGATGTCTCGGGGCTCGCGGCCATCGAGGCGAAGGCGCTGGTGCTCAACACCATCGTCGCGCCGCACCGCGCCGCCATGCCCCTCACGTTCCATGGCCGTGCGCTCGAGATCGACCCGGACGCAGCAGGGTATGCGGCCGATGTGGACACGGCGGTCATCGCTGCCATGCAGGCGGTGCCTGCCCCCGGGACGATCACCACCATTCCCCTCGTCGAGACCATCAGCAAGTCGAAGCTGCGGGACGTCATCGAGTGGCGGGCGGGTCAGATCGCTCTCCCCGCCCGAGATGCCACCGTCAGCCTGAACCGTGCCTTTCGCCCGGTGGTTCGCAAGGCCGCCTTCGGCTACACCGTTGACGTGTCAAAGGCGGTGGCGCTTCTGGCCCCCGCCCTCATCACGGCTCGTCCCGCCACCCCATATGCGCTGCCCGAGACGCGGGTGGCCCCCGAGGTCACGTCAATCGGGCCGGTGATCGTGGTGACCCGCGGCAACTTCAAGTTGCGGCTGTATAAGGGGACCCGGCGCATCCGCACCTATCCGATCGCGGTTGGCCAACCCGCCTACCCCACGCCCACCGGCAATTTCCGCGTGATCGAGAAGCAGATGAACCCCACATGGTTCCCACCCAGTTCGCCGTGGGCTGCTGGTTTGGGCCCCGTTCCTCCCGGCTCGAGCAACCCGCTGGGCACTCGCTGGATCGGCACCTCCGCCCCGGGTATCGGCATGCATGGCACCCCGAACCCGTCGTCGATCGGATCGGCCGCATCGCATGGCTGTATCCGCATGTACATCTCAGATGTGGAGAACCTGTACCCACGTGTGCAGGCCGGTACCCCCGTCTTCATCCGCTGAACCGCGTCGCCCGGGGGCTCACCGCGGGCCGCCTTACGGCGACTGGCGTTCCCTGGCGGCGAGTGCCCGCACGCGGGCCGCATCAACCGGTGGCATGAGTGCGCGGATGAGCGTGCCCTCGGGCCCGGCTTCCTGGGTGACCTCGCGCCCGGCGGAGTAGATGGCCGAGATGACGTCACCGCGGGAGTAGGGGACTTCGAGCACCACGCGGTCCCATCGCGCGCGGGCCGTGACGAGCAGCCGATCGCGCAGATCATCGAGGCCCTCTTCCGAGATTGCAGAGGTGAAGATCGCTGTGGGGTACTGACGCCGAAGGGCGTCGAGGTCCTCGATGTCGAGGAGATCGCATTTGTTCATCACGTGCAGGTGCGGCACCTCGCCGGCGCCGATCTCGTCGAGTACCTCCACCACTGCCTTCGCACGCGCCTCGCGCCCGTCATCGTCCTCTGACGCGTCGGCCACGTGAAGGATGAGGTGGGCATCACGCACCTCATCGAGCGTGGAGCGGAATGACTCGACCAGCTGATGGGGCAGGTGGCGGATAAAGCCCACGGTGTCGGACACCAGCACCTTCACGCCATCCTGTGAGAACGCGCGCGTGGTGGCGTCGAGCGTCTCGAACAGTGCGTTGTTCACGTCCACCCCGGCGCCTGTGAGCGCATTCATGAGGCTCGACTTGCCGGCATTTGTGTAGCCGGCCAGCGCCACGCGCGTGACGGGCGAGGCCATGCGCTCCTCGCGCATGGTGTCGCGGCTCTTCGCCGCCTCCTGCAGACGCTTTCGCAGCAGCCCCATGCGCTCGCGGATCATGCGCCGGTCCGACTCCAGCTGGCTCTCACCGGGGCCTCGTGTGCCCACACCGCCGCCCAGCCGTTCGAGGTGCTGCCACAGGCCCTCCTGGCGCGAGTACGAGTACTCCATCTGCGCCAGCTCCACCTGCAGCTTTCCCTCCGCCGACTTGGCATGCAGGGCGAAGATGTCGAGGATGATCCCGGTGCGGTCCACCACGCGCGTATTGAGCTTGTCCTCGAGATGCCGCTGCTGACCGGCTGCCAGGTCACCCTCAGCCACCACCACGTTGGGCTTGTGCTCCTTCACCCACTCCGACAGTTCCTCAAGTCGCCCCTTCCCCAGGTACAGGCGGGGATCAGGGCGCTCGCGGTGCTGCACCACGCGGTGCACGACGGTGGCCCCAGCGGTGCGCAGCAGCTCGCCCATCTCGGTGAGGCGGTCTGCTTCCTCCACCGCGGAGCAGTTGAGCGATGCGATGAGCACCGCCTTCTCCTCCACGTTGGTATCCAAGAGCAGGCGCCGGTTGGGTTCCTCATCGCGCCATGCCCGCCCGCGATAGGTGCGCTGCAGGTCGCCGTCAAGAGGTGCGGATTGCTTACCCATTCGATGAGGTCCCCTGGCGATCCATGCCGGACGCAGTCTGGAACATCAGGTCCATCTGGCGCAGTACTGCGGTGTCGTCAACCGGGCCGGTGGCGCGGAGGAACAGCGATACACGACCGACCACCACGTTGAGTGCCAGCGCGTTGTCGGCCCGCGAACCCTGCGACCCCCCGTACTGCGATGGCGTCCACGGCGTGCCCCCGGGCGCTGCA
This sequence comes from Miltoncostaeaceae bacterium, assembly GCA_049318525.1. GTDB lineage: Bacteria > Actinomycetota > Thermoleophilia > Miltoncostaeales > Miltoncostaeaceae > SYFI01. Next base: position 23,265 of record JBMOGE010000018.1, read on the forward strand.
GCGTCGGCCGCGTCGCCGCCGAGCGATGCCGCGGCGCTCCCGTCGTCCCACAGGCCGACCACTGCCACGAGGCTCGCACCCTTCGGGCCGGTCCACTCGCGCGTGGCGCCCCGGAGGAAGCCCGCCTGCTCCAGATTGGTGGTGAGGGTGGCATCAGGGTGCCCGAGAAGCGCCGTGGTGAATCCCTTCGCGTCAACGGCGCGGACGGGGCCGGCGGGAGCGAGGCCTGGTCGCGTCGGGAGCACGCTCACCACAGTGGCGGGCTCCGCCACGCGGGTCTGCTGCTCCTGCTGGCCTCCCAGCGAGCAGCCGGTGAGGACGAGCGCACACGTGGCCGCGAGGGCGGCCGAACTGAACCAACGCATAACGGACGATCGCCGGAGGGTCTCCATGGTCGCTCTTATACTTGCAGGCGCGCGGGGCGCTTCCCCGGACATCGCGTCACGAAACGGAGGATCGATGACCACGGGTGCAATGACGGCCTGGAACTACACCAAGACGGCGTTGCTCATGGCGTCGCTCACTGCCGTGCTCATTCTCCTCGGCGGTGTCATCGGCGGGGCATCGGGGCTTGTCCTGATGGCCATCGTCGCTGTGGTCTTCAACTTCGCCATGTACTGGGGCAGCGGTTCCATCGCACTGAAGATGGCGCATGCCGTCCCTGTGTCGGCGGAACAGGCCCCGGAGCTGCACGCCATGATCGGTCGTCTGGCAGATCGTGCCGGCGTTCCGATGCCGGGCGTCTACATCACGCCCGACCAGCAGGCCAACGCGTTTGCCTGCGGACGCAATCCGCGGCATTCGGCCATCGCGGTGACCCAGGGCATTCAGCACCAGCTGACCATGCGCGAGTTGGAAGGAGTGCTTGCCCACGAGATGGCGCATATCCGCAACCGCGACATCCTCATTGCGAGCGTCGCGGCAATGGTGGCCGGGGCGATCGCGGCCATCGCCACCTGGCTCCAGTTCTCAATGCTGTTCGGGGGGGATGACGAAGGCGGGCTTGGAATCATCGGCACGCTTGCCGCCATGATCATCGCGCCAATCGCCGCCACAATCATCCAGTTGGCCATCTCCCGCCAGCGCGAATATCAGGCAGATCTCACGGGGGCCGAACTGCTGGGCGACCCGGAGCCGCTTGCGAGCGCGCTCGAGAACCTGCAACGTGGTGCCGAGCAGGTGCCCATGCAGGTCAATCCGGCGGCAGCGCCCATGTATATCGTCAACCCGCTTGCGGCGCTGCATGGCCGTGGCACCTCGAAGTTGTTCTCGACCCACCCGCCGATGGAGGAGCGAATCCGACGCCTGCGCGCGCTCGCCCCGCTCCTTTCGGCCCAGCACCAGGAGGTAGTCGTATGAGCATCAAGGAAGAGATTTCACGGCTGTTGAGCGATCCGACGGCCGAGCACAAGCGCCTGACCGAGTACTGCGTGGGTCAGCTCAAGCAGGGGCGCTCGCTGTCAGAAATCGTTGCTGATCCATATGTGACCAACCGTCTCAACCCGATGCAGCGCTGCGCGCTGGTTGAGGAGCCCGAGATCGTGCGTGCCGCACAGGAGGAATCGCTGGACGACCTGCGATCGCACTTGGCGGAACTCGCGGGCGCATAAGGAAGTAACATCGTTTCCGCCGGGTCATTTGTCACCCCCCGCGGGTCACGCCCCGGCCGATGCGTCCCGCGTCGTCGTTCCGGGGCCTGACGCGAGGTACATGTCCCGCAGGTGGCGACCTTCTTCCAGCAAAATGAGACTGTCCTCGTGTTTGCGCACGGGGTCATTTTGTTCGCGCTCGGGTTCGCTGCGTGGCTGCAGCGCCGTCGCGCCACGCGGTTCACTCTCACCTCGTCGCTGATCTGGCTTGCGTCGTACGCATTCTTCGAGGCGCTGGTCATCTGGGGATTCGTGTTCATCCCCATCCAGTCCACCTATCTCGCGCCCGGCGTAATCCACGCGCTGGTGGTGCTGCGCGCGGTGCTGCAGTCGGTGGCGGTGGTCTTCCTGCTGCAGTTCGGGCTGCGGCTCGTGCCATGGACCCGGGAGCGCCTGCGGGCATTCTCGGTGGCCTCGGTCATCGCGTGGGCCGCAATCATGATCTCCGCCACGGCGGCCGCGGGCAATCTGGGATGGAACGTTCTCGAGTGGGAAGACACCACCGCAGCATTGTCGCGGTACGTGTTTCTCATCCCGGGTGCCCTGCTGTCGGCGTACGGCATGTGGCGGCAGCGGGAGGAACTGACCCGCTCGGGCATGCTGGGAATCCGTCCGTACGCAGCGCTCGCAGCCGCCGCGCTGCTGGTCTATGCAGTGGTGGGCGGGATCATCGTGGAGCCCGCGCCGTGGGCGCCGGCGGGAATCGCGAATGAGTCGGGCTGGTTCGCCGCCACCGGCCTGCCGCTTGCGGTGCTGCGTGGCCTGGTGGCCCTCGCACTGCTCCTGGCGGTCATCAAACTGCTCGACATCTTTGAGGTGGAGGCCAAGCAACAGATCGAAACGCTCGACCGCGCCCGGCTGGTGGCCGAGGAGCGCGCGCGATTCGGCCGCGACCTCCACGATGGCACCATCCAGTCGATCTACGCGTCGGGGCTGCACCTCGAGGCCGTTGCGCTTAATACCGATGATGCCGACACCCGCGAGGAGATCCGCCGGGTCGTGGGAAGCCTGAACGCCACCATCGACGGTTTGCGTGGGTACATCCGCGGCCTCCAGGCCCCCGACGGCGGTCCGGCCGGTATCGCATCAGACCTCGATCGCATCGTGCACGACTTCGCCGACGACTCGCACGTGGAGGTGACCTTCCGGGTGACGGGCCAGGAGTCGTGCGGGCCACTGCCCGAGGATGCCGGTCAGCACCTGGCGCACATCCTGCGCGAATCGCTGGCGAATGCCGCCCGCCACGCCGGCCCGTGCGCCGTGAGTGTGCGTCTTACATTCCGGCCCGACGAGATCGATCTGGTGGTTGCGGACACAGGACAGGGCATTCGTGATGAGATCGCCGGTGAAGTTGCGCCGGGCCATGGCAACGGACTGAGAAACATGCATGAACGCGCCCGGTGGCTTGGAGGCCGTATTGTGATCGAGCCGGGGCCGTCTGGCGGCACCCGGGTGGTACTGGCAGTACCGCTGGATGATGTCGAGTCAACCGAGATGCCCGCCACCAGGCGGGGCATCGCGACCGAGGTGATGAGCTGATGAGCACGATTCCGAGCCCGACCGATCCGATCCGGGTCCTGATCGTCGACGACCACCACGTGGTGCGCCTTGGCCTCAGGTCGCTGCTCTCTCACACCGGCGGGTTCCGCGTGGTGGGCGAGGCCGGGTCTGTGGCCGAGGCCGTACAGATGGCCGCGCAACTCACCCCCCATGTGGTGCTGATGGACATTCGCCTGCCGGATGGCTCCGGTGTGGACGCCTGTCGCAAGATCAAGCAGGAGAACGATGAGATCAGCGTCGTCATGCTCACCTCGTACTCCGACGAGGAGGCCATCGTGGGTGCCGTCATGGCCGGTGCATCCGGCTACCTGCTGAAGCAGGCCGATGCCGAGCGCCTTACTCAGGCGATTCGCGATGCCGCGTCGGGCGCATCCACGCTCGACCCCCGCGCCACCGGGGCGCTCCTCTCGCAGTTCCGGGAGCTCTCCGCCAAGCAGGCCGAGGCCGAACTGGCGGGGCTCACCGATCGCGAGCGCCGCATGCTCACCCTCATCGCCGAGGGCTACACCAACCGTGCCATCGGAGAGGTGCTGCACCTCTCCGAGAAGACCGTGCGCAACCACGTGTCGCAGCTGCTTCGCAAGCTCGGATTCCAGCGCCGCTCGCAGGCCGCTGCGTGGGCTGGCGAGCGGCGCCTCGAGCTGCCCCCGGAGTGATGTCCGGGGGCGGGCCCCCCGGCTAGCTGTTCTTGCTCATCCACTCCCGCAGCTTCTCGAACTGCGCGGACTGTTCACGCAGCTTGTTGATCTCCGCATCCTGCGCGCGCAGCAGATCGCCCAGATCCTTGACGGCCGATTCCAGGCGGGCGAGGATTACGGCGGTGCCGCCGGCGTTGTGGGATCCAACCGGCTGGCCGGGCCCACGCTTGGCGCGCGGGGCCACCGTGCCCCGCTTGCGGGCGATGCGGTAGTAGTTGGCGGCCACCGTTCCCGCGCGACGGCCGGTACGCGCAGAGATACGTTCGAATGCGTCGCTGCGGGTCATGGTCCCGCCAGCGGTCATGCGCTCGACTTCGGCAAAGATGCCCTCGGCGATGCCGCCACGTGGTGCCTCGGCTGCCGGTACCGGTACCGGTACCGGGGGTGGGGTCTGGGGCTGCGGTGTGCCGCTGAATGGCGGGTTGCGGTGGGACTGCTGATCCATCAGTGAACTCCCGGGTGATCCGCAGATATGTGAGATACATATAAACGCGGAGTGTCACTGCATCGTATGACACATCGACTGACATACATGTTGCATGTTCAGTTAAGCGTTACGCGGGGAAGATGGCCATCACGGCCGTGAAGCCGTGCAGGTGGGTACGGCCACACACCGGTCCGATCTCGCCGTTGCAGAAGAGGCCACCCAGCGGGATCTCACCGAGCACATCGGCGGCGGCGAGCGCGTCGTGGTGCGGATCGGGGAACAAACGGGTGCCGCGGCCGTTGCACGAAAAGAGCAGTGCCCCTCCCGGTGCACCTGCGGTCGTGCCACGCGCGGCGGCCAACGCGGCGCGGAGGTCTGCGTCGGCCGAGAGGTGGTCGCGTACCTGCAGGCGCACCACCTGACCGACCCGCACATGCTCACCCACCGCGATCGCGCCGGTACCGGGGTCGCCGCCCAGCATGCCGCGGATGAGGAAGTCGCCCTGCTCGTATTCGGGGCGGTTCTCATCGATGACGATGCCGGCAAGGATTCCGTGTTCCACGAGGCGACGCTCATCTGGGGGAAGGGCCTCGACGACCTCGCGGACACGCTCGAGCGCCGGGCGACCTGCGAGTTGCCTGATGATTCCCTCGCCCCCGTCGGTGATGGTCATCTCGGGGCCAATGGGGCGGCAGCCCTGCGACACGAGGGGCGTCACGCCCGAGAGCGCAATCCCCACCGCCCCGGAGCGGGTCACCCTCTGGTTGAGGATGAGGCGGTGCTCGCCTGGGGCCTGACCGCCCGAGGCCATGCCCCCGGTGACCTCGCGTGCCATCCCTCCGCCATCCGGTCCGGTAAGCGCATCGGGTGGGAAGCTGAATGGATCGGCCAGCAGGATCACCGTCTGGTCTCCCTGCAGATCGGGGGGTGCGGAGGGGTCTATGGCAGGCGGCCAGCCCACCATCACCGGCCCCCCATCGGGTGCCTGTCCCGGGTCGAGGATGAATGAGTCAATGACGGCATCGGGGAGTGACGCCGCCCAGAGGGTCAGCGCGGGCCCGTGCTCGATTTCGCGGGCGGTGCCGATGACCCCCTCCGCAGTGCAGCCGATCAGGTGCGCTGGCCCGAGCCCAACGCCGATGACGGATGCGATGCCAGCGGCATCGGCCATGAGATCAGGGGTGGCGAAGACCACAGCGAGGTCGGGTGCGGCGCCACCGAGCCCTGCGCGCACTGCGGCAACGGCCTCGGTCGCCGCATCGCGTCCGGTCTCCCGCGTGCTGATGGCAGATGCAAAGGTATTCATGACTCCAAGTGTCGCCTATTGAAGCCGGATGAGGGCCCGGGTCGGGGCACGGCGCTGCGGGATTCCCCCACATGTGGGGGAATCCCTTGACATGGGGGCCCCGTACTGGTCTGGTTCATCGGAATGGGACGCATGTCGGGCACTCGCGCGGGACGGCTTCTCCGATGAATCGCCGTATGACCCGCGGCCGTCGGCTGCTGCTGGGGGTCGTCGCAACGCTCGGGGTGCTCACGTGGCTGCTCGCCGTGCTCACCTGGACGTCATTTGGCCGGGCGACTGACTCCGGCGGCTTCGCGGACATCACCGTGGAGACCATCCAGAGCCCTGCGGGTCTCACCGGCACGGCTGATGCCGTTGTGAACGTCGTCGATACCTATGCCATCGGCAAGGGTGGCTCGGTCTCGGCGGCTGGAGAGTCCACCTTGCGTGGTGCGGTGCAGTCATTGCTCTCGCAGCCGGACATCGGCACGTTGCTTGTGCCAGCGATTGACCAGGCCCGGACCCGTTTCGAGGACCGCCCAGACGGCGGCGTCACAATCAATCTGGGCGCGTTACGCGATCGCCTTGTCACGTCGCTCACCGCGACGGCACCGCAACTCGCGTCGCAGATTCCCCCCGCTGGGGATCTCACCGTCACCGTCACCCCGGAGCAGGTCCCGTCGGGCGTCTCGACCGCTGCCGGTGCGCTGAACACACTCCGCCTGCTGCCCCTGTGGCTGGCCGTCGCCACGATCGTGCTGCTCGGTATCGGCCTGCTGGTCACCGACGACCGCGCGCGTACATCGCGCCGACTCGGCATCGCCTTCATCGCGGTGGGCATCGTGCCGATTCTGCTGCGCCTCATCGTGCCTCCGATTGTGGGCGGCGCCGTGGGCGAGGGGAATGCCGGCGACATTGCGGCGGCCGCCACGGTGGCGACGGTGGCCAACTGGTGGATTGCCCTGATCGTCACGGTGGTGATCGGTGTCGCGATGCTGGTCGCCGGAATGCTGCTTCGCAGACCAGCGCGTGGGCGCCAGGGCCCCATCGTTCTCGGCCGCTAGGGCGCGTCGGGGTCCAGCGGGTCCATCGGGTCAAGAATGGCATGAGCCTCGAGGCCACGGTCTCCCGGCACCATCACGTCACGCGGTCCCCCGGCCAGCATGTCCGGTACATCGAACCCGGCGTTCCTCAGCAGGAACGAGGGGATTCCGGCGTTGGCCAGCATTCCCTGAAGCATCTCGCCCTCGGCCTGATTGGCAACGATGGCCACCCGCACCCACTCGGGCTGCTTCTCTGAGCGCGGCCGTCGCCGGAAGAGCGCGCTCATGCCGGAGCCGCTTCCGCCGGCAGGGCGCTACGGGGCACAGGCGGCGGCGGCAGGCCCAGTGAGGCTGCGCGGATGAGCAGTGCACCCGCTGCGAAACCAGCCACGTGTGCCCAGTAGGCGGTTCCCGTCTCGGCGCCTCCGAGCGCCGCAACCAACTGGTAGCCGAACCAGGCGACCAACAGGATCCACGCGGGCAGCCTCAGCGGAATGATGATGACGAGTGCCCAGACGCGCGCGGATGGGAACAGCACGATGTACGCCCCCAGTACTGCGGCCACCATGCCCGATCCGCCGATGATCGGGTTGGTGGATGTTGACGAGGCGAGCGCCTGCACCACGAGTGCCAGCGATCCGCAGGCGAGCACGAACGGCAGAAATCGCACGCGCCCGAGCCGGGCCTCAACGGACGCACCGAAGACCCACATGAACAGCACGTTGCCGAGAATGTGCCACCACGAGGCATGCAGGAATTGTGCCGTAATGACCTCGATCCATCCCTGATGGTCGGCATTGATCAGGGCGCAGGGGTCGGTGGTAGCGCCCGTGCCATGCACGAGGTTCTCAGGCACCACGCCCCAGCGGCAGTCGAGCGCCTGGCTCGAGTCGCCGATGTTGCCGTCGTCGGGGCGCAGTAGCTGCACGATCCACATCGCCACCCATATGGCGATGATGAGCATGGTGAGCACCGGTGCCCGGCGATTCGGGACGTCGTCGGCGAGAGGCAGCATGGTCCCGCCAGGCCTCCTAGCCCAGCAAGTGCATCAGCAGCGCGGCCTGCACGTACAGGCGGTTCTCCGC
>JBMOGE010000019.1:0-30595 GCA_049318525.1 Miltoncostaeaceae bacterium
GTAGTCGTCAGTGGAACACCGCGCCCACCCGCTCCGCTATTCGCGAGTTGTCCGCCGGGGTTCATGGCCCAACCCGGCCTCACGGAGACGCACGGATACCGGGTCACCCGCTGGCAGTGGTCCCGGTGAGCCAGGCGGCGAGGCCCAGAACGGCTTTGTCGGCCATGGCGGCGAAGGTCTTGTTGAGGAACGGCTCCACGAACCTGAGCACACCGGTCAGGCCGAGCTCGGCGGAGTACGTGATGGTGGTGCCACCGTCGGCGGCATCGGTGAAGGTGATGGTGTCGAGGGCAGTCGCCTTCTCGCCGGTGCCGGTGATGACCAGCCGGCTCGGTGGGTCCCACTCGGTGATGACGTAGGTCATCGGTGTCGGCTTGCCACGGAATTCGGCGACGATGGCGAACGAGGTACCGAGGCCCGGGTCGCCGGGGGTCTCCTGCGATGACGACGCAAGGCCCGGGTCCCATTCCGACGCACGGCCGAAGTCGGCCACGCGGCGAAAGGCCTCGTCGCGGGTGATTGCCACGGTGATGGTGCGCTCGACAGCGATCATGAATTACTCCGGTCAGGCACGGGGCCGGACGGTTGCGATGGAGCCCACGAGTGCGACGATGGCCGCCGCCTGGGCGACGTACAGGCCCACGTCGCGGGCAAGGAATTCGGCGGGGCCGGGCGGACGCACCAGGCGCCACGCCACGAGGGCGGTGGCGGCGAGCGCCAGCACCAGGCAGAGCCACGAGAGGGCACGCACCACGTCGGCGTCAAGCGGCAGCGTCCCACGAAGGTCGAGGAGGATGAGCAGGGCTGCCATGAGCAGCAGCACGCTCAGGCCGAACGCCCCGCGCGCCAGCACGGAGGAGTCCCAGCCCGAACTTGACTCGGGCGAGAACGGCGGTGCGACGTCGGCGGTGTACCAAGGAAGGAACACGCTGATGGCGAGGACGGCCGCAGCGGTTGCGATGACGCCGGGGATCGTCCCACGGCCGCCGCCGTCGTATGGCCGGGTGCGCATGCGGTGCATCCTAGGCCAGCGGGCGGTCGCGACCGGACACGCCTGACCGTGGGTGGTAGGCTCGCGCCACGTCGGCCCGGAACAAGGAGGATGGGTGCCCACTTACATCCTGCTCAGCACGCTCAGCCCACATGGGGCGGGGACAATCAAGGCAAATCCCCAGCGTGTCAAGGAAGTCAACCAGGAGATCGAGCAGATGGGTGCCAAGGTCATCCAGCAATGGGCGGTCCTGGGTCCATATGACTTCGTGAACATCGTCGAAGCACCGGACGAGAAGGTCATCGCCCGCGTTTCGGTCGAACTCGCCGCCCGTGGCACAGCGCACTTCCAGACGCTGACCGCCATCCCGGTCGACGAGTTTCTCGCGCTCCTCAAGTAGCCGCGTGCGCGGGCGCCGTGGCGGACTGATAATCGGCGTGGGGCTTGTGGGCCTCGCGGCGTCCCCTGTTGCCGCACCCGTGCGCGAGGCCGTGCGGGTGCGCATCGAACGCATGCGCCGGCGCTCACCCGACCCGGTGGCTCCGTTCCATGAGGCTCCCTGTTACGCCCCGCCGGCCGGGAGCGATCGCCCGGCCGACCCGGCCAGCGGCTAGCTGATGGCGGATGGCCCCTTCAGGTGGGAGGTGCTCATCCCCGCGCATCGCATCGTCGTCGGGCTGCTGGGGGGCGAGATCGTGGAGAGCCGTGCGTCGTCATCGGCCGGCACCTTCGCCGCGTACCGGAAGTTGGAGGGCGCTGTGCCGGGCATGATCGCGTGGCCCAACACCGTGCTGCTCACCGGCCCCGAACCAATCGTGGTGGACCCGGGCTACCAGATGCAGGGCGACATGCTGGCCGGGGCCCTTGCCGCGCGAGGCATCCCCCCGGACTCAGTGCGCACGGTGGTCATGACCCACCTGCACTCCGATCACCTGTCGGCGCTGCCCCAACTGCCCGGCGTCACTGAGGTATGGGTGCACGAGGACGAGATCGACACACCCTATGCGCGCCGCCAGCAGGGAATCCTTGACCAGGTCCCGGTCAAGGTGATGACGGGCAAGGCCGGAGAGGTCCGTCCCGGCCTCACGTGGATCCATACACCGGGACATGCGCCGGGGCACATCGCGGCAATCGTCGAGTGCATTGATGGGCGCGTGGTCATCGCCGGCGACACCCTCGGCCCTGATCCCACATGGTTTGACGACATGAACCCGCCCGAGGGCCTTGACGAGCGCGAGGATCACCTCCGCGCATTCGAGGCCATCCGGGCCCTTGCACCGGCAACGGTGGTGCCGGGCCACAACCCGCCCTTCCGCCTGCCGTAGCCGGGCACCCGCTGCCGGTGGGAGGGATGCGGTGAGTAGTGACGAACCGGGATCACATGGATCTCCGTGAAATCACCCGTGAGCAGAAAATGCTGGGCGGAGCGATCGCCATGCTCCTGTTCATCGTCTCGCTCTTCTTGAAGTGGCAATCGGTGGGGCCCTTCTCGGGCTCCGGAACCGACATCGGCTCGTGGCCCATTGCCATCGTGCTGGCGCTGGTCGCTGGTGGTGTGCTCGCCGCAGAGGCGCTCGGGGTTGATCTGCCGGGCCGTTTCCGGGTGACCAGCCTCGCGGCGTATCTCATGTCGCTGCTGGTCTTCTACGTCATCGTGTTCATTTTCGCGATCGACGGACTCGCCTACGGCATCTGGCTCGCGTTCATCTTCGCCTTGGTGGGCCTCGTGCTGGCGCTATCGCTGCACCGGGCAGACACTCGGTAACACCATGGCTGGTGCGCCGCACGCGCCGGTACACTCGCGGTATCCCGCAGGGGTCCGATCGCGAGGGGAAGTCCGCTGTCACGATTCGCCGCACTTGAGAGGTTGGAGATCCTCGCCGCCATCATTGGTGGGTTGTGGATCGGCTCCCTGTTCCTGCCATGGTTTGGCACGGGCGATGGATCAATCTCCGGCTGGAGCCTCATCGATTCGTCGTGGCTCGTACTCGTTGTGGTTGCGGTGGCCGCGGCGCTATTGCTTCTTGATGCTGTGAGCATCGATGGATTCCGCGCACTGCCGGTGCCGGCGATCGCCACGTTTCTCGCACCCATCGGGCTCTTCTACACCGCCCTCTTCCTCATCGCGGGCGATGACATCCGTTACGGCGCGTGGACCGCGCTCGGCCTGTCGGCGGGATTCGTCGTCCTGTCCGCTGGGGCATGGACCATCGACCGACGCGGCTAGCGCGAAAGGCCTCTCGTGAACTACCTGAAGTCAATGGACCGTCGTGAGCGCATGCTCGCCATCGCCATCCTCAACGGTGCGTTCATCATCACCATGTTCTTCGAGTGGGGCGGCGGTGGGCTTCGCGCCTGGGACGCCGACGCATCGTGGCTGGTGTTCGTCGTGGCACTTATCGCCGGGCTCATGGCGCTGGCGGATGCCTTTGATTACGAGGTGCCGCGCATGCCGGGCACTGGGGTGATGGCCTACCTCACGTCGATCACGCTCTGGTACGTGCTGTTCTCGCTGATGGACATCCACGACCAGTCGTGGGGCATCATCGCGTCGCTGATCGTCGCGGCACTGTCAACGATCGTCGCCACCATGGCCTGGCACGCGGACCGGAGCGGCTCCTAGGCAGTACCGTTTTCTGGGAACCGACGCCGAGGAGGGGGAGTCATGGGACTGATGGACAAGGCCAAGGACGCCGCAAAGGCTGCTGAGGCCGCCGCGCGGAGTGCCGCGAGCGACGCCCGCGACAAGGGCGACGAGTTGATGCTGAAGCGCAAGGTCAACGCACTGGCCGAGGAACTCGGCCACGTGACCTACCGCCAGCACGATGGACTCACCGACCTCGAGGGCGAGGTCAATCGCCTGATCGGCGAGATGCGCGCGCTCTACGTCGAGATCGAGGCAATCAAGGGCCCGGAGTCCTGATTCGTGTGATCCCGGGCGTGGGGGGGCGCATTGCCTGACCTCACTGCCCCCATCGTCAACTGGGCCACCGACATGATCGGGTCGTACGGCATCACTGCGGTATTCCTGCTCATGGTGCTGGAGAGTGCGTGTATCCCCGTCCCCAGCGAGGCGATCATGCTGTTTGGCGGTTTTCTTGCCGGGCAGGGCAAGGTCACCTTCATCGGTGTGGTGACGGCGGGCGTGCTGGGCAATCTCGTTGGCTCGTGGATTGCCTACTGGGTGGGCTTCAAGAAGGGTCGCGACTGGGCGCTTCGCTGGCACTGGCTGCACATCACGCCCGAGCGCCTCGACATGGCCGATCGCTGGTTCGAGAAATACGGATCATGGGCGGTGCTCATCGGGCGCGTCCTGCCGATCGTCCGCACCTTCATCTCACTCCCCGCAGGCATTGCGCGCATGCCGTTCTGGCGCTTCAGCATCCTCACATTTATCGGTTGCATCCCGTGGGTGACCCTGCTCGCATGGCTTGGCCTGCTGGTGGGCGACAACTGGGAGGCCGTGCAGCAAAAGCTGCACTACTTCGACTACGCGGTGGCCCTGGCCATTGTCGTCGGGATCGTGTGGCTGGCGCTGCGGTACCGCTCGCGTCGGGCCGCGGCCGGCGGTACGGGGAGCTGACCCGGCGGTGACGGCATTCGCCTGGATCATCGCGCTGATTGCGCTGGGGGTCGCCACGTGGGCCGTCATCTTTGCCCGCCGCACCGCGGCATCGGCGGGGGATCCCGTGACCCCGGAGCCCGTTGCGGATAATCCCCACGATGAGGCCCGGCTGTCGGCCGTGTTCGCGGCGCTGCCGGTGGCCAGCGTGCGTGTGGATTCGGACGGGATAATCACTGCTGTCAACCCGGCCGCGCTCGCCACCTTCCCATTCCTCGACGAAGGGCTGGGGATTCTTGAGGCCTTTGGCGACCACCAACTGGCCGCCCGGGTGCGCGACGCCGTGCGCAGCGGCGACCCCGCGCGGTTCGATCTGCGTCTGTTTGTGGAGGGGCGCCGGACGTTTCGGGTGATCCTCGCTCCATTCGATGTGGAGGGCGAGCGCGAGGTGCTCATTACGCTCACTGACACCAGCGAGGCCACTGCGTTTCAGGAGCTGCGCTCCCAGTTTGTGGCCAACGTGTCGCACGAGCTGCGCACTCCGCTCACGGGTCTTCGCGGAATGCTCGAGGCGCTCGAGGACCCGGAGATGCCGCTCGAACTGCGCGACGACTTCGTACGCCGGTCGCGGTCCGAGGCCGAGCACCTGGAGGCGCTCATCGACGACATCCTGTTCCTGTCGGAGCTTGAGGCAGCGCAGGGCGATCCGCTGGGAGAGCGAAGCGACGTGGCATCGGCCGCGCCCAAGGTGATCTCCGTACTCGAGGGTGAGGCCGGCGAGCAGGGTGTGACGTTGATCAATGAGACCGGCGAGCCCATGTGGACGCCGCTCACCGATCGCATGACGCAGATGGTGGTGCGGAACCTGCTGGAGAATGCGGTGCGGTACGCGGGCCCTGGTGCCACTGCGGTTGTGCGGGCCCGGCGTGTGGGCGACTGCGTGGCCATCGAGGTGGAAGACAACGGGCTGGGGATCGCCGAGAAGGACCTTCCCCACGTGTTTGAGCGCTTTTACCGGGCAGACCCATCGAGATCACGCAAGCTTGGCGGCACGGGGCTGGGCCTGTCGATCGTCAAGCACATCGCCGACCGGCTGGGTGGCGAGGCCGAGATGACGTCGCGCGAGGGATTCGGCACCACCGTGCGGGTGATCGTGCCCGCAGCGGAGCCCCCGGTGACCGACGTCCCCGGTGACGATGCGGGGTATCCCGCTGCCCGCGACCGCTGGTAACGTCAAACGCATCGGGCGTCCCATCGGACGCCCTCGCCGCGTCCGGAGGCGATGCGGCGATTCGTGCTCCAGGAAGGATTTGATGGGTATTCCGCTCATGGACATCCGGGCCCAGTACGCGCCACTCCGTGCGCAGCTGGACGCCGAGATCACGGACATCCTCGACACCGGCACCTTCATTCTGGGTCCCCGCGTGAAGGCGATCGAGTCCGAGGTGTCGGCGCGCCTCGATAACCGCCCCTGCGTGGGCGTGGCCAACGGCACCGACGCCCTCGTCATCGCCCTGCAGGCGCTGGGCGTGGGCCCCGGCGATGAGGTCATCACCACGCCGTACACCTTCTACGCCACGGCCGAGGCCATCGCACGCCACGGCGCGGTGCCGGTATTTGTCGACATCGACCCCGATTCGGCGTGCATCGATCCGGATCTGATCGAGGCGAAGATCACCGACAAGACCAAGGTGATCATCCCGGTGCATATCTTCGGGCACCCGGCAGCGATGACCACCATCCTCACCACCGCCGCCGAGAATGGCCTGTCGGTGATCGAGGATGCGGCACAGGCATTTGGGGCCGCCGATGGCGAATGGGCCGTGGGCACCATGGGCGACGCCGCCACCATCTCGTTCTTTCCCACCAAGAACTTCCCGGGCATCGGCGATGGCGGCATGGTGGTGTGCCGCGACGCTGCGCTCGGCGACCTGGTGCGGCGCCTGCGCTTTCATGGGTCGGAGGACAAGCAGACCTTCACCGAGGTGGGGTACAACTCGCGCCTCGACGAGATCCAGGCCGCTGCGGTGCGCACGTTCCTTCCCCACGTAAATGACTGGAACGACCGCCGCCGTCAGGTGGCCGATTGGTACCGCGAGTGCGGCCTGGGGGAGCATGTGACGCTGCCGGTGGAGACGGATGCCGCGCGCCACATCTACCACCTGTACGTCATCCGTCACCCCGAGCGCGACCGCATCCGCGAGATGTTGGTCGAGGAGGGCATTGGTGCCGCTGCGTACTACGGCATACCGATGCACCTTCAGCCGGTGTTCAAGGATCTTGGCTACTCGGTGGGCGACATGCCGGTGGCCGAGGAGTGGGCCCGTACGGGGCTCGCAATCCCCATGCACCCCAATCTCACGCGGGAGCAGGTGGAGGAGGTTGTGGCCGCCACCGGCCGCGCTGTGTCACGCCTGTAGGACACCGGAAGGAGGCCCGCAATCCGGGTCTGGGTCGATGTCACCAACTCTCCGCACGTGCTCATATTCCGGCCGATCATCCGGCGGCTGGAAGCACGTGGGCATGAGGTGGTCGTTACCTCGCGCGACTTCGCGCAGACCATCGGTCTTCTTGACCGGTATGGAATCTCGCACCGCCCCATGGGGGCGCATGGTGGCGGCGGACTGAGGGGCAAGGCCCGGGCGATGACCTCGCGGTCATCCGCCCTTGCCAAGATGGTGCGGCAGGAGCACTTCGATCTGGCCGTGGCCCACGGCAGCACCGACCAGCCCGTGGTCGCCCGTCTCGCCGGGATCCCCCAGGTCACAATGTTCGACTACGAGTACGCCGTGGCGATGCACCACCTCAACGGCCGTTTCGCCACGCGGGTGCTGGTGCCCGATGCCATTCCCGAGCGCGCACTTGCCCGGTATGGCATCAGGTCGCCCAAGCTCATCCGCTACCCGGGGCTCAAGGAGGAGTACTACCTCGCCGACGAGATCCCCGATCCCTCAAGCGTGATCGCCGAACTCGGGCTCGATCCGGATCTGGTGACGGTGGTGCTGCGGCCACCTCCGGAGGTGACCCTGTACCACCGGGGAGCGTCCACTGACGTATTTGCACAGGTGGTCGATCGGCTGGAGGCGGAGCGCCCGCACGTGCAGACGGTGGTGCTGCCACGCACCCAGGATCAACGCGAGGCCCTCACCGCCCGCGGCTTCATGGTTCCCGAGCAGGCGGTGGATGGCCCCGGGCTCATCGCCGCATCCGACCTGGTGGTGAGCGCCGGCGGCACCATGAACCGCGAGGCCGTGGCGCTGGGAGTGCCGGCCTACAGCCCATTCGCCGGGCGCCTGGGCGCGGTTGACGCCCGCCTCATCGAGGAGGGGCGCCTGCACCGGCTGGAGGACGCCGACGATCTGGCGTTTGTGCGGCGCGAGCGCACCGCCGCACCGCCCATGCGCGACCCGGACCTGCTGCTCGAACTCATTCTGGGTGCCCGTGATACCGCGAAACGGTCCCGCGCAGGGGACCCGGCTACCATGGGTGTCTGATGAGTGAGCGCTTCATCAGCCCCGCGTGGCGTGGGCACCTCCACCGCCTGGGACAGGTCTCATCTGACCTGGTGCTCATTTCGCTGGCGTGGTGGCTGGCATTCGTGGTGCGTTTCGACGGCGCGGTACCGGGCCGTTACGACAAGTTGTTCCTCGTCACGCTCGGCGTGGTGGTGGGCCTGAAGATCGCGGTCTTCGTGGCGTTCCGTTTCTACACCCGCTGGTGGCGGTTTACCGGCATTCAGGATCTGGAGCAGATCGTCATCGCGTGCGTGGTGGCCAGCCTGCTGGTGATCACGGTGCTCACCATCTGGCGCCCCGACGGTCTTGAGGCGGTGCCGCGCGGTGTGTTCGTGCTCGACTTCCTCTTCGCCGTCGTGCTGGTGGGTGGCCTGCGGTTTGCCGTTCGATCAGTAATGGAGCGATCGAGCCGCGGCGGTGCACTGGCGAAGGGGCGCCCCGTCCTTGTGTGCGGTGCCGGGTCGGCAACCAACTCGCTGCTGCGCGACATGCGTCGAGATGCATCGCTGGGCTACACGCCGGTGGGCCTTATTGACGACGACCCGCGTAAGGCCGGCCTGCGCGTGGGTGGCGTGAAGGTGCTGGGAGCCCGTGCGGACCTTCCCCGGGTGCTGCGCGAGACCCGTGCCCGCGAGGTCATCATCGCCATGCCATCAGCACCCGGTGCGGTACGCCGCGACATCGTCGACCAGTGCCGCGCAGCCGGTGTACGGGTGACCACGCTGCCGGGCCTGCCGGAACTGATGAATGGCGAGGTTTCGGTGCAGAAGTTGCGCGAGGTGCGCGTGGAGGACGTTCTCGGCCGTGCGTCGGTGGAGATCGACATGGCCCGGGTGGCCCGGTACCTCAACGGCAAGCGCGTGCTGGTGACCGGGGCCGGCGGCTCGATCGGGTCGGAGTTGTGCCGGCAGTTGGCCACAGTGGGTCCCAACAGCCTGGTCATCCTCGACCACGCCGAGAACAATCTGTTTGAGATCGACCTCGAGCTTCGCGATCGCGGCCACTCCCCGGTGCCGGTCATCGCCGATTGCCGCGATGCCGATCTGATGGATGGCGTCTTTGCGCGCTACCGGCCCGAGATCGTGTTCCACGCCGCGGCGTACAAGCACGTGCCCATGATGGAGCTCAACCCCATCCAGGCCATCGCCAACAACGCGCTCGCCACTGCCACCCTGGCCGAGCTGGCCACGCGCCACGGTGTGGAGCGGGTGTGCATCATCTCCACCGACAAGGCCGTGGAGCCCCAGACGGTGATGGGTGGCACGAAGGCGCTTGCCGAGCGGGTGGTGGAGATGCATGGCGCCCATGCCGCCACCCGGTTCGCGGCCGTGCGGTTTGGCAACGTGCTTGGCTCATCTGGTTCGGTGCTCCCCATCTTCCGCCGCCAGATCGCCGCCGGCGGGCCGGTCACCGTGACGCACCCGGACATGACCCGGTATTTCATGACCATCCCTGAGGCCGTGCAACTGGTGATCGAAGCCACGGGGATCGCCGAGGGCGGCGAGGTGTTCGTGCTCGACATGGGTGAGCCCGTACGCATCATGGATCTTGCCCAGAACATGATCCGGCTCTCGGGAATGGAGCCCGGACGGGACATTCAGATCGAGGTCACGGGTGTGCGGCCGGGTGAGAAGCTGCACGAGGAGCTGTTCAACCTCGATGAAGAGGTAAAGCCCACCCGGTACGGGGGCATTCTTCGCGCCACGCGCCCGGCCCTTGACCCCGACGAGTTCGCCGCACGCATTGAGGAATTGCGGCTCGTTGTGGCCGCTGATGATGCAGAGGCCGCATCAAGGGCGTTGTGGTCCACGCTGCGTGCGGGAAGGGACGCCATGCATTCCGGCGAACCACAGGACGTTCAGGCAGGCGATGAGGGGAACATCACGTGACCACGCTGGCGATTGCACGTTCGACCAAGTCCGATGCACTGCCCCCTGGGGCCGTGGGAGTGCGTCCCGGCGGCCTGTTGTCGCATGTGCGCCGCCCGTGCGGTGCGCATCAGGTTGACGCCTACTGCGTCGGCCGGTCCAGCGATGGATCTGGGCTGGTGTACTGGTGTGCTGAGGGGCGCCACCACCTGACCTCCCCGCGTGAGTCTGCTGGGATCCGCCGCGCGGCGTGATGTCGACCGGGCCCATCCAGAGCCCGGCGTGAGCACCGCCACGAACGCGACCAGCCTCATGTATCACGCGCCCGACGCCCGGGATTAGGCTTCCTCCCAATGGATCTCCGTCACCTGCTCACTCTGCGCACGGTCGTGGACAAGGGCTCGTTCTCGCACGCAGCCGATGAGCTCGGCGTGTCGCAGCCCGCGGTGTCGTTTCAGATCCGCTCTCTCGAGGAGCGTCTGGGCCAGCGACTGCTCGACCGCAGCGGGCGCCGCGTTACCCTCACAGATGCCGGGCGGGTGGTCGATGGCTATGCCCGGCGCATCCTCGCGTTGGAGGATGATCTCGAGCGCGAGATCAATGAACTGACCGACCACATGACCGGACCCCTGGTGATGGGATCATCCACTGGCCCGGGCGAGCTCTTGCTGCCACGGCTGCTCGGGGGCTTCAAGGCCGAGAACCCTGACGTCGAGATCTCGCTCGTGGTACAGGACACCCAGACCGTGTGCGATCGCGTACTCGATGACGACCTGGAGCTCGGCGTGGTGGGCGCGGCCCGCCCTCACCGGGGGCTTGTCTTTGAGCCGTTTGTGCGCGACGAACTGGTGGTCATCTGCCCGCCTGGTCACCCGCTTGCCACCAGCACGCGCATTGCGCTGAGCGATCTGGCCGCGCAGCCCATGATCCTCCAGCAGCGCGGGTCGGGTGTGCGAGCCGTGTTGGAGTCGGCATTTCGTGCGGCGGGCGTGCGCATGCGCGACATCGACGTAACCCTTGAACTGGGCCTCCAGCAGTCGGTCCGTGCCGCCGTGCTGGACGGCCTGGGAATTACTGTCATCTCGCGTCTGGCCGTTGAGCGCGACCTGGCCGAAGGGCGGCTCATCGCGGTGGAGGTTGATGGCGCCGTGCTGGCCCGTGACTTCTCGCTCGTGCGCCATGCCGGGCGTACACCCAGCCGGGTGAGCGAGGGCTTTGTGGCGTATGCCCGCGAGCACCTGGGCGATCTGGCACCGCCGGCATCCGGCCCGGCCGTTCCGGCCGAGCCCGGCGATTCGTAGGCCGCGGGCGTGACCGATGTGCTCGTGGTGGGGTCGGGGGGTGCGGGTATGAGCGCGGCGATCGCCGCCCGTGAGGCGGGCGCAACGGTGGTGCTCATCACCAAGTCGGCCCTCGGGGCGTCCAACACGGGGCGTGCACAGGGGGGCATACAGGCGGCAATGGCCTCCGACGACAGCACCGCCGATCACTTTGATGATTCATTTGCCGCCGGGCACGGCGATGCCCGCCCGCAACTGCTGCGTACCCTTGTGGAGGGGGGCCCCGACGCCATTGCATGGCTCGACTCCTTGGGCGTGGCCTTCACACGCGACGACGACGTGCTGCGCATCATCCGCTGCGGTGGTGCGCGCCGGCCGCGCCTGTTGCAGGCCGGAGAGCGCACGGGTGCCGAGATGGTGCAGGCGCTCCGCGCAGCCGTACGCGAGAGCGGTGCTGATGTACGCGAGTCAACCGAACTCGCGGCACTCAGCCGCGACGGCGATGTGTGGGTGGCCACAGTTCGCGCGAAGGACGGCACTGAGACTGAGATCAGCACCCGGGCCGTAGTACTGGCGGCCGGTGGCGGGCTTGCGGGCGAGGCTTCCCGTCTTGGCCTCAAGTCCACCAACCATCCCGATGCCACGCCGGAGGTGCTGGAGATGGCGATTGCGTTGGGCGCACAGGCCGAACACCTCGACTCCTGGCAGCGGCACCCCACCGGCGCGCTGTGGCCCGCTGGGCTCGCGGGCTACGCCCTTCCAGAGACCACGCGTTCGTACGGCGCCACGCTGCACGATGCCGCTGGCGAGCGCTTTGTGGATGAACTTGCCCCGCGCGACGTGGTCGCGAATGCCATCATCCGCATTGTTGAGGAAGGGCATGGCGCGACTGCGCCGGATGGCGCAGAGGGCGTCTGGCTGGACACGACCGCGATTGACCGGGAGCACGGAGCGGGCTTCACCGCCGAGCGTCTCGCATACGTCCATAATCGCTATCTCCGTCAGGGGGTCGACATCACGAAGGAGCGCGTTCTGGTGTACCCGGTGCTGCACTACCGCAACGGTGGCCTCGTGATTGACGAGCAGGGCGCGACCACCCTTGATGGCGTGTTCGCTGCCGGCGAGATCACGGGCGGGGTACACGGCACGAATCGACTGATGGGCAACTCACTGCTCGACACCGTGGTGTTCGGGCGTATCGCGGGACGATCGGCGGCACGGAGGTCACTGGCATGAGCGACGGGGCGATGGACAACGGGTCGGGCGTCGAGGTGATGCCCTCATTCCTTACGCTCCCCGGAAGGCCCCCGCGGCCACGGCAGGCGGGAATCACACACGTGATGGACAAGGGACTGTCGCTGGCCGACGTGGAGTCGCTGCTTCAGACGTCTGCCGACTACATCGACATCGTCAAGCTGGGCTGGGGTACTGCCTATGTGCAGCCAAACCTGCGCGAGAAGATCCGTCTCTACGAGTCGGCGGACATCGCCGTGGTGCTCGGCGGCACGTTCTGGGAGGTCTGTTACGTCCAGAACAAGCTCGATGACTGGCGTCGCTGGGTCAGTGATCTGGGCTTGCGCCACGTTGAGGTGTCCGATGGGACGGTGACCCTGCCGCACGAGCGAAAGCTCGAATACATCGCCGAACTTGCCCAGGACTTCACGGTGCTGTCGGAGGTGGGCTCAAAGGACAACGACGTTGTTATCGCCCCGTACCGCTGGGTGGAGATGATCGAGGCCGAATTGCGTGCCGGGGCCTGGAAGGTCATCACAGAGGCGCGCGAGAGCGGCACCGCCGGCGTGTTTCGCGGCGATGGCGAGGTACGTATGGGCCTCATCGACGAGATCGTCCATGCGATCGACGTACACCGCCTGTTGTTTGAGGCACCGCAGAAGTCTCAGCAGACCTGGTTTATCCGGTCGTTCGGCACCAACGTGAACCTCGGCAACATCCCACCCGACGAGGTCATCCCGCTCGAGACCCTGCGCCTCGGGCTGCGAGCGGACACGCTCTTCACCATGACGCCGCTGGGCCACGTGGATGGCGCGGGGATCTGACCCGGAACCTGTCGCCGCCCCGGGCTGCGGCGGGTCGGGCATGATGGGTGCGTGGTGAGAAAGCCCCTCGTTATCGCCGCGGCACTGCTCGCGATCGCTTCGGCCGCACAGGTCGCCCTCGCGCGTCCCATGGGGCGGGTATTCGACTGGAGCCACGAGCTCAACCAGGAGGATCTCCCGCGCTGGAACCCGAAGAAGCCACCTCCCATCCCGGCCGCCACGTGGTACCGCACGGTTGACGCGATGCTGCATACGGCCGGCGACAACGGCCTGTGGTTCAGCGGGTTCGGCGCGCTTCCCTTCGACATCCCGATTGCCCCAACCGAGCCGCATGCGTGGCGCAACCCCGGCAACTTCCAGCGTCAGTACGCCGCTACGGGGCTCTCGTGGGACGCCAACGTGGAGGCCCGGGCCGCCAAGGAGGCGCTGTGCATCTACCCGCGCGTGCCAAAGCGCTGCCGCCCCACCGGAACCGTGTTTCAGCCGGAGACCGACGCGCCGACGCGCCGCATGTCGCTGCTTGACCCGGCCTATCGCACCTCTGCGCTCAAGGAGATCCGGCGCACCGTGCCGGGGCTTCGGGGAAAGCCCTACGTGTGGGCTTTCACGGGGTCGGACGAACCCCAGGTAGTGCTGCCCAAGGGCCGCGCGGCGACGACCAGCGCGGTGTGGCGCCGCCAGCGTGCGCAGATCAAGGCCGATTTCGGATGGGGCCCGCCCAGCGCATCGGCGAAGCGCACCACGTCGTCGCTCGCGGGGCTTCAGTGGCTGGCCTACTCACGGTGGACCAGCCGCGAATTCTTCGCCATGAAAGCCGAGCAGGCTGCACTCATCCGCCAGCTGGCACCCGGTTCGCGCGTGGTGCCAAATGACTACGGCTTCATCGACGGCTTCATGCCGTGGGACTACACGGCCCTCGGCGGGTTTGCCGATGTCGTCGAGGGCGACCCGTACGTGTCGTACGCCGAGAAGGACGACCCGGGCCGTGGCCGCTACAACCCCGGCTTCGGTGCCAAATTCCTCTCCGACCTCACGGGCAAGGAGACGCGCATCATCGTGCAGGCATTCAGGTACTCGGGTTACATGCCGGTGGCCGCCGATCTGGATGCATGGGCGGGACAGGCCCTGCGCGCCGGCGCCACCCACATCAGCCTGTTCGCGCTTGGCAATCCGCGCTTCACCAATCGGCCCCTGTACGACGGCATGCTGTCGTTGGCCTCACGCCTGAAGGGCGCCACGCTTCCCGATCCGCCTGTGGACCCCGGCACGCAGGTGGTCTACTCGGTGATGAGCGAGGGGCAGGGCCAGCCCGACCGTGGCGGTGACGCGCGGTACAAGGCATCGGGCGACGGTATCTACACCACGTACTCACTTCTGGGCGAGCTCAACCACGCACGATTCCGGTTTGATTCGGATACGCGTCTTGAGGCCGATCCATCCCGCTTGGCCGAGGCCCGGGTCGTGTGGCTTCCGCGGGGCGAGGTACTCACACGCCCATTCGCCGAGCAACTGCGCGCATGGGTGAGCGATGGCGGCTTCCTGGTGGTCACTGATCCACAGGCATTCGCCCGCACTCCCGGCAATGAGAACCTGGCCGACGTGGGCAGTGCGCTCATGGGCGGGCGCCTGGCCAGCGAGCCGGGGGGTACCGCGCTGCTCGTACCGCGCAATGCGCTGGCAGTGGGAAGCCCGGCCGACCTTCTCAGCGTGCCCGTGGACGATCGTCGCTCATGGGCGTTTGAGAGCGTGCCCCCCGGTGCATCGGTGGTGGCCACCCACTTGGATGGTCGCCCCGCCGCCGTGCTGCGCGACGTGGGTCGCGGCAGAGTGCTCTCGTTCGCCGCCGATGTCATGACGCCGTCGTCGCTGGTGGAGCCAATGGACCTGGTCACCTTCATCGGGCAGATCGAGAAGATGGCGGGTGGCACATTCGACGACGCCACCTGGACATGGCGCGTACCAGGCAGTGCGGATCGTCCACCGTGGGTGGACACGCTCGGCGGGTAATCTTCCCGCGTGACCGTCTTCCTCTGTCCCCACTGTGCCCACCGTGAAGTCGGGTCTGAACGCACCGAGGGGCACCAGCCCCGTGGGTGTGCCAAGTGCGGCTTCGGGTTTCTCTTTGAGATGATGGACGACTACTACGCGGGGCCGCTGACGGCGCTGGTGTGCTGCGATCGCCAACTGCGGGTACTTGCGGCTGGGCACGCGGCAATGCCCGTCACGGGCTGGCCAGAGGGCGGCATGATCGGGCAGGACGTGGTGGAGGCGCTGCACCTGCGCTTCCCGAGTGCCCCCGACGACCCCGTGGCCAAGGTGATGGAGTGGGGCGTACGCGTACAGGGTGAGCCCTGCACGTTCCGACCCCGTGGCATGGTCGAGGACCGCGATGCGGTGGTTGACCTCTTTCCGGCATACGACGATGACGGCGGCCTGCTGGTGGCACTCACGCCCGTCACGAAGGGATGACCATGGAGACCCGACGACTCGGCGCATCTGACCTCGACCTCACTGTGGTGGGTCTCGGCACCTGGCAGTTCGGCGGGCGCTGGGGCGGCGCCGACGATGCCGACAGCGAGGCGGCCTGTCACGCGGCCCTCGACAGCGGCATCAACTGGATCGACACGGCCGACATCTACGGTCAGGGCCGCGCCGAGGTAGTGGTGGGCAAGGTCGTGCGCGAGCGCCGCGACGACGTCATCGTCGCCACCAAGGGCGGCGTTGCGTGGGAGATAGGTGCCGATGGCCTCACGATCTGGCGTGAGGCCACGGGCGAGTACCTGCGTATGGCACTCGAGCGCAGCCTCAAGGCCCTGCAGATGGATCATGTTGACCTGTATCAGGTGCACTGGCCGGTGAACGGCGTGGACGCCGCCGACACCATGGGTGAGCTTCAGCGTCTGCGCGACGAGGGAAAGATCCGCTGGATCGGCGTGTCCAACTATCACCACGACGACCTTGTGGCTGCGCATGCCGTGGAGCCATTCGTCTCGCTCCAGGTGGGCTACCACGTGATGCGCCGCAAGGTCGAGCAGGCCGAGATCCCGTGGTGCGCCGACAATGGCGTGGGTGTGCTGGCGTACGGACCGCTGGCCCACGGCCTCCTGACCGGCCGTATGGATGAGCACACCACCTTCCCCGAGAACGACTGGCGTGCGGTCAGCGAGCTGTTCGCTGATGAGTCGTTCGCCGATCGCATTCAGGTCGTACGCGAGCTCCAGACCATCGCCAGCGAGGCCGGCCGATCCGGCGGCGTCGGCGAACTCGCCGTTGCGTGGGCGCTGCGCCTGCCGGCAGTCACAGCCGCAATCATCGGTGCCCACGACGCCGTACAGGCCCGGGGCATCGCCGCACTTGCCGCCCGCCCGCTCAGCGCCGATGAGGACGCCGCGATCGAATCGGTCCTTGCGGCACACCCTGCCGCCTCTCGTGAGTACGGCCACGGTGAGCCGCCGCAGCGCGAGACGGTGTAGCGGCATTCATCGGTACTGCTGTGGGTGCTCCTCCCCCGTTCCCGCGATCGGGGTGTTCCATTGATCACGCGGAGGCGGGCCCGCGTGGGAGGGCCCACCTCCGTGTGATCCGGTCGGTTCTCAGTCGACCGACGGCGGCGGCGCAGCTGCAGCCACCGCAGAGGTTGCCCCGGCCATGTCCCAGGTGGAATTGAGCGATGCCTGCAGGTATGGGTGCTGAAGGCTGTAGAGGAAGCTGAACAGCACAGACAGGCCCACCGACGGCTCCTCGCCGGGCGCCCCGGCCAGCACGATGCGACGCACCTCGCGTACCCGCGTGGCGGTGGTCACCCAGGTCCAGATGACCGGCACGACGAGGAATACCCCGGGGAAGAGGGCAAGCACACTTTTGCCGGGTGAGTTACCCAGCGGTGCCCCGGCCGCGGCGGAGAAATCACGGACTTCACGGTTCATGTAGTACCAGTGGAACAGCCCGTAGATACCAAGGGTCACGATGATCAAGAGCCACGTGACCAACGGCCCGCGCCGTTTGACCGCGACTCCTTGTACAACCATGTCCAACGCCATTCCGGCCTCCTGATCGGGGTTCAGAGGGGAAGGGTACGCATGACGTGGAGGTTGTGCAGTCCGTTACGCCTTGTGACAGGCATCATCAGGGGTATGCGGATCGCGGTGACAGGGGCGAGTGGCCTCATTGGTGGGCACGTAAGCAGAGCCCTGCTCGCCCGGGGCGACATGGTCGTGCCGCTCTCGCGCGCCGGGGGCATGGTGGAAGGGGTTCGCACCGTGCGCTGGGATCCGACGACGGAGGCGTTCCCGGCCGCAGCCACCGATGGCGTGGACGCCGTGGTGAACCTTGCCGGTGCCTCGGTAGCCGAGGGCCGCTGGACCGACGCGCGAAAGCGCATCATCCGCGATAGCCGGGTTGTCACCACCACCCGCATCGCCGATGCCCTGGCGGCTGGCGCGGGCCCCTCGGTGCTGGTGAGCGGCAGCGCCAGTGGGTACTACGGCAATCGCGGGGATGAAATACTGGACGAGACGTCCGGGCCAGGGACCGACTTCCTGTCAGGTGTTGCGCGCGAATGGGAGGCCGCCGCCCACCGGGCCGAAGTGGGCGGGGTGCGCGTGGCCATCTCCCGCACCGGCATGGTGTTCGCACCCGATGGCGGCGTCATCCCCCGGCTGGCCAAGATTGCGCGCATCGGCGGTGCGGGCGCCATCGGGGGAGGCCGGCAGTGGGTGCCCTGGGTGGCGATCGCCGACGTGGTGGGCATGATTCTTGCGGCCATTGACAACGCCTCGTGGCACGGACCAATCAATGTCACCGCGCCCGGCCCCATGCGTCAGCGCGATGTGGCAGCGGCGCTTGGCACCGCGGTCGGACGCCCGGCCAGGGTTCCGACACCGGGGTTCGTGCTGCGCGCGACGATGGGGGAGATGGCGGTATTGGTGCTTGATAGCCAGCGTGCGGTGCCCGCCGCCGCCGAGGCCCGTGGCTATGTGTGGGTGCACTCCGACGTGCAGTCGGCGCTGCGGGCGGCGCTACCGGATTAGTCGGTGGACTTGGGCTTTGGGGGTGGCGCAAGTTCGGGGAACAGCCGCACGAGGTCGGCCTGCAGCACGAGCCAAGTCTCTCTCAGGTGCGTGGTGAGCACGTGGTACTTGCCACCCGGCATCATCGATGCCGTCTTGAATACGGCTTCGTCGCCCTGCGCATCGGCCTCAAACACCATCTGCCGGTAGTCCTCAAGGAGGGCCGCCAGGTCGAGATGGTGTTGCTGCTGCACCTGCAGCAGCTGGTCAATACGGGCAATGGCCTCGTCGGACACGGTGCCTCCGGGGTGGAACGGTTCGGGGCAACCCTACCCGTGGACGGCTGCGGCGGTGCTACCTTCCCGAACCGCGGGGGGATTAGCTCAGCTGGGAGAGCGCCTGCTTTGCAAGCAGGAGGTCACCGGTTCGATCCCGGTATCCTCCATCGAACGCCGGAATGACCGTCGTGGCGATGTACCTGTTGGTGACGATTGGCCCGCGCGCGGGGAACCGTCCACCGTGGTGAGTCCGGCCCTATCCGATAGTGTGGGCACGGGGCTTGAGCGATACCCGCTCGCCGCCTGGAGGAGCATCGTTGGCAACCATCACTGGGGATCGTCCCGACACGGGCGTGAGTTCACCTCGCCTGTTGAAGGGGGGTAGTTCATTCCACCGCGAGTTGCGTACCGCGGTGAATGAGGCGCTTGATTCCCGCGTGCGTCGCAACGGGCGGATCCGGTATTTTTCGAAGGCCGCATTCATGCTCATCTGGTGCATCGCGTCGTACGTGTACCTGGTGTTCTTCTCGCCGAACTGGATGACAATGATTGTGGGCTGCCTCTCGCTGGCCTTCGCGATGGGCGGCATTGCCTTCGGCATTCAGCACGACGCCAACCACGGCGCCATCGGCAGGCGCTGGCGGTTTCTCGGGTTCTCGATGGACTCCATGCTGGGCGGCTCGTCATACCTGTGGCGCGAGAAGCACAACCACGCCCACCACACGTACACCAACGTTGTTGACAAGGATGGCGATATCGACCAGCTGCCGCTGGCCCGATTCGCACCCGACCAGAAGTGGCGTCCGTGGCACAAGTACCAGCACATCTACATGTTCTGCCTCTATGGCTTCTACGCGCCGAAGCAGATCGTCACGGGTGACGCGCTCACGCTGTATCTCGCCGACAGGGCCCATGTTCCAATCGTCCGCCCGCGCGGGCGTGACCTGTTCACGCTCATCGCCGGCAAGGTCATCTTCATCTGCCTCGCGCTTGTGGTGCCGATCATGTTCCACCCCGTCTGGGTGGTCCTGCTGGCGGCCCTCGGCGCCATGTGGATCCTCGGCATCATCCTCGCTGTGGTGTTCCAATTGGCGCACTGCGTGGAGGAGGCCGAGTTCACGTCACTTGAGAAGCTCACCGTCGAGGTGGAGAAGGATGGGCCACGCGACTGGGCCGAGCATCAGGTGGAGACCACCGTTGACTTTGCCCAGAACAGCCGGCTGCTCGCGTGGTACCTCGGCGGCCTCAACTTTCAGGTGGAACACCACCTGTTTCCCACCGTGTCGCATGTGCACTACCGGCGCATCTCACCGATTGTCGAGGACATGTGCGCGCAGCATGGCCTGCCGTACAACAACAACCTCACGCTGATGGACGCCCTGCGCTCCCACGCCAGATGGCTCAAGCACATGGGTGAGCGCCCGCAGGTGACGGCCTAGCACCACGCCGTTGCGGTGCGTCGTGCATGCTTCGCGGCATGCACACCGATCTGAGTGACACACACCGCGAGATCCGGGCCTTGGCCCGTGATTTCGCGGAGGGTGAGATTGCCCCCCACGCCTCGGCGTGGAACGAGCAGCAACATGTCCCGCTCGAGGTGATCAAGCAGATGGGGACCCTCGGGCTGCTGGGCATAGTGGTACCCGAGGAGTACGGCGGGTCGGGCATGGACGCCACGTCACTCGCGCTGGTGATGGAGGAGGTGGCCTGTGCCGATGCCGGCACCTCCGTGGCAATCGCTGTGCAGAACGGCCTGGTGGCATCGCCCATTGTGCGTGCGGGCACCGAGGAGCAGAAGCACGAGTGGCTGCCCCGTATCGCCAGCGGCGAGATGATCGGGTGCTACGCACTCACCGAGCCGGGCGCCGGATCGGACACCGCATCGCTCTGCACCCGTGCCACCAAATCGGGCGATGGCTGGAGCCTGACCGGCGCAAAGCAGTGGATCACCAATGGCGGCATCGCCGACGTGTTCGTCATCTTTGCCCGCACGGGTGGCGATGGCGCCGGCGGCGTCAGCGCGTTGGTGTCACCGAAGGCCGACGGGCTGCTGGTGGGCCGTGAGATCCCGAAGATGGGGCTGCACTCATCGTCGACGGTCGAGCTCGCCTTCGATGGTCTGCACGTTCCGCGCTCCGGCCTGCTGGGCGCCGAGGGGGAGGGCCTCAAACTGGCACTGGCCACCCTTGACGGCGGGCGTATCAGTGTGGCCGCCCAGGCCGTGGGCATCGCCCGGGCAGCACTGGAACTGGCCGTAAAATATGCGTCGGAGCGTCAGGCATTTGGCGGCCCCATCGCCCGGTTTCAGGGCGTGCAGTTCCCCATTGCCGACATTGCCGCGCAGGTTGATGCCGCGCGTCTGCTCACCCTGCATGCCGCGGGGCTGCGCGATGCCGGGCATCCGCACGGGGCGGCCGGGGCCAAGGCCAAGCTGTTCGCATCATCGGTGGCCGTGCGTGCGGCCGACGTCGCTGTGCAGACCCTCGGTGGTTACGGATACTCACGCGAGTACAACGCCGAGCGGTACTACCGCGATGCGAAGATCACCGAGATATATGAGGGCACCAGCGAGATCCAGCGGCTGGTCATCGCGCGCAGCCTGTTCGGCGACGCCGCCCGCTGATCGCTAGATGCTTACCTCGGTGCCCAGGTGGATGACCTGGCCGGGGGGGAGGCGGAAGAAGTCGGCCGACTTCGCAGCGTTTCGGTGCATGGTGCCGAACAGGCGCTTTTGCCAGTGGGGCAGACCGACGACGTGGTCGCGCGTGATTACCAGCGCGTCGTCGCTCACGACGTATGAGGCCTCGGCTGGCGACTCAGGCAGGCCCAGCACGCCCCACACACTGGCGAGGGCCTCGGGGATGTCGGGGCGCTCAACGTAGCCGTACCAGACCTCGATGGCGGTGATTCCCGGCCCCATGCGCTTGGTCAGCACACGGGCCGACGGATTCACTCTCGGGGTGGTGCGGTATCGCACGCTCACGAGCACAAGATGTTCGGGCAGCAGCTTGTTGTGCTTCAGGTGGATGGCCAGCGAGTGCGGCGCCACCTTGGGGTTGGCGGTCATGAAGACGGCCGCGCCGGGAATGCGCTGCTCCTCAATGGGCACCGACTCGACCAGATGATCCATGGGCATCGACTCCGACGCGATTCGGCGCCGCAGCACTCCCCGGCCCCGACGCCAGGTGACCATCACGGTGAGCAGCAGGGCCGCCATGAGCATGGACACCCAGCCGCCATGAGGGATTTTCTCGCAGGTGGCCACGAACAGCAGCAGGTCGATGGCCAGCAGCGGAGTGAAACACAGGATGATGAGGGCGGGATTCCACCTCCATGCATTGCGGGCCATGATCATGGTGAGCCCGGTGGTGATGACCATGGTGGCCGCGACGGCGAGCCCGTACGCACCGGCCAGAGCCTCTGACGATCCAAACGCGAGGATGAATGCCACCACCACTCCGTACAGCGCCATGTTCGGGAAGGGCATGTAGATCTGCCCCTCCACCTTCTCTGACGTGTGGACCACGCGCTGGCGGGGCAGGAGGTCGAGCTGGATGGCCTGCCGGGTCACGGAGAACACTCCGGAGATGACCGACTGCGATGCGATGAACGTGGCGACGGTGGCCAGGATGAGCAGCGGGATGGCCATTGCCTGCGGCCCCATGTTGAAGAACGGGTTGCTCACACTGCTCGGATTGGTCAGCACCAGCGCGGCCTGCCCGAGGTAGGCGAGCATCACGCCCGGAAAACCGACGACGAGCCACGCGAGAGCGATGGGCTTACGACCAAAGTGGCCCATGTCGGCGTACAGGGTCTCGACACCCGTGACGCACAGCACAACGGCTCCCAGTACGGCAAGGCCGTGCCCCGGATGGCGCCCGAGAAACAAGATGCCATCCAGCGGATTGAACGCCTGCAGTACGAAGGGGGCGGCGATCACCTCCTTGATGCCCAGCAACGCGATGACAATGAACCACAGCAGCATGATGGGCCCAAAGGCCTTCGCGATTTTGTCGGTGCCGAAGCGCTGCACGATGAAAAGGATCGTCACCACCGCGATGGCGAATGGCACCACCAACGCGCCCGCCGATGGGAAGCTGACCGTGATGCCCTCGCCTGCCGACAGCACAGACACGGCCGGCGTGATGACCCCATCTGCGTAGAAGAGCCCCATACCCACCAGCCCGGCCAGAAACGCCCACCGCGCCGTCTTGCCACTGAGCGTGCGTCGCGCGAGCGCCGACAGCGCCAGCACGCCGCCTTCGCCCTTGTTGCTCACGCGCATGACGAGTCCGATGTACTTCACGCCCACGATGAGGATCAGCGCCCACAGGAAGAGCGACAGCAGGCCCAGGATGTCGCTCTGGTCGGTACCCACGCCGGTGGCGATCGCGGCCTGAAATGCGTACAGCGGGCTCGTACCGATGTCCCCGAACACCACTCCGAGGGCACCGAGGGCGAGTAACGATGTGCGGGGCGCGCGTGTGCCGGTGTCCGTCACGCGGGGCAGCGTAGCGCCCGCGCGTCAGCCGTGCGCCGCTGCTCGCCGTCGCCGGTCGGCAGATGCGCGGTGTTGCCCCCTTGCCCGAATGGTTGTACTTCCGGCCAAAGCAGTTGCGTACCCGCTATCCACCGGGCCATGAGGTCGCAGCGTGCTGGATGGCACCGTTTCGTAGCCCCGGGGATCGGGGCGCCCGGCAGCCTGATTCCCCCGGAGGAACCGCATGAACGCAGTGGCCATTGACACCGTGTGGGTGGTCTTCGCCGGCTGCCTGGTGCTGCTGATGCAGGCCGGGTTCGCTGCGCTCGAGATGGGCCTCTCGCGCATGAAGAACGCGGGTGCGGTGGCCGCCAAGATCATCGTCAACTTCGCGCTCGCCCTCGTGGTGTTCTGGGCCATCGGGTATGCCATCGCCTTCGGTGATGGCAGCGGATTCGGCGGGGCCACGGCGTGGTTCATTGATATCGGCAATAGCCAGGGCGTGGCGGCGCTCTCGTACTCGGGCATTGACGAGACCACCAAGTTCTTCTTCGAGGCCATGTTTGCCGCGGTGGCGCTGGCCATCGTCTGGGGCACCATGCTCGACCGGGCACGGTTCGTCGCCTACCTGCCCTTCGCAATCCTGTTCGTCGGCCTCATCTATCCCATCGTCACCCACTGGGTGTGGGGCGGGGGGTGGCTTTCCCAGCACGGGTTCCAGGACTTCGCGGGATCTGGCGTGGTGCATATCACCGGGGCGTTCGCGGGTATCGCCGGCGCGATCATTGTGGGGCCGCGCATCGGCAAGTTCCGGTCGGACGGAAGGGCCAATCCCATTCCTGGCCATTCGATGCCCATGGCCGTGCTGGGAGTGCTCATTCTCTGGGTGGGATGGATGGGATTCAACGCCGGCTCGTTCCTGGGCGCCGTGGGCAAGCCAATCGGCACGGTGGTGGTTGTCACCAGCCTCGCCGGTGCCTTCGGCGTGCTGGGTGCGGTGGTGATGTCGCGCGTGCTCCTCGGCACGTATGACATCGGGATGATGGGCAATGGCGCCATCGCGGGACTGGGCGCCATCGCAGGCCCCTGCGCGTTCGTGGTGCCTTGGGCCGGTGCGCTCATCGGTCTGGTGGCCGGGTGCGTGATGGTGCCAATGGTGCTGCTGGTTGACCGCATGCGTATTGACGACCCAATCGGGGTGCTCGCCGGGCACGGCATGGGCGGGATAGTGGGGGTGCTCGCCGCGGGGTTCCTCACCACTACCGATGCTGCGGCCACGCTGGGCGGCCGTCCCGGTCTGTTCTACGGAGGAGGCGCGGCCCAACTGGGGTGGCAGGCCATCGGCATGGTGTGCATCGCTGCATTCGCCTTCACCACCGGCTACGCGGCGTTCTGGCTTATCGAGAAGATCATCGGTCTCAGAGCATCGGAGTCCGACGAGCTGGCCGGACTTGATATCTCAGAGCACGGCATGTTCGGGTACCCGGAGCGGTTTATTGAGGTCATTGGCGCCGAGCCGGAGGATGCCCACTCCCACGTGGGTGGATCGCTGCACGTCTGATCCGGCCTGCACGTGCCGCCGCTGGGCACACTGCGGGCGTGCTTGTGCTGTTTGATATCGATGGGACCCTGCTCCACGGCTCGCCGGAGGGGCATACCCACGCGATGGCCGATGCCATGTGCACGGTGTGGGGCGTGCCGGTCGTGCCGGATGATGTGTGGGCCACCCAGCCGGCGGGTCGCACCGATCGCGAGATCGCCCGTCTGGTGTTGCGTGGCCACTCGGTCGCCGACGTCGCCATTGATGCAGCCATGCGCGAGTGGATTCATCTCGCGTGCAGGGTGCACGCGCAGATGGCCAACGGCCATCCCCCGCCCGTGGCGGCACCGGATGCCCAGGCCGTACTGGTGTCCCTGGAGGGGAACGGCGTGGAGATGGCGCTGGTGACCGGGAACCTCGAGGGGATCGGCCGGGCCAAGGTGGCTGCCGCCGGTCTCGGCACGTGGTTTGCCCCCGGTGAGGGGGGGTTTGGATCGGACGCCGAGGTACGGGCCGATCTGGTGCGGCTGGCACGCGAGCGCGCCCGCGGACGATGTTCGGACGATCAGGTGGTGGTGATCGGGGACACCCCCCGCGACATCGCCGCCGCACGGGCTGCTGGCGTGCACGTGATCGCGGTGACCACCGGGGCTCACGATGCGGGGGCCCTTGCCGGCGCAGATGCCGTTGTTCCCGACCTCACGGGCGCTTTGGAGATTCTCGACCGCTGATCCGCAATCCGCAGCATGTGGGTTCGCCTCAGGGCGAAGGGGGTGCGCCATCAGTTCATCCCTGCGCACAAGGAGCGCCACGCCCCCCCGCCATAGCCTCGTCGGTGAATGGGGGCCGTGCACACGCACTGCCTCGGAATCGATGAAGGAGGGCACTCCATGCGTCAGAGGTCACTCAGGTTGGGTGCCATAGCAGCAGCCGTGCTGCTGCTTGGCATCCCCGCCCTGGCCGCTGCGGCAGATGGTCCGTCCCCGACCGACGTCGCGGTCAACTCCATGTGGGTTGTGATTGCTGCGATTCTCGTGCTCTTCATGCAGGCCGGCTTCGCAATGCTCGAGATCGGCCTCTCACGCATGAAGAACTCCGGAGCGGTCGCCGGAAAGATCGTCATCAATCTTGCAATTACATTCCTCATGTTCTGGGCGATCGGATTCGCGCTCGGGTTTGGTGACGGGAATGACTTTGTGGGATCCGCAGGATGGTTCCTGGACAACGCGAATGCGGCGGGCGACACCAACTCGCTCGGCCTCTTCGACTTCGGCAACGCCCTCGCGGCATACAACATCCCGGTTGAGGCAGTCTTCTTCTTCCAGGCCGTGTTCTGTGCCGTGTCGCTCGCCATCGTGTTCGGCACGATGCTCGACCGCACGAAGTTCATCGCGTACATCATCTTCGGTGTCATCTTCACCGGGGTCATCTACCCAATCGTCGCCCACTGGACCTGGGGTGGCGGCTGGCTCTTCCAGAATGGCTTCCTCGACTTCGCGGGATCCTCGATCGTCCACTTGCAGGGTGCGCTCGCGGCCATCGCCGGAACGCTCTTGCTGGGGCCACGCATCGGGAAGTTCCGGGACGGAAAGCCACAGCCAATTCCAGGCCACTCGATTCCGCTCGCCATTCTCGGGGTGCTGATCTTGTGGGTCGGGTGGATGGGCTTCAACCCCGGTTCGTTCCTCGGGGCGGTCGGCTACAACTTCGCCGACGTGGCCATCAACACCAACCTGGCGGCTGCGGCCGGCGTCGTTGGCGCCACCATCGGCTCGCTGGTCATGTTCAAGACGCTTGACGTCTCACAGATGGGCAACGGGGCCATTGCGGGCCTGGTGGCCATCACGGCACCATGTGCCTTCGTCGATCCGTGGGCCGCAGTGGTCATCGGGTTCGTCGTCGGAATTCTTGTGCCGGCGCTGGTGGTGCTGGTTGACAAGCTCAAGATCGATGACCCCATCGGTTGTATCCCGGTGCACGGTGTGTCGGGAGTTCTCGGCACCCTGGCAGTGGGGCTCTTCGCCACCCGCGACCGCCTCGACGCACTGAACCTGTCAGGTTCGGAGGCCGGTATCTTCTACGGCGGCGGCGGTCACCAGCTGTGGGTTCAGGTGTACGGGGTGGCCGCAACCATCGCATTCACGTTCACTGCATCATTCATCGTGTTCGCATTGATCAAGTACACAGTTGGCCTTCGCGTGAGCGAAGAGGATGAGATGGCGGGCCTCGACATCTCTGAGCACGGTATGTATGGGTACCCCGAGCAGTTCATCGAGGTTCCCGGGGCATTCCCGGACTCGGCAGGAACGAGCGGCCCGCCGCTCTTCGCCGGCTCCAAGACCGCGACCTCGTCGCAGTAGGAGGACACTGACGTGAAGAAGATCGAGGCATTCATCCGTCACGAGGCATTCGACGAGATCCGCGACAAGCTGGCGGCCATGGGGCTTCCCTCCATGTCCATCAGCGAGGTCAAGGGCTCGGGACGCCAAGGCGGGTATACAGAGAGCTATCGCGGCGCGAAGACCACAATCTTCATGCGTCCGAAGCTGAAGCTGGAGATCGCGCTTGACGACAGCGATGTCGAGCGGGCCGTGGATGTCATCCTCGAGCACGCCCACACGGGCGAGCCCGGGGACGGCAAAATCTTCATCATCCCGCTTGATGACGCAGTACGCGTACGAACGGGTGAGCGCGGGGACGTTGTCCTGGTGCCACACTCGGATGACGCTCCGGCCTAGGTCGGACCACCCATTGCGGTGGGTGTGGGGCCCTCGTCCAGGTTGGACGGGGGCCCCACGTCGTTTCGGGGTTCGGGCGCCTGCGCAGGGAGCGTGAGCGTGAACCGGGCCCCGCCTGCGGGCGCATTACCGGCCGCGAGGTCGCCGCCCAGGGCGCGGGTGAGTTGGCGCGCGATGGCCAGGCCGAGGCCCGATCCCTGGTTTCCCTCCGGCGTCTCAGCCGACCGGAATGGCTCGAAGATGGCTTCGCGCATGTCGGGGCTGATCCCGGGTCCGTTGTCGTCCACATCGATCGTGACCCCGCCATCCGCCTCCGGGCGGGCCGAGAGAACGACCTCGCCACCGCGGGGAGCCCAGCGGATTGCGTTGTCGATGAGGTTGGTGACCACTTGCTGCACGCGGTCCGGGTCGGTGATGACCTCGGGAAGGTCGCCGATGTCGGCGCGCAGGGTGATTCCCTTGGCCTCGGCCGTGGACCACAGCGCATCGGTCGCCTGCTCCAGTGGCAGCGCGGCAGCCACGGGCACGAGGTTGACGCGGAACCGGTCGGCATCCATGCGTGCGAGATCGAGCAGATCGGTGACAAGCACCTCGAGGCGTGTGGCCTCAGATGCGATGGCCCCGAGCGATCGCGGCACGGCATCCTCGGGTACCACGCCGTCGGACAGCGCGGATGCATGCCCGCGGATAGCGGTGAGGGGAGTGCGCAGGTCATGGGTGACCCGCATGAGGAACTCACGGGCCAGGCGGTCCCGACGTGCCAGTTGGCGCACCATCGCGTTGAACGAGCGGGCAACGGCGTCGAGCTCCTCTGCACCTCCGGTGGCGACCTCAGTCTGCAGGTCACCCGCCGCCACGCTTGCCGCCGCCGCCTCGAGGTCGCGGAGCGGTCGCGTCGCACGTCGCGTGATCCACAGCACCAGCACCACGGCAACCAGAAGGCCCAGAAGCGTGGCCACGAGAATGGGGGGCAGTACGTCACCCCAGTTCGCCGCCACCTCGTTCTGAGGGCGCGTGAGCACGATGGCACCCACATAGCGGCTGCCCACCGTGACGGGCGCTGCCGCCGCGAATGTCGGCGTGGTGGCACCCGTGGGCGTGAAGCCGAACGCCTGCGAGCCATCGCGCACCAGTACCGCAGGGCTCAGATCCTGCGCCACCGTTCCGGGGAGGCCACCAGTGGGATCGGATGCCCCGGGCGAGAGGTCGAGGCCCACGTAATACAGGCGCGTGCTCGGGCCGGTGAGGGTCTCGAGGTTGCCGATGGGGTCAGTGCGGAACTCGGCACCGGTCTCGAGCGCAGTCTTTACGCGAGCGGACACCAGCACCGCGACTGCACGCGCCTGACGATCCAGCTCGGCCCGTGCCTGATCGGTCGCCTCCCCGCGGATGAGCGAGACGGCGATCGCGGCAAACAGGATGGCCGCCACGATGAGCCCGCCAACCGCGCCGAGCGCCACTCGCCCCGAGAGGCTCGCCCACGGCCTCCGGCGGGCCGGGGCCGCGCCATTCACCGCCGGGCCGCAACCTTGTAGCCGGTGCCCCACACGGTCTCAATGGGGCAGGCGTCGCCCAACTTACGACGCAGTTGACGCACGTGCACGTCAATGGTGCGGCTGTCCCCGAGGAACGTGTAGCCCCACACACGCTCGAGCAACTGTTCGCGGCTCAGTACCAGACCCCGGGCCTGCACGAGCGTGGCCAGCAGGTCGAACTCCTTGGGTGTGAGCGCCACCTCGGTGTCACCCACGTACACCTCGCGCGGCCCGACTTCGATGCGCAGGTCGTCAACCTCGAGCACCGGCGGCATGTCCGGGTCGACCTGATCGGCCTGGCCATCGCTGCGACGCAGCACGGCGCGCACCCGGGCCACCAGTTCGCGCGGGTCGAAGGGCTTGGTGACGTAGTCGTCGGCCCCCAGTTCGAGCCCCACAACCTTGTCAACCGGCTCGTCGCGTGCGGTCAGCATGAGGATGGGCATCGACCCACCACCCTGACGAATACGCCGGGTCACTTCGAACCCATCAACACCGGGCAGGTTCAGGTCAAGCAGCAGCAGGTCGGGCTTGTCGGCATCGATCTTCTCGAGTGCCGTGTCACCGCGGTCTGCGATATCCACGCGAAATCCAGCCGCCTCCAGATACATCTTGGCGAAGGATGCGATGTTGGGCTCATCCTCGGCAATGAGGATGAATGGCTGTTCGTCTGAGGATCCCATGGTGTGGCCCGACGGAGGTTACCCCGTGTGGGCTAGTTCGCGGGCGCCAGTGCGAGGTCGATCGGTTTGAGGGGCCAACTCTGGGGGCTGCCGTTGTTCACGGTGAAGGTGCCCACGCCGTCGAGCACCCCGCTGCCGCTGCCCGTGATGGCGATGGCGAGCGATCCCTTGCCGGACAGATCGACCCGGATGCCGGTGCCGTCGATGAGGAAGCGTTCGCGTGGTGCCTGCGCCACTGCCACACGGATACGGGTGCCATCGGCCTTGGTCACCCGCTTGAACGGGATGCATGCCGCCCCCACACGCAGCATTCCGTCGCCCCGGCGGTCCTCCACGCGGATGGTCATTCCCCTGACCGTGCCCCAGGACATGAACGATCCCTGCAGGCGAACCCGCCCCGCCCCCTGGATGTTCACCTGGCCGCCAGCGCCCACCGCACCGGTCTTTACCGGTGAAAGGTTGGTGCCGGGCGAACGGCAGTCGCCCCTGCCCTGAGAGGGACCGCTCTGAGACGGATCATCGCGAGACGGATCATCGCGAGAGGGACCGCCCGGAGAGGCGAGCGCTGGCGCAACCATGACGAGCGCTCCGATGAGAGCGGCGGTGACGGCTGCGCGTGAGGGTGAATGAGTTCGCATGGTGTGTCCAATAGGTACGGACAACGTCAATCGTGGCCCTTCGCCATGCGGAACGCGAGGGTGCACCGTAAGCATTTCGTGAATCCCTCAGGGCCACCGGGCTGATCATTTCCCGCTACATCTCCAGGTTGATGCCCTCTTCCACCTTCACTGGGTCCTGTGCCGGTGGCGGCAGCGCCACATCTGCCTCAACGACCGGGCCCGTGGAATCGGCCGGAGCGGCAGGAGCGGCCGTCTCACCTTCAGGGATCGGCCGGGGCCCGTCGCCCATGTAGCACCAGATGATCTCGCCGCAGTCCGGGCACGAGGGCAGGGCCCCGCGGTTGTTGATGCGAAACTGGCACGTGACGCAGGCATAGATGCCGACGAGCCGTTGCCCCGTGAAGTAACAGGGCTTGCCCAAGCGCTTCTCTGACTGCTG
>JBMOGE010000020.1:0-28777 GCA_049318525.1 Miltoncostaeaceae bacterium
TGCTCGGCCCAGCCCAGAAACGCCGCGCCGTCGTACTCGATGTCGAGACGGAGCGCGGTCACCGCACGCGGGCTACTTGGAGTTCGTCGGCGTCAGGCCGAACGCGGTCACCTTAAAGGGGTGCACCGCGTACAGCGTGCTCGGCGACTGATACAGCTGCACCAGGGCCCACTGGTTCTGGGCGTTGAAGGTGAGGTACGAGTTGTTCTTCTGGGTGATGACCGACCACGTATAGGCGTCTGTGCCGCCAACCTTGCGCTCGGTCACCTTGGTGCCGCCCGTGGTGGTCTGCTGCAGATACACGGTGCCGAACTTGTTGTTCGAACCCGTGCCGCGCTGTGCCTGCAGGGTGAGCGTGTAGCCACCGTTCGTCTGCTTGGCCAGGGTGTACTTGTTCGAGGTGGGGCCACACTGCTGGCCACTCGGGAACAGGTCGTTCACCACTGCGGTCGGCACGTTGCTGACGTTGTCGCAGAAGTTCTGGCCACCATCCACCACGGTCCACTGCGAGCTGCTGCCGTACAGCAGCACCCACTGCGTGGAGATCTGATTCTTGTACGCGGCAAGCGGCAGGATCTGCGCACGGGCGTACGACGTGTTGACCGACGACACGGCGATGTTGCCCACCGAGTACTCCGAGTACGTGTAGCCCTGCGTCTGCGTGGTCCACGCGTTGGTGGCGGCCACGATGCCGTTGACCTCGGTCTGCGTTGCAGCCTGCGTTGCCATAGCCGGCGATGCGACGGCAGCGATGCCACCAAGGCCGATGGCGACGGCGCCAAGACCGATTGTCACGCGGGTGCGGATGCTCATGCGGCGACTTCCGGGTTGGATGCCGGCACGGGGCGCGACAGCTCAAGCAGCACCATCGGAGCGGCATCGCCCTGGCGCGGACCAAGCTTGATCACGCGCGTGTAGCCACCGGGAATGTCCTTGAATACGGGAGCGATCTCGTTGAACAGGCGGTACGTGATGGGCTTGTTGCGGAGCAACGCGATGGCCTGACGGCGGGCGTGCAGCGTGCCCTGCTTGCCGAGGGTGATCGCGCGCTCTGCCGTCTGGCGGGCCAGCTTGGCCTTGGCCGCGGTGGTCTGGATGCGCCCATGCTCAAGCAGCGCGATGGCCATGTTGGCCGCCATCGCCGAGCGATGTGCGCTGTCACGATTAAGCTTGGGTCCGCGGTTGCGGTGTCGCATCTGAGTCTCCGGTTACTGGTTGGTGCGGTCAGTCGTCGCGAAGCGCGAGACCGTGGCGGGCAAGGTTTTCCTTGACCTCCTCGACGCTCTTCTTGCCGAAGTTCGGGATGGCCGCAAGGTCATCCTCGCTCTTCGAGATGAGGTCGCCGATGGTCTCAACGCCCACGCGCTTCAGGCAGTTGTACGAACGCACACCGAGCTCGAGCTCCTCGATGAGGATATTGGCCATCTCGCCGCCGGGCTGAGGAGCCTCGGGCTCCTCCTCCACGAGCATGCGGATGTCATTCGGGTCAGCGAAGATCGACAGGCGCTCGATGAGGATGGCCGAGGCCTGGGCGACGGCCGTGCGCGGGTCCACGCTGCCGTCGGTCTCCACCTCGAGGGTGAGCTTGTCGTAGTCGGTGCGCTGGCCGACGCGGGCTGCGCCCACCTCGTACCGCACGCGGCGCACCGGCGAGAAGTTGGAATCAACCGGGATGACCCCGATCGTGGTGCCAGGACCCTTGTTCTGGTCGGCGGGCACATAGCCGCGGCCGCGGGCGATGGTGAGCACCATGCCCAGCGAGGCGCTGGCCTCCAGGTTGGCGATCTCGAGCTCGGGGTTCAAGATCTCAAGATCAGCGGGGCATGTGATGTCGCCGGCGGTCACCACGCCCGGGCCCTGGCGGTTGAGCTCGACCTCGATCTCATCGGCCTCGCCGATAAGGCGGCACACCAGGCCGCGGAGGTTCAGGATGATGTCGGTGACGTCCTCACGCACGCCGGGGACCGTGGTGAACTCGTGCTGCACGCCATCGATCTTCACCGAGGTCACAGCCGCGCCCTCGAGCGACGACAGGAGCACGCGGCGGATCGAGTTACCGAAGGTGTGACCGAAACCGCGGTCGAGCGGCTCCACTTCGACCTGGCCGAGGGTCTCGGACAGCGGCTCATACGCCATGCGCGGGGTCTGGATATCGAGCATTTGTGTTTGCTGCTCCTCCCGGCACTCGGCCGGTCAGTGGATGAACGCGGATCCCGATTCGGCGGCCTCGGCCCGGGGTCCCCGCGTCAGGGGCCCCCGGCCATCGCGTGCCGGTTCGGGGTACTGCCTACTTCGAGTAAAGCTCCACGATGAGCTGCTCGCGCACCGGGGTATCAATCTCCGTACGGTCAGGCGCCTTCAGCACCTTGCCGGACAGCGAGTCATGGTCGGCCTGCAGCCATGGGGCAACGGACGCACCGATCTCGGTGGCACCGCGGACTGTGGTCTCGGCCGGCGACGACGCCTTGATGGTGATGATGTCGTCGGGACGGCACTGGTAGCTGGGGATGTCCACCCGGCGGCCATTGACCTGGAAGTGACCGTGGCCCACCAACTGACGCGCCTGGCGGCGTGATGCCGCAAAGCCAAGTCGGGTCACCACATTGTCGAGACGCAGCTCGAGCAGGCGCAGCAGGTTCTCACCGGTCACGCCGGGCTGACGGCTGGCCTTCTCGTAGTAGCGGCGGAACTGCTTCTCGAGAATGCCGTAGTACCGGCGCGCGCGCTGCTTCTCGCGCAGCTGCATGAGGTACTCGGACTGACGGATCCGGCCGCGGCCATTCTGGCCGGGCGGGTAGTTGCGGCGCTCAATGGCGCACTTCTCAGTGGAGCAGCGGGCACCCTTGAGGAAGAGCTTCTCGCCCTCACGGCGGCACTGCTTGCACTGCGGGTCACGATCGCGGGCCACGTCGGCCTCCTAGACGCGGCGCCGCTTACGCGGGCGGCAACCATTGTGTGGAACAGGACTGACATCGGTGACCGAGGTCACCTCAAGGCCGGCGGCCTGCAGCGACCGGATGGCCGTCTCGCGGCCGGAACCGGGACCCTTCACGAACACATCAACCTTTTGCAGACCGTGCTCCATGCCCTTGCGGGCTGCAGCGTCGGCGGTCACCTGGGCGGCGAAGGGTGTGCTCTTGCGAGACCCCTTGAACCCGGCCGAACCGGCCGTTTCCCATGCGATGACGTTGCCGTGACGGTCAGTCAGGGTGACGATGGTGTTGTTGAACGAGGTCTTGATGTGCGCGTGGCCGAGCGCAATGTTCTTGCGGGCCTTGCGACGAGTACGACCTCGAGTTGCCTTCTGGCGTGCCAATGGACTCCCTTAGCTCCTGCTAGGCCTTGCGCTGCTTGCCAACTGTGCGCTTCGGACCCTTGCGGGTACGGGCGTTGGTCTTGGTCCGCTGGCCATTGACCGGAAGACCGCGGCGGTGGCGAAGCCCGCGGTAGCAGGCAATGTCCATGAGCCGCTTGATGTTGTTGGCGCGTTCGCGCCGGAGGTCACCCTCAACGATGTAATCGCGCTCGATCACCTCGCGGAGCCGACCCACCTCTTCTTCAGTCAGGTCACGAACGTAGGTGTTCGGACCGATCCCGACCTTGCCCAGGATCTCGTTGGCCGTGGTGCGGCCGACCCCATAGACGTAGGTAAGACCGATCTCCACCCGCTTCTCGCGAGGGATGTTGACTCCGGCGATGCGTGCCACTGATTACCCCTGGGTCTGCTTGTGACGAGGGTTGCTGCAAATCACGAGGATCTTGCCGTGCCGCTTGATGACGCGGCACTTCTCGCAGATCGGCTTCACGGACGGACGGACCTTCACTTGCGACTCCTCGCTGGGTGACCCGGCGACAGCACATCAACGCCCATCAGGGCGGAGATCATGGCGGCGCCACTGCGCGCGAGGTGACGAGGGACGAAAGCGGGCCCAATCGGGCACACGACGATCATCGCGTTGCGTTCCACGCGCGGCCGGGGAAGATAGCAGGAAGCGGACACCATCGGAACCGACCCGTCAGCCCGCGTGCCGGGTGAGGATGCGTGGGCCCGAGGCGGTGATGGCGACGGTGTGCTCGAAGTGTGCGGCCAGACCGCCATCCTTCGTGGTGATAACCCAGCCGTCATGCCCAAGGATGACCTCGTGATCGCCCTGGGTGACCATGGGCTCGATGGCGATGACCACGCCCTCCTCCAGCAGCACACCGCTCCCGGCCTTGCCGAAATTGGGCACCTGTGGCGCCTCGTGCATCGAACGGCCCACGCCGTGCCCCACGAGTGTGCGTACAACCTGGAACCCCGCCCGCTCCACAACTTCCTGCACGGCCGCACCGATGTCACCCGTTCGGTTCCCCGGGCGTGCGGCCTGGATACCGGCGGCAAGTGAACGGCGTGTGGCGTCCATCAGGCTGGTGGCCACGCCGCTCACCTCGCCCACCGGAATGGTGCGCGCAGAATCCGATACCCATCCATCGAGGGTCACGCCGCAGTCGATCGAGACGATGTCGCCCTCAACCAGCGCCACCGGACCGGGGATGGCGTGCACCACCTCGGCATTGACCGACGGACAGATGGTGCCCGGGAACCCGTGGTAGCCCTTGAATGACGGCACGCCGCCCTTGGACACGATGAACTCCTCGGCCATCGCATCAAGGTCGGCGGTGGTCACACCTGGTGCAACCGCGGCCTCGAGTCTGTCGAGACATTCCGCCAGCACCGCCCCGCTCGCCGCCATCGCCTCGATCTCGGCCGGCGTCTTGGGGATGGGCCCGCTGCTACGAGAGTGCTTCGACAACGCGCGCCTGAACCTCGTCCAGAGGAAGTGATCCGTCGATGTCGCGCAGCAGGCCACGCGAGCGGTAGTAGCCGATCAGGGGCGCGGTCTGCGCCTCATACACGTCGAGTCGGTTGGCCACGGCCTCAACGCGGTCGTCATCGCGCTGGTACAGGTCGCAGGCCTCGCCGGTCACGCTGCACGCGGATCCGTCGTAGGGATTGGAGGTCTCGTGGAACGAGCGCCCGCACCCCCTGCAGATCCAGCGGCCGGCCAACCGGCGCATCAACTCGTCGCGCGGCACCTCAAATGCAATGACGTTGTCGAGCGGCGCGCCCACCTCGGACAGCATGCCGTCGAGGGCCTCGGCCTGCGCGATGGTGCGTGGGAAG
The DNA here is from genome assembly GCA_049318525.1 of Miltoncostaeaceae bacterium. GTDB lineage: Bacteria > Actinomycetota > Thermoleophilia > Miltoncostaeales > Miltoncostaeaceae > SYFI01. Next base: position 5,165 of record JBMOGE010000020.1, read on the forward strand.
CCGTCGAGCATGAAGTCGTCGGCACGACCGGAGAGCGCCTCACGGATCATGCCGATCACCACCGCGTCGGGCACCAGGTCACCGGCGTCCATGAACGTCTTGGCCTCGAGTCCCAGAGGCGTGCCCGCTGCCACGGCTGCGCGCAGGAGATCACCCGTGGACAGGTGCAGCAGCCCGCGCTCCTTAAGGAACTCCGCCTGCGTCCCCTTGCCCGCACCGGGCGGACCAAACAGTACGAGGCGCGCTATTGGAGGAACCCGTCGTACGAGCGCATCATCAGCTGTGCCTCCATCTGACGCATCGTGTCGAGTGCGACTCCCACCACAATCAGCATGGACGTCCCGCCGAAGAGCCCGAAGAACACATTCGACTCGGGCAGGTACCGGAAGATCATGTTCGGGAACTCGGCGATGATCGCGAGATAGATGGCGCCCGGGAGCGTAAGGCGTGTGACGACCCGGTCCAGATAGACCGCGGTCGGACGCCCCGGACGCACGCCCGGGATGAAGCCCCCGTATTTCTTCAGGTTGTCTGCCTGCTCGGTCGGGTTGAACTGCACCGCCGTATAGAAGTACGTAAAGAGGACGATCAGCAGACCCTCAAACAGGATGAACCACCATGAGCCCGGCGACAGGAAGTCGGCCACGCTCTGGAAGAACGATCCACCGCCGGCCAGCTCTGCGAGCGTGGGCGGAAGAATCGTCACTGAGGCGGCGAAGATCACGGGGATCACGCCGGCCATGTTCACCCGGATGGGCATGTAGGTGGTACCACCCGACGTCATGCGTCGGCCCACCTGGCGCTTGGCGTACTGAATGGGGATTCGGCGCACGCCCTCGTTCACGAAGACAACGCCGATGACGATGCCCACCGCGATGACCGCGATGATGATGGCCGTGACGGGAGGAAGGCCGATCCAGCCGCGCAGGGCCGCGGGCAGGCTGGCCACGATTCCGCAGAAGATCAAGAGCGACATGCCGTTGCCGACGCCGCGCTGGGTGATGATCTCTCCCAGCCACATCACCATGGTGGTGCCCGCGGTCAGCGAGATGATGATGAGGAACGTGCGCGACCAGCCCACGTCGGGCAGCGCATCCTGCGAGCGGAAGTACAGGACGTACGCGAGCGACTGCATGAGCGCCAAGGCCACGGTCAGGTACCGCGTGTACTGGGTGATCTTGGCGTACCCGGCCTCGCCCTCCTTCTGGAGGCGCTCAAGCGACGGGATAACCACGGTCATGAGCTGCAAGATGATGCTCGCCGTGATGTACGGCATGATGCCCAGCGCGAACACGGCGAAGCGCGTCAGCGCGCCGCCCGCGAACAGGTTCAGGAAATTGAGGATGTTCGTGGTGCCCTTGCTCTCGAGCGCCGCCGCCAGATTTGAGGCGTCGACACCCGGAACGGGCACGTACGAACCGAAGCGGAACACCGCCAGAAGACCGGCGGTGACCAAGAGCTTCTTCCGTAGCTCCGGAGACCGGAGCGAATTGAGCATGGCGGTGAGCATGGGCGGTCGGGGCCTATGGCCTCGGCGAACGTGCTGCGACCGACGGGTTCGTGACTACTCCGCGCCGACGAGCTCGACGCGGCCACCGGCCGCCTCGATCTTGGCGACCGCAGCAGCAGACGCCTGATCCACACGCACCGTAAGCGCGTGAGTGATCTCGCCGGTGGCCAGCAGCTTCACGGGCCATGCACGGTTGTCGTTGTTCTTCACCAAACCGTGCTCGGCAAGCGACGAAGCATCCACCACATCGCCTGCGGCGAAGAACTTGGCGAGTGCGCCCACGTTGATCGGCACCGAATGGGTACGGAACGGACCGAACGGCATCGACTTCTTGTGGTTCGGGCCGGGCAGCTTGCCCTTCTGCATGTGCAGGGGAACGGTGCCGCCGCGGTAACCCGGGCGTGGGCCCGGACCGGAGCGGGCGCCAGCGCCCTTCATGCCGCGACCACACGTCTTGCCCTTGCCGGAGCCCGGTCCACGACCGACGCGCTTGCGACGGTGCCTGGCGCCCGGGAGGGGGCGCATGTTCTCAAGACGGATCTCTTCCGGATCCACGTTCTGCTCGTCAGCGGCCACCGTCGACCTCCTCCACCTTCACGAGGGACGCAACCTTACGAAGCGCGCCCTGCAGGGACGGCGAGTCCTCGTGGACCGCCGTGGAACCAATTCGACCAAGACCCAGCGCACGAAGGGTACCCCTGTGACGCTGTGTGCTCCCGATCTTGGAGCGGACCTGGGTGATCTTCAGCGCGCTCATGCGGGAACCTCCTCAGCGGCCGGGGCGTCGTCTGCCGGGGCGTCTGCTGCCGGGGCGTCGTCTGCAGGGGCTTCCGCTGCAGGGGCTTCCGCTGCAGGGGCTTCCGCTGCCGGGGCTTCCGCTGCCGGGGCCTCTGCTGCCGGATCCTCGTCGACGATCGACTTGTTCGAGCCGCCGGACAGGCCGAGCACCTCAGCCACGGTCTTGCCGCGAAGGGCAGCGACCTCGGCCGGCGTGCGGAGCGACTTCAGACCGTTCACTGTGGCGGTCACCAAGTTGACCGGGTTGGTCGTACCCAGTGACTTACTCAGGATGTCACGCACACCCGCGAGCTCGAGCACTGCGCGCACACCACCGCCGGCGATAACGCCGGTACCGGGTGCAGCAGGCTTCAGCAGCACGCGACCGGCGCCATGGTGGCCAATGATCTCGTGCGGAATGGTCGCGCCGTACCGGGGCACGCGGAACATGTTCTTCTTGGCGTCGTCCACGGCCTTCTGGATGGCGAGCGGAACCTCGTTCGCCTTGCCGTGACCCACGCCAACTGCGTCCACCTCGTTGCCCACGACCACCAGGGCCGAGAACGAGAAGCGGCGACCGCCCTTGACGACCTTGGACACACGGTTCACCTGAACGACGCGCTCCTGGAGCTCGATCCCGTCCGTGCTGACCTTTTCGCGTCTGCGCTCTGCCATCTTCTTCCTCGTCCCTAGAACTCGAGCCCGGCTTCGCGGGCGCCGTCGGCAAGCGACTTGACCCGGCCGTGGTACAGGTATCCGCCGCGGTCGAAGACGACGCGGCTTACGCCGGCCGTCTTTCCACGCTCGGCGATGAGCTTGCCAACCTCGCCAGCAGCAGGACCCTTTGCCAACCCCTTGAGGGCGGGCTCGTGGGAGCCTGCTGCAGCCACGGTGTGGCCCTTATCGTCGTCGATGAGCTGCGCGTAGATGCGCAGGTTCGACCGCGAGACGGACAGGCGCGGGCGCTCGGCGGTGCCGTGCACCTTGCCGCGAACGCGGCGGTGGCGCCGTGCGCGAGCGTCTCGTGTAGTGATCTGGCCCATTCCTCTCCCGTTCCCTATGCCCGCTTGCCGACCTTGCGGCGCACGAGCTCACCTGCGTAACGAATTCCCTTGCCCTTGTAGGGCTCGGGGGGTCGCACGCGGCGAATCTCGGCGGCGGTCTGGCCGACACGCTGCTTATCGATGCCGCTCACCGTAATCTGGGTGGGGTCCGGCACCTCGAATGTGATGCCCTCAGGCGCTTCCATGAAGACCGGGTGCGAGAAACCCACGGCGATCTCGAGGTTCGAGCCCTTCATCTGGGCACGATAGCCCACGCCGACGAGCTCGAGCTTACGCTCGAAGCCCTCGGTGACACCGGTCACCATGTTGGCGACGAGGGTGCGCGACAGGCCGTGCAGCGCGCGATGCGGGCCACGGTCGGTCGGACGGGTCACCAGCAGTGACTCGTCCTCCTGGGCAATGCGGATTGGTTCGACCACGGTGTGCTCGAGGGTCCCCTTCGGGCCCTTCACAGTCACCTTCTGGCCGGCGATGTCCACCGTGACCCCGCTCGGGACGGGGATTGGTGCGCGTCCGATTCGACTCAACGCTGTTCCTCCCCTACCAGACCGTGCACAGGACTTCGCCGCCCACACCGCGGCGTCGGGCCTCATGGCCCGTGACGAGACCCTGAGAGGTCGAGATGATTGCGATTCCCATTCCACCAAGAACCTTGGGGAGGGAATCCTTATCGGCGTACACCCGGCGGCCTGGCTTGGAAATGCGGGTGATACCGGTGATCACGCGACGCCGGTCCTGGTCGTACTTGAGCTTCACGGTCAAGGTTGAACGGATGCCGTCGGTGCCGGCCTCGTAACCCACGATGTAGCCCTGCTCCTCGAGCACACGGGCGATCTCGGTCTTGAGGTGGCTGCCGGGCATCTCAACCTGGTCGTGAAGCGCCATGTTGGCGTTACGGATGCGCGTGAGCATGTCTGCGATGGGATCGGTAAGCATAGTTTCTCTACCAGCTCGACTTGGTCATGCCGGGGATGTGCCCCATGTGGGCCTCATCGCGCAGGCAGATACGGCACAGGCCGAACTTGCGGAACACCGCGCGCGAGCGACCACACCGATGGCAGCGCGAGTAGGCCTGCGTCTGGTACTTGGTCGGCCGTGAGGCCTTCACTCGAAGGGATGTCTTCGCCACTGGTTCTGGTGCCTCTCGTATCTAGCGCTTGCGGCCGCGGCCGAACTTGCGCATCTTCTTGCGACGACGGGCTGCACGCTCTTCCGCGCTATAGCCCTCCGCCCGGAACGGCATGCCCAGGTGACCGAGCATTGCCCGGGCCTCTGCATCCGTCTCAGCCGACGTCGTGATGGTTACGTTCAACCCGCGAACTCGGTCGATCGTGTCGTAATCGATCTCCGGGAAGATCGTCTGCTCCCGGAGGCCGAGGTTGTAGTTGCCGCGCCCGTCGAAACCATCCGGGTTCAGGCCCCGGAAGTCGCGGATGCGCGGCAATGCGACCGCGGTGAGGCGGTCGAGGAACTCCCACATGCGTGCGCCGCGAAGGGTGACCTTCGCGCCGATCGGCATGCCTTCGCGCAGCTTGAACTGCGCGATCGAATTGCGGGCGCGGGTGATCGCGGGCTTCTGGCCGGCGATCTGGCCCATCTGCTCAACGGCTTCGTCGAGGAACTTCGAGTTGACCTTGGCGTCGCCGACACCCATGTTGAGCGTGATCTTCTCGATACGCGGGTGCTGCATGGGCGACGAGTACCCGAACTCCTCCTGGAGCTTGGGACGGACCTCATCCTCAAACATCGCCTTAAGGCGAGCCGGCGGAATTGCGATGTCGGTGTCGGTGCTCACGAGTCCAGTGCCTTCCCGGTACGGGTGGACACGCGCACGCGCTTCCCGTCCTTCTCCTCGATGCGAACCCGGCACGGCTTCTTGTCGGACGGGTCGATCGGCATGACGTTCGAAAGATGAATCGAGGCGGGCTTCTCGATGATCCCGCCTGCATCGTCCGGCGGACGCGCCTTGGTGTGGCGCTTGATGATGTTGATGCCCTCCACGAGCACGCGCCCCTCCACGGGGTGCACCTCGAGGACGGTGCCGGTCTTGCCGCGGTCCTTGCCCGCGATACACATGACCTCATCGCCCTTCTTCACGCGCGCCGGCATTACAGCACCTCCGGGGCGAGCGAAACAATCTTCATGAACTGCTTCTCGCGCAGCTCTCGGGCCACAGGGCCGAAGATGCGGGTACCGCGAGGGTTCTGGGCATTGTCGATGATGACTGCCGCGTTCTCGTCAAAGGAGATGAACGTGCCGTCGTCACGCGGGTGGGACTTCTTGGTACGTACCACCACCGCCTTGACGACGTCGCCCTTCTTGACGGCGCCATTCGGCGTCGCCTGCTTGACAGTCGCAACGATGGTGTCACCGACGTATGCGTAACGGCGGCGACTGCCGCCGAGCACGCGGATACAGAGGATCTCTCGAGCCCCCGTGTTGTCTGCGACGCGAAGTCGTGATTCGTTCTGGATCATCCCGAGCTCCTAACGGGCCTTCTCGATGATCTCGACGAGGCGCCACCGCTTCTGCTTGGAAAGCGGACGGCTCTCGATCACGCGCACCACATCACCTACGCCAGCCGTGTTCTCCTCGTCGTGCGCATGCAGCTTCGTCGACTGGCGAACGGTCTTGCCGTAGATGGGGTGGCGACGCGACGTGTCGATCCGCACCGTGATGGTGCGGTCACGCGAGTCACTTGTGACGATGCCCTGACGCGTCTTGCGCCGGGATACCGATTCTTGGGGCGTCTCAGGCACGGGCGGCCTCCTCTGTCGCGAGCTCCCGCTCACGCGCGATCGTCAGAATCTGGGCGATCTCGCGCTTGCGCAAACCGATCTCGCTGGTGCGCTCGAGCGACCCGGTGGGCAACTCGAAACGCAGGTTGAAGAGTGCCTGTCGGGACTCCTCGAGCTTGAGCGCGAGCTGGTCTTCGGTGAGCTCGCGCAGTTCACTGGCCTTCTGTGCGGGCATATCTATGCGTCCTCACGGATGACGAACTTGCAGCGGACGGGCAGCTTCATGGCCGCAAGGCGCATGGCCTCGCGGGCAGTCGCCTCGTCCACGCCGGACAACTCGAACATGACCTTGCCCGGCTTGACCACCGCAACCCAGCCCTCCGGCGAGCCCTTGCCGGAACCCATGCGGGTTTCGGCGGGCTTCTTGGTGACTGGGAGGTGCGGAAACAGGTTGATCCAGACCTTGCCCTGGCGCTTGATGTGGCGAGTCATCGCCACACGCGCGGCTTCGATCTGACGGTTGGTCACCCAGGCAGCCTCAAGCGACTTCAGGCCGTACTGGCCGAAGTGCACCTGCTGGTTACCCTTGGCGAGCCCCTGACGACGACCGCGGTGGGCCTTCCGGAACTTGGTGCGCTTTGGCATCAGCATGGCGTCACCTCGCTCCCTGAGCCGGCGGGCCGTCCTGGCGCGGGGCGCCGCCCTGGCCGCCACGGCCACCCTGGCCACCCTGGCCGCCGCGACCGCGACCGCCACCAGGACCGCCGCCAGCACCACCGGCACCACCGGGACCACCTGCGCCGCCGCCGCGGTTATCGCGACGGGGGCGGCGCGGAGGCATGGGAGCCTCGGCGTCGATGCTGCGACCGCGGGCGTCCACGACGCCCTCGGGCAGGACCTCACCCTTGTTGATCCACACCTTCACACCAATACGGCCGAAGGTGGTCTTCGCCTCGGAGAAGCCGTAATCGATGTCCGCGCGCAACGTGTGGAGAGGCACACGGCCCTCCGAGTAGTGCTCGATGCGCGACATCTCAGAACCGCCGAGGCGGCCACCGCACTGGATCTTCGCGCCCTGGGCACCCGACCGCATGGCGGAGGTGAGGGCACGCTTCATGGCGCGACGGAACGAGACGCGGTTCTCGAGCTGCTCGGCGATCGACTGGGCAACCAGCGTGGCATCGAGCTCGGGGCGCTTGATCTCGTTGATGTTGATCTGGATCTGCTTGCTGGTGATCGCGTTCAGCTCACGGCGAAGCGCGTCCACCTCGGAGCCACTTTTGCCGATGACGATGCCCGGACGGGCCGTGAAGATGTCAACGGTCAGCTTGGTGGCGTCCTTGCGAAGCTGGATGTCGGCAAGGCCGGCGTGGCTCAGCTTGCGCGTGATGTGCGCGCGAACCGCACGGTCCTCGTCGAGGTACGCCGCGTAGTCACGCTCGGTGTACCAATTGCTCTTCCAGCCCTGGAGGATGCCCAGGCGGAATCCGGTGGGGTGAACCTTCTGACCCATCAGGCGTCCTCTGCGGGCCCAAGCCCGATTGTGATGTGGCAGGTGCGCTTATTGATCTTCCCGGCACGGCCCATGGCGCGCGGCTGAAACCGCTTCATGGTCGGGCCCTCATCAACGGTCGCGCGGGTGACGAACAACTCACGCACGTTCATGCCGGCGTTGTGATCTGCATTGGCCATGGCCGACTCGAGCACCTTGCGCACCGGCACAGCGGCGTCGCGGGTGGCAAAGGCGAGAATGGCCTGGGCATTGGGGACCGACTCGCCGCGGATCAGGTCCGCGATGAGGCGCGCCTTTCGGGCGGACACACGCACGAACTTCGCGGTGGCCTCCGGGCGGGCGGGCGTACGGGTACGGCCGTCGTCGGACAGGACCGGTGTGGTCGCGGTCACGACCTCTGGGGCCTCGACGTCGGTGGTCTCTGTGGTGGTCTCGGTGGTCGCCACGTCAGCGCCTCGTCGTGGTGCGGTCGTTGCCGTGACCCTTGTATGTCCGCGTGGGGGCGAACTCGCCGAGCTTGTGACCCACCAGGCTCTCCGACACGAACACGGGCACGTGCTTCCGGCCATCGTGGACGGCGATGGTGTGCCCCACCATCTCGGGGAAGATCGTGGACGATCGCGACCAGGTGCGAAGCATGCGCTTCTCGCCGGCGGCGTTCATGTCCTCGATCCTCTTCAGGAGCTTGGGATCCACGAAGGGACCCTTTTTCAGGCTTCGGCTCATCGGCCTTCCGTGTGCTTGCCGCGCTTGCGCCCGCGGACGATCATCTTCTGGCTTGCCTTCTTCTTGTCACGCGTACGGTGACCGTTGGTTGGCTTGCCCCAGGGGGTCACCGGGTGGCGACCTGAGTTGCTCTTGCCCTCACCACCACCATGCGGGTGGTCGACCGGGTTCATTGCGGAACCACGGACAGTCGGGCGGACGCCGCGCCAGCGGCTGCGACCGGCCTTGCCGCCCACTTCATTCGCGTGGGACGGGTTGCCGATCTGGCCGATTGTTGCACGGCAGTCGATGTGCACCATGCGCATCTCAGAACTCGGCAGGCGCAGGGTGGCGTAATCGCCCTCCTTCGCCATGAGCTGGGCACCAGTGCCGGCGGAGCGGCACAGCTGGCCGCCACGGCCGATCTGGAGCTCAACGTTGTGCACGATCGTACCGGTGGGGATCTCACGGAGCGCCAGCGCGTTGCCGGGGCGGATGTCCGAGCCGGGACCGCTGGTCACGGTGTCGCCCACTTCAAGGCGGAGCGGCGCGATGATGTAGCGCTTCTCGCCGTCGGCGTAGTGCAGCAGCGCGATGCGGGCGGTGCGGTTCGGGTCGTACTCAATCGCAGCGACCTTGGCCGGAATGCCGTCCTTCGTGCGCTTGAAGTCGACGATGCGGTAACGGCGCTTGTGACCGCCACCGATGTGGCGGGTCGTGATGCGCCCGTTGTTGTTGCGGCCACCGGTCTTCTTGACCTTGCCCAGAAGCGACTTCTCGGGCGTGCTCTTGGTGACCTCCTCGAAGTCCGAACTCGCCACAAAGCGGCGGCCCGGCGAGGTGGGCTTATGCTTACGAATACCCATCAGGCCCCCTCGAAGATGTCGATGCTGTCGCCGGGCTGGAGCTCGACGATTGCCTTCTTCCAGCCGGGCCGCGTGCCGGCGCTGCGGCCGCGGCGCTTCGGCTTGGCCTTCACCGCGATGGTGCGCACGTCGGTCACCGTGACGTCGAAGAGCTCCTCGACAGCCTGGCGGATCTCGATCTTGTGAGCATCCTCGAGCACGCGGAATGTGTACTGGTTGTGCGCCTGAACGAGCATGTAGCTCTTCTCAGACACGACCGGGCGCACGATGGCCCGGCGGACGTCATCGCGAAGCTGCTCGCTCATGCGTCATCTCCCTCGGCTGACGGAGCGGCGGCGCCGTTCCAGCGGTCCCACACGCCGCGCTCAACGATCACGCAGCGGCCGGCCATGATGTCGACGGTCTCGATGTCGCGTGCCTCGAGCACCCGGACGTCGCGCATATTGCGAAACGACAGGGCCTCAATGCTGGCGGACTCGCTGACCACAACGAGCAGCGGGCGGGCCGTGATCTCGTCCGGCGTCTTCGACAGATAGTCGGCAGCGCGCTTGGTGGACGGTGCGTCCCAGCCCGTGGGCTCCATGACGGCAATCGACCCGCGCTCCACATGGGCGCGCAGCGCCGAGCGGAATGCCTGCAAGTGGGCCTTACGGTTGACCTTGCCGCCGTAGCTGCGCGGGTGCGGGCCGAACGTGATTCCGCCACCGGTCCAGATGGGAGAACGGTTCGAGCCGGCACGGGCACGGCCGGTGCCCTTCTGGCGCCACGGCTTTGCGCCACCACCGCTCACGTCGGAGCGGGTCTTGGTGCTGTGGGTACCGGCGCGACGCCACGCCATCTCAGCCGTCACGGCCTCATGAATGAGGTGCGGCTTGATGGCCTGCGTGGCAATGACATCGCCGACGTCGGCGCTGCCGGCTGCCTTGCCGGTTGTGGAAAGGAGGTGTGCTGCCATCAGTCGGGCCTCACCCACACGATGGAGCCGACCGCACCCGGGACGGCGCCCTTGATCAGAAGAAGGTTGCGCTGCACGTCACGATCGACGATCTGCAGGCCGCGCTGTGTCACCTGGCGGGCGCCCATGTGACCAGCCATACGGATGCCCTTGAAGACGCGCGCCGGGTAGGCGGCGGCTCCGATCGAACCGGGCCCACGCACATTGTGGGAGCCATGGCTCTTGGGTCCGCTCTTGAAGTTGTGACGCTTGATCGTTCCGGCGTAGCCCTTGCCCTTGGAGGTCCCCGTCACCTTGACGTAGGAACCAGGCACGAATGACTCCACCGTGACCATCTCGCCCTCGGCGAGTTCCGCGGCTCCGACCTCGTCGGTCGAGAACTCGTGAAGGTGGCGCATCAGCGGCGAGCCAGCCTTCTTGAGGTGCCCCTGCTCGGGCTTGTTGATGTGCTTGGGCTTCGAGGCCCCGAAGCCGAGCTGCACGGCGGAATAGCCGTCGCGCTCCTCGGTCTTCACCTGCACGACCGGGCACGGACCCGCCTCGATGACGGTGAGCGGAATCCGCGCGCCGTCCTCGGCGAAGATCTGTGTCATGCCCACTTTGCGTCCGATGATCGCGGCCATCGTCAGACCTTGATCTCAATGTCGACGCCAGCCGGGAGGTCGAGACGCATGAGCGAGTCGACCGTCTTCGGCGTGGGCGAGAAAATGTCGATGAGACGCTTGTGCGTCCGCACCTCGAAGTGCTCCCGCGAGTCCTTGTCCTTGAACGGACCCTTGATGACGCAGTAGCGGTGGCACTCGGTGGGGAGCGGCACGGGACCGGAAATGGTCGCGCCACTTCGCTGTGCCGTCTCCACGATGGAGGCGGCGCTCTTGTCGATCAGCTCGTGATCGTAGGCCTTGAGCCTGATTCGGATCTTGTTCTGAGTAATCAAGGTTCTGTCTTCTCGTCGTCTCTCGTCCCCGGGGAAAGCGAGGGCCCCGCCCCCCTGAAAGGGGTGACGGGGCCCGTACTCCGCGTACCTCTAGGCCAGAATCGTCTCTACGACGCCGGCACCCACGGTACGACCACCCTCACGGATGGCGAATCGCAGGCCGTCTTCCATGGCGATCGGCACGATGAGCTCAACCTCGAGCACCGCGTTGTCGCCCGGCATGATCATCTCAGCGCCATCAAGGAGCTGGATGACGCCGGTGACGTCGGTGGTGCGGAAGTAGAACTGCGGCCGGTAGCCATTGACGAACGGCGTGTGGCGTCCGCCCTCATCCTTGGAGAGCACGTACACCTGCGCCTTGAACTTCGTGTGCGGCGTAATGCTGCCGGGCTTGGCCAGCACCTGACCGCGGGCGATGTCCTCGCGCTTCACACCACGCAGGAGCGCGCCGATGTTGTCGCCGGCCTGCCCCTGGTCAAGAAGCTTGCGGAACATCTCAACACCCGTGACGACGGTCTTCTCGACCTGCGGCATCATGCCGACGATCTCGACTTCCTCGTTCACGTTGATGATGCCGCGCTCGACGCGACCGGTGGCGACAGTGCCGCGACCGGTGATGGTGAAGACGTCCTCAATCGGCATCAGGAAGGGCTTGTCGACGTCGCGCTCTGGCATCGGGATGTAGTCATCCACAGCCTGCATGAGGGCGAGAACGCCCTCCTGCGCAGCGGCATCGCCGTTGAGGGCGTTCAGTGCCGACACCTGAATCACCGGGATGTCATCACCCGGGAAGTCGTAGGCCGACAGCAGCTCGCGAACCTCAAGCTCAACGAGCTCGAGCAGTTCGGGGTCGTCCACCATGTCGGCCTTGTTCAACGCCACCACGATGTACGGCACGCCGACCTGACGGGCCAGCAGGATGTGCTCACGGGTCTGGGGCATCGGACCATCTGCGGCCGACACCACCAGGATCGCGCCGTCCATCTGCGCGGCACCCGTGATCATGTTCTTGATGTAGTCGGCGTGACCCGGGCAGTCGACATGGGCGTAGTGACGGGCCTCCGTCTCGTACTCGACGTGCGACGTGGCGATAGTGATACCGCGCTCGCGCTCCTCGGGTGCCTTGTCGATCTCATCGAAGCTGCGCACCTCGCCGCCGTACTTCTCGGCAAGCGTCTTGGTGATGGCAGCCGTAAGGGTCGTCTTGCCGTGGTCAACATGACCGATTGTGCCCACGTTGATGTGGGGCTTCGAACGGTCGAACTTCTCCTTCGCCATCATCGCTCCTCATGCGCGTCCGAGCGGGCGTGCGACCATCGGGGTCGACACCCGCCGAGTGCTTCTCAACAAACAGGCCTAGCTCAATGATCGCGCGGCTGGTTCGCCGCGGGCTGAGTGGCCCTCGCTCCTCAAAGCCGGTGGAGAGTAGCACGACCCACCCGGCTCGCAAGCGCAACTTCGGTGGGGCTCCAAACGCCTACCATCGGGGAATGGGCGGACCCCTTGACTTCCTGCATGAACTGGGCAGAGAGGCGGCAGGCGAGGTGCGTGGCGATACTGCCACGCGCGAGCTCTACGCCGTTGATGCGAGCCTTTACCGCCGGGTTCCGGTGGGTGCGCTGCGGGCAACGGGCGCAGCGGATATCGAGGCGGCAATCGCGGCATGCCGGGATCACTCCGTCGCACTCACCATGCGGGGTGCTGGCACCAGTCTGGCCGGGCAGGCCGTTGGCCGTGGCCTGGTGGTGGATATCTCGGCGATGCGGCGCGTTGAGATATATCCAGATACCCAGATCGCAGTGGTGGAGCCGGGAGTGGTGCTCGACGACCTCAACCGGGCGGCGGGCGTTCATGGCCTGATGTTCGGGCCGGATGTGGCCACGTCGAGTCGCGCGACTCTCGGCGGGATGATCGCCAACAACTCGGCCGGGGCCCGCTCGGTGGTGTACGGCCTGACCGCGGATTCGATTGAGGCACTCGACGTGGTGCTGGCCGATGGAACGCGGGCCACGCTCACACGGGGAGGCGTGGTACCCCCATCTCTCCGGGCGGTGCGCGATATCGCGACAGCCGACGGCTTCCCCGCGCTGCGTCGCAGGGTATCGGGCTACGCCCTCGATGCCATCGCGGGGGATGACCCCGACTGGCCACGACTCATCGCGGGCAGCGAGGGGACCCTCGCCGTGGTCACCAGCGCGCGCCTGCGCCTGGTCAGGCCCCCGGACGAGCGGATTCTGGTGCTCATCCCCTACCCCGACGTCACGAGCGCGCTCGAGGCGGTTCCCGCACTGCTTGACGCCCACCCATCGGCCATTGAGCTGATGGATGCCGACCTGCTGGACCCCGCCAACCGCGCACCGGCCGAGCGCGCGCTGCTCGGCATCGTGGGTCGCGCACCGGCGATTCTCGTGGTGGAGCACTCGGGCGAGGTCGGGGAGGCCCTCGCCGCGGCACGACGGCACGTCGGCGGCACGGTCATCAGCGACCCCTCCGACCAGGCGTCGATCTGGCGCATCCGGCGCACCAGCATCTCGCGGGCACTCCGGGTGGAGGGGGATGGCAAGCCCATTCCCTTCATTGAGGACCCTGCGGTGCCACCGCACGCCCTCGCGTCGTTCGCCGGTGAGGTGCGCCGGGTGCTGGTTGATGCCGGTATGGGAGATGCCATCTGGTACGGGCACGCGAGCGTGGGATGCCTGCACATCCGGCCCATGGTCGATCTGCGCGCGCCGGGGGCGGTTATCCGCATGCGCGAGGTGGCCGAGGCCGTGGCCGACATCGTGGTGGCCCACGGCGGATCGCTGTCAGGTGAGCATGGCGATGGACGCCTGCGCGGCGAATTGCTGCCCCGCATGTATGCCCCAGACCTGATGGCGCGTTTCGAAGAGACCAAGCGCATCCTTGATCCGCAGGGCATCCTGAACCCCGGGGTCATCGTGCACCCCGAGCCACTCGACTCCGGGCTTCGCATCGCGGCATCACCACCGCGTCACGACATCCCGACAGCAATCCCGTTCGACCGGGAAGGTGGATTCCAGCGGGCTATCGAGGCATGCAATGGCAATGGCCAGTGCCTGCGCACCGACGAGGTGATGTGCCCCTCCTACCAGGCCCTGAATGACGAGCGGCACTCCACGCGGGGGCGTGCCGTGCTGCTGCGGGCCGCCGTGGAGGGCCGTCTGCCGGGTGGTCTTGCCGACGACGGCCTGCACGAGGCACTTGGCCTGTGCCTGTCATGCAAGGCATGCGCCACCGAATGCCCGGCTGCCGTTGACATGTCGCGCCTCAAGGTCGAGGCGCTGGCCGCGAGGCACCAGGTGGTGCGGCCTGCGCTGCAGGTGACTGCGGCTGCCTACGCGCACGACCTGCTGGCTGCCGGGTCGAAGGGATCGGTGCTCGCCCGACGCGTCGCCCGCATCGCGGCGCGCCGGATCGGCCGTCCACTGCCCACCCCGGTGCGCGAGTGGCGCCCTCCCGGCCCCACAGGCCGCGGACGGCCCGTTGACGTGCTGGCCGACACCTTCACCCGCTTTCTGCATCCAGAGGTCGGCGATGCCGCCGTACGGGTGCTTGCCGGGGCTGGCGCACGAGTGGAAGTACGGGTGGGTGGGTGTTGCGGCCGCCCGGCGCTCTCGCAGGGATTCCCCGACCTCGCCCGCAAGCAGGCCAGCGCGCTGTTGGATCACCTCGCGCCGCACGCCATGGCTGGACGGCCGCTGGTGGTGCTGGAGCCCTCGTGCTGGTCGATGCTCCTCGATGACCTGCCTGCCCTGTTGCCACATGACCCGCGCGCCAAGTGGGTGTCGGAGGTCGTGGTGTCGTTCGAACAGGCCGTCACGGACCTCGGCCTCCATGTACCCGCCTCCAATGCGACCGTGCACTGCCACTGCCACGCGCGCGCCCTGGGCGACAAGGCGGCCGTCACGGCCGTGGGGCCAGATGCCACGGCCACCGATGCCGGGTGCTGTGGCATGGCCGGGGCATTCGGATATCAGCACCCCGCTGAGTCGCGGCTGATTGGCGAACACCGTCTGGTGCCCGCCGTGCGCGCCGCCACCGGCCCGGTGGTGGCGGCGGGGACATCGTGCAGGCAGCAGATCGCCGACCTCACCGGAGTGGAGGCTCTTCACCCCGCCGTGCATCTGGACCGCCTGCTCAACCCATAGAACGACGAAGGGCCCCGAGTGGGGCCCTTCGCGAATCATTCGTCGGCGTCACCCGCCGGCGGGCACATCTACGCGGTTGCGCCGACCTTGGCCTTGATCTCCTCCGAGATGGACTTGGGGACCTCGGCGTAGTGGTCAAACTGCATGCTGAACGTGGCGCGCCCCTGTGTGGCCGAGCGCACCGACGTGGCGTACCCGAACATCTCGGAGAGCGGCACGTGCGCCTGAATCGTTCCGGCGGTGCCCTTCTCCTCCATGCCATTGATGCGGCCGCGACGACCGTTGAGGTCGCCCACCACGGTGCCCATGAACTCGGTGGGGGTCACGACCTCCACCGCCATGAGCGGCTCGAGCAGGCACGGGCTGGCGCGTCTGGCGGCCTCACGTACGGCCATCGAGCCGGCAATCTTGAAGGCACCCTCGTTCGAGTCCACGTCGTGGTACGAGCCGTCAATCAACTGCACCCTGACGTCGACCATCGGGAAGCCGGCGACAATGCCGCCCTCCAGCGCCTCCTTGATGCCCTCGTCCACGGCCGGGACGAATTCCTTGGGAATGGAGCCACCCACGGTCTTGTTCTCGAACTCGTAGCCCTTGCCGGGCTCGTTCGGCTCCACCGAGATGTACACGTGGCCGTACTGGCCGCGACCACCCGACTGGCGGACGAAGCGACCCTCGATCTTCTCGACCCGCTTGCGGATGGTCTCGCGGTACGCCACCTGGGGGGCGCCCACGTTGGCATCCACGCTGAACTCGCGCATGAGGCGATCGACGATGATCTCAAGGTGCAACTCGCCCATTCCGGCGATGACCGTCTGACCGGTCTCCTCGTCGGTACGCACGCGGAAGGTCGGGTCCTCGTCCTGAAGGCGCTGCAGTGCGGTTGAGAGCCTCTCCTGGTCGGCCTTCGTCTTGGGCTCGATGGCCAGACGGATGACCGGCTCGGGGAACGTCATCTCCTCAAGCACCACGGGGTGCGCCGGGTCGCAGAGCGTGTCACCGGTTGTGGTGGTCTTCAGGCCCACGGCAGCGACGATGTCGCCGGCCGTTGCCATCTCGGCCTCCTCGCGGTGGTTCGCGTGCATCATCAGCAGACGGCCGATGCGCTCTTTGCGCTCACCCTTGGTGGCATTGATGATGCCGTCACCTGCGTTGATGCTGCCGGAGTACACGCGCAGGAAGGTGAGGCGACCCACGTACGGGTCGCTCATGACCTTGAACGCCAGCGCGGCGAATGGGGCGTCGGGGTCGGACGGGCGCTCAACCGCGTTGCCGTAGTCGTCAACGCCCTCGGCGGGCGGTACGTCCACCGGCGACGGCATGAAGTCCACAACCGCGTCGAGCAGCGGCTGCACACCCTTGTTCTTGAATGACGAACCGCAGAGCACCGGCGTCATCGAGATGGCCAGCACTGCGGTACGGATGGCCTTCTTCACACGCTCGGCCGGGATCTCCCCGCCCTCGAGGTACAGCTCGGCGAGCTCATCGTCGCTGTCGGCCAGGGCCTCAATGAGCTCCACGCGGGCCAGCTCGGCCTCTTCGAGCATG
This sequence comes from Miltoncostaeaceae bacterium, assembly GCA_049318525.1. GTDB lineage: Bacteria > Actinomycetota > Thermoleophilia > Miltoncostaeales > Miltoncostaeaceae > SYFI01. The sequence continues at coordinate 21,944 of JBMOGE010000020.1, forward strand.
TCGGCCGGAATCGGGCCCACCTCGACCTCGGTGCCGAGGTCGTCCTTGTACGTCGTGGCGTTCATCTCAACCAGGTCGACAATGCCGGCGAAGTCGCCCTCGGCACCGATCGGCAACTGGATCGGCACCGCGCGGGCGCCGAGGCGATCAATCATGGTCTGCACGGCAGCGGCGAAGTCGGCACCGATGCGGTCCATCTTGTTGACGTACGCGATGCGCGGCACGTGGTAGCGATCAGCCTGACGCCACACCGTCTCCGACTGCGGCTCCACACCGGCCACCGAGTCGAACACAGCCACGGCGCCGTCGAGGACGCGCAGGGAGCGCTCCACCTCAACCGTGAAGTCCACGTGGCCGGGGGTGTCGATGATGTTGATGCGGTGGTCGCGCCAGAAGCAGGTGGTTGCAGCGGACGTGATCGTGATGCCACGCTCCTGCTCCTGCTCCATCCAGTCCATCGTGGCTGCGCCCTCGTGCACCTCACCAATCCGGTGCGTACGCCCGGTGTAGTAGAGGATGCGCTCGGTCGTGGTCGTCTTCCCGGCATCGATGTGCGCCATGATCCCGATATTCCGGGTGCGCTCGAGCGGGACGTTCTTCACCTCAGTCGACACTTCAGATCACCTGTCTGTCCGTGTGAGGTCGCGGGCGAGGTGATCGCCCGCGACCGTCGGGAATGCGAGTGGAAGTCAATGCCCGGATGGGCCGACCCCGGTCCTACCAGCGGTAGTGCGCGAAGGCCTTGTTGGCCTGGGCCATGCGGTACAGGTCGTCCTTGCGCTTGAACGCGCCGCCCTGCGAGCCGAGTGCGTCGAGCAGCTCGTTGGCCAGACGCTCGCTCATCTCCTTCTCGCGACGCTCACGCGAGAAGCGGACGATCCAACGGATGGCCAGTGCGCGGCCGCGACGGGCTGGGACCTCAATCGGCACCTGATACGTGGCGCCACCCACGCGGCGGCTCTTGACCTCGAGCACCGGCGTGACATTGCGAATGGCCTCTTCCATGACCTGCACCGGGTCGCGACCCGTGCGGTCGCGGATGCGCTCAAGCGCGTCGTACACGGTGCGCTCGGAGACGGACTTCTTGCCGTCTCGGAGGACCTTGTTGATGATCTGCGTCACGATCACATTGTCGTAGACGGGGTCCGCGATGAGCGGACGGCGGGAAACTGCTGCGCGTCGAGGCATGGTCCTACTTCGGAGTCTTGGCGCCGTACTTCGAGCGCGCTTGCTTGCGGTCAGAGACACCAGCGGTGTCGAGGGCTGCACGGATGACCTTGTAACGGACACCCGGCAGGTCCTTCACGCGGCCACCACGCACGAGCACAACGGAGTGCTCCTGCAGGTTGTGGCCCTCGCCCGGGATATAGCTCGTGACTTCCATCCCGTTGGTCAGGCGAACACGGGCCACCTTGCGCAGCGCGGAGTTCGGCTTCTTCGGGGTGGTCGTATAGACCCTGGTGCAGACCCCGCGCTTCTGCGGCGCGCCGCGGAGTGCGGGCGTCGAGGTCTTGGTCGCCTTGGGCTTACGGCCCTTGCGGACCATCTGGTTAATCGTAGGCACGAGCCTCTTCCGGATGAATGAGCGTGACGTATTCAGTCGCCCAGCCGGATGCCGTGCATGTCGTGGACACCGGGATCGATCACCGGGAATCCTTCAACGCACGTTCGGTCGGACGGGTGCGGGACCGTATCACGGCGCCGATTGGCGGCCAACACCCCTCGGGCGCCCAAGTGCCAGTGCCGCCAGCACCAACGCAGCGAGCGCAAATGCCCCCAGCGTGAGCGATACCGGGGTGAAGATCGGATCCATCGTCGGGAAGAACGAGAAACCCGCTGCGCCCGTGGCGATCGCCCACCCCGCGACGAGCGCCAGGATAGCCGTCAGAACCAGCGTGATGCGCTCCCCGATATCCATCCGACGCTCCGGCAGACGCGTGCGCCGCCCCTCACCGTATCCCCGCGCAGCCATGGCCTCGGCCACGTCAAGCCCGCGCTCAAGCGCCGACCCCACCAACGGCAGGGCCAGCGGGGCGGCGCGACGGGCCCGTGCCATGCGCGGGCCGGTGGTGAGCACGATGCCCCGCAGACGGGCGGTCTCGGAGATGGCGCGTGCATCTCGGCGCAGCGTTGGCACCAGGCGCGCGGCAATGGCTGATACCAGCGCGGAGCGCGGCGCAACCCGCCCCACACCGGCGAGCATGCGATCGGGGTCGGCCCACGCGAAGAGTGCTGCGGCCAGCGCCACGGTCGCCAGTACGCGCGCGGCGGCGGCGGCCCCGGCACCCAGTTCCTCGGCGGTGATCTCGCCATTGAGCGGAGGGGGCATGGGGATCGTGAACAGCACCAGGTCGCCCTGCCCGCTGACGAGCGGCGTGAGGATGAGCACGCCAGCCGCCGACACCAACGCGCCGATCAGCACGAGATGCCCCGGGCGCCCGGGTGCGGCGAGCAGAAACATCACCGCCCCTGCAGCCAGCGCAGCCAGCACGAGCGGCTGGTCGGAGGTGAACGCCAGGACGCCCGCCACCAGCACCAGCAGCACGATGGGCATCGGTGCGCGATCACCGCCCATTGGGCCCATCACTTCACCGGTTCGGTCGAGGCCAGCGTCAGGTCGGCGGTCATCTTCAGCGAGGCCGCCCCACCGATCTCCATCGCGATGGTCCAGCGCGCGGGGAGTGCGAGCGACGGCGCGATCCACTGGGTATCCGTGCGCTGCCCCGGGAACATGCCAGTGATGTCAGCCGTCGTACGGATAACGAGCACCGGCACATCACGCTCCCCCACACGCACAACATCGCGCCGGAGCACGCGCACGCGGGCATCAACAGTGATCTCGCGAAGGCGATAGTGCTGCTGCCAGGCGTCGCCCACCGACATCCCACGCGGGAGCACCAACGGCGGCGGGCGCAGCGTGCTGTTGTCCTCGCGCCCCAAGCCGGCAACCGTCACCGTGGTACGGCGCGCCACTTCGCGTGTCCCTTCAGGGCCCACCTCGAACCGCACACCCTCCACGTGCTCCTCGCTCAGCGCGAGGGTGCGCCAGTACCCATGTCCTGATGGCCGCACCACGAGCCGTGCATCGGCCGGAAGATCGCGGGTCACCTGGATCGGTCCGAGCCCGACGGTCTCCGATCCCTTCACCCGGTAGGTCCATGCCCCCGCCCGCGGACCCGTGGTCGTGGTACTTCCGGGTGCGCCGTAGTCGCGCAGCGCGGCCGCTGTCGAGACCCCGGTGCTCGACCCGGCGCTGACCCAGAACCAGATGCCCGCACCGATGACGACGAGCAGCAGCACGAGGGGAACGACGATGAGCGGACGGGTGAGAAATCGGGGCACCGGCCGATGGTACGGCAGGCGGCGGCGATGAGCAGGAATACCGGCACGCATGACGACGCACGGTGGCGGAAACGGGGATTTCGCGCGAGCGTCTGTCGTGGTCATATCGTGGTCGCCCGATGCCGAAACCTGTCCGCCCCACCTCGTGCTCCTGCACGTCCTGCCGATCCCGCCGCGAGGGTGCGCGCGCGCATCGCGGGCGCGCTGCCTGGCTCGGCCTTCTGGGCCTGCTGGTGGTCGCAGTGCCGCTGGCCGCCGCACTGCCGGATGGCGGGCCGTCAGGTGGCCCCGCGAGTCCGGTTGATGTGCAGGTCGCACCGGCTCCCCTGCTTGTGCCGCCCACGGTGTTCATTACCGGCGAGCGCGCGGGCGAGGTGATCGACTGGCATGAGAGCGACCCGGGTGGATCGCCCAACGGCGGGAGCTTGTCCAACGGCATCCGCCTGCCCGTCTCAGGTACCGGCTACTACACATACGACCCGCGCACCCAGCGTGAGCCGGGTGGACTGGAGACCCGCTGGGGGACGGCGCATCTGGTTCGCGAGATCATGGCGCTTGGCGAGTGGTGGGCGCGCGCGCATCCCAATGCCGCGGCCATCGGCATCGGCGACCTCTCCCGCCGGAAGGGCGGAACCATCGATGGGCACTCATCGCACCAGAACGGGCTGGACGTAGATATCCGGCTGCCACGGCGCGACGGTGCCCGCGGGTCGGCCAACCCCGGAAGCTACGACCGGGCGCTGGCCCAGGGCATCGTTGATCACATTGTGGGGCGCGGGGCATCGTTGGTGCTGATCGGTCCATCACTCGACCTCACGGGTCCGTCGGGCGTTGTGGTGCGCTGGCCCAACCACGATGACCATCTGCACATCCGCTTCCCGGCCTGACCCACAGGGCTAGGGTTGGCACCCATGCTTCAGGCCCCCATCACCACCAGTATCTGGGCGGAGACCTTTCCAGTCGTGGATGCGTTCGACGAACGCATCCGTCAGACCGGGGTTGGCAGCGCGCAGATCACACTGCTGGCATTCCTCGTGACGTTTCTCACCGTGCGCACGATCACCCACCTCATCAAGGCGGGCAAGGGGCCATTCGGCAACGTGTCCATGGGTGGCACCCACATTCATCATCTGGTGCCCGGAGTCTTTCTGCTGCTCATCAGCGGCGCGCTGGGAATCTCATGGAACCCCGACCTGCCCACGTCGCTCGCCTGGATCATCCCCACGCTCTTCGGTATCGGGGCTGCGCTCACACTCGATGAGTTCGCGCTGTGGCTCACGCTCCGTGACGTGTACTGGGAGCGTGAGGGGCGCAGGTCAGTGGATGCCGTCGTCGTCGCCGGATCGCTTCTGGCCCTCATCGCACTCGGGCTTCCGTTCTGGGCCGACGTCATCTCCAATGCCAATAGCGCCGGGTCGTGGACCATCCTCGGGTTCCACACGCTGTCGCTCATCCTTGCGGTTGCCTGCTTCCTCAAGGGCAAGTGGATCTTCGCAGCGCTCGGCATTCTGATCATTCCGATCGCCATCATCGGGACGATCAGGCTTGCGCGGCCCACCTCGCGTTGGGCACAGCGCTTTTACGGGGTGAGGAAGATGACCGCAGCCCTGGCGCGGTACCCCGAGGATCGGCATGCCCCGATCTGGCCCTGGCAGCGGCCGCACGCTCCCGACGGGAATGACCCCGTCGGGAGCGGTACAACCGGCTGACCGACTACTCGGAGTCGCTCTCCCGAACCGCCTCGGGAGTGGGCTCCGGCTCAAACGAGTAGGTGCCGTCCGTGGAGCCGAGGCCCACGAGATCGTCCACTTCGTCACCGACGAGCGAGAACGGCTCGTCGAGATCGAACTCGAGCAGCGCCGGGGCACGGCGTACCGGCTCGATCTCCAAATTGCGGTACCTGGGAAGGCCGGTGGCCGCCGGGATGAGCTTCCCGATGATCACGTTCTCCTTCAGGCCGCGCAGGCGGTCGACCTTGCCCTCCAGGGCCGCGTCGGTGAGCACCTTCGTGGTCTCCTGGAAGGAGGCCGCCGACAGGAACGACTCGGTGGCGAGCGAGGCCTTGGTGATTCCCAGGATGAGCGGCACGTACATCGCCATGGCGGCGTCCAGCTGCATCTCGACCTCGGGCGTACTCATCTTCTTGGCCTTGGCCTTGCCCCTGCCCTTGCCCTTGCCGAGCTTCTCGGCTGCGGCAAACCGCACGCGCTGGTTCTCGCGGAAGAGCACCGGCTTGTCCACCAGCTGACCGGGCAGGAAGTTCGTGTCGCCCGGCTCCTCGATGCGCACCTTGCGGAGCATCTGACGGACGATGACCTCGACGTGCTTGTCGTTGATCTCCACTCCCTGCGAGCGGTAGACCTCCTGGACCTGCGCGACGAGGTAGGCCTCCGTCTTGGTGGCGCGGTCGCCCTGCCCCCAGCCGGCACCCGTGATGTGAACGCCCTCGCGGACGTGCATACCCTCGTGGATGGGCGGAGCGGGACGGTCAACCGGCACGCGGATGTACCGCACCTGCACGCCATCCTCGCCCAGTACCTCGACCTTGATGGTGCGCGACTTCGCACCCTTGTCGGCGCGGCCAGCCGTGACCGATGCGACGGTGCCGGTGATGCCCAGATCGATACCCGACTGGGCATCGAGGACGTCACTCGGGAATGCCGAGCCGTCGGTCAGCAGATCGCCGGCCTCCACCCACGAGCCCTCCTCGAGGTCACGCCTGATCTGCGTGCGCTTGAGCACGTTGTAGGCGACGGGCTCGCGGATCGGCTCCTTCTTTCGACCCACCTCAATGCTCACAGGCGGCTCGATGCTGATGATGGCCGCGCCGGGGCGCGTCTCGTCATCCTCAATGCGCAGCCAGCCGTCGTGCGCCGCCACATGGGCGAGCGCCTTGGGCCTGCGGGCCTCGAAGAGCTCCACGATTCGCGGCAGACCCTGTGTGATGTCCGCGCCGGCCACACCGCCGGTGTGGAACGTACGCATGGTCAACTGCGTGCCCGGCTCACCGATGGACTGCGCGGCGATAATGCCCACCGCGTCGCCCGGCTCACACATCTTGCCCGAGGCAAGGTTGCGGCCGTAGCAGCGCGTGCACACGCCCACGGCGCTGCGGCACTTGAGCGGTGAACGCACGGTGATCGATGAGTGCGGGTGACGAGTGCCCAGATCGGTGAGCTGCTCCAGGAGCGTGCTCTCGATCTCGACGGAGCGATATGCCTCCACTGCGTCCTCGTCGTTCTCATTCGGCTCATCCGGACGGAGTTCGGCCACGATCTCGCCTGTGGACATATCTACGACCGGCCCGAGGATGACACGGCCCAGCAGCGACGGGTTGGTGCGTCCATCGTGCTGCAGCGTGGCCTCGATACCCTCGGTGGTACCGCAGTCGCGCTCGCGCACGATGACGTCCTGCGACACGTCCACAAGACGACGGGTGAGATAGCCGGAGTCGGCCGTCTTCAGCGCGGTATCGGCGAGACCCTTGCGGGC
>JBMOGE010000021.1:0-27701 GCA_049318525.1 Miltoncostaeaceae bacterium
GCCATGATGCTTGCCGGGCTCGTGGGCATCTTCGTGCACGCGCTCCTGTACTCGGCGCTCATTGAGGACCCGTACACGTGGCTGCTTGCGGCGGGGATCGCGGTGATCGTGGCCACGGCGCGGAACAACGGTCTGCCCGAGCCGGGCAGCGCGGAGGCGCCATGACCCTCCCACCCCTGCGGGTGATGTGTCTGTCAAACATGTACCCCGGTCCGGGTGCACCCGACTACGGCGCGTTTATCGAGCGCATGTGTGACTGCATGGAGACCCGCGGTGTCGATGTGGATCGCGTGGTCATCAACAGCCGCGCATCAGGGGCGCTTCGCACTCCCGCGAAGTACGCACGCCTGGCCACGCAGGCCATGCGTGGTGCCGGCGACGTCGATGTGATCTGGGCGCACTACCTCTTTCCCACCGGCCTCATCGCGTCGCTGGCGGGACGCATGCGACGCACCCCCTGGGTGATCACCGCACATGGCGGGGACGTGGCCAATCTCTCGCGGGGAAGCATCCGCCAGTTGAGCAGCGGCGCCGTCTCGGGAGCCGCCATGGTCATCGCCGTAAGCGAGTGGCTCGCCGGGCGCATGTACGAGGAGGGCCTTCGACCCGAGCGGGTTGAGGTGGCCAGCATGGGCGTGGATACCGACCGCTTCCAGATCGGCGACCGACTGGCTGCGCGCGCGCGGCTGTCGCTCCCCGCCGACGTGCCCATCGTCCTTGCGGTCGGTGGTCTCAGCGAACGCAAGAATCCCATGGGTCTTCTGCAGGCATTCGCACGCCTTCATGCCGATCGTCCGGATGCCCGTCTGGTGTTTGTGGGAGACGGCCCTCAGGCCCCGGTGATCGATGCCGGTGCACGGCGTCTCGGTATCCCAGGTGCCGTGCACAGAACGGGTGTGGTCCCCAACCGCAGCGTGACCGATTGGATGACCGCGGCCGACGTGGTGGCGCAGGTGAGCCTTGTGGAACCTCTGGGCGTGGCCGCGCTGGAGGCCATGGCCAGTGGGCGCCCGGTGGTGGGAACGTCGGTGGGGGGCCTGAAAGAGGTGGTCCCCAACGGCGTGGCGGGCGTGATCGTGGATCCGCGCGATCCGGTGTCCATCGCGGAGGGGCTCGTGCGGATGCTCGATGCCGGGCCCGACCCGGAGACCTGCCGTGCGGCGGCCATGGAGCACTCCCTTGCACACGAAACCGACCGCGTGCTGGGGATTCTGGCAGCGGCCGCAGGGCGCCCCGCGTAACGGACGGCGGCGGCGCTCCTGCTAGCGTCACCTCTCAGATGTCGGTACGCGTACCCACCGGGCCGACCGGCGCCCTCGGGGGTGTCGGCATCCGCGCCGCGGTCTTCGTTCTCGTCGCCGCGGTCGCCGCAGGCGCCCTCGCCGCGTACGCGCCAGTCCCCGGCGTGCTGCTGGCCGTGGCCCTTGTGGGGGTCATGCTGGTCCGGGCCCGCACCCTGCCCGAACTTGGCCGTGCCGCGGTGCTGGTGGCCCTCATCACTGCGATCATCGGCCCCAATCTCGGGGTTCCCGGGCACGCCGAGGTATTCGCGTTCAGGTTGGTGGCCGTACTCATCATTCTGGGGATCGCCACCTGGCTGCTGATGGGCCGGGGGCTCCCGGTGCCCAATGGCCTGGGCATGCCCATGGCACTGGTGGCGGGCTGGGTGGGCTGGGCGCTGGTGTCAATCAGCTGGGCCGGGTCGACCACCGACGCCGTCCGCTGGACGACCTTCCTCATCATCAGCAGCGGACTGATGCTGGCCATTCCGATCACGGCATCGTCGCGCAGGTATCTGTCGTGGGTGCTGGGTGCGCTGACCGTGGCATTCGTATTGTCAATCCTGGGTGCACTGGCCGAGGTGTTCGCGGGAGTGCACTTCCCCGCCTCGGCGCTCACGCCTCGCGAGGGCGCATTCGCCGCCACGTCGTTCTTCGGCAACCAGAACAACTTCGCCACGTACCTGTCGCTCACCCTGCCCTACCTGGTGCTGCTGCCGGTGGTGGCACGCGACGCCCGTGTGAGGATCCTCGGCGCGGCGGGCGCGATCGTGGCGATCGTCTTCATCCTCTTCAGCGGGTCGAAGGCCAACCTCGTGGCGGTGGGAATCATCCTCGTCGGCATGCTCGTGGTGCTCGCCACCGACCGCTCTATGCGCCGGGCCTTTGTGGCGAGCGTGGTCGTGGTGGGGGCGGCACTGGCCCTCATCATCCCCTCGCTCTTCGGGGCCGGCATCGTGCCCATCCCCGAGCAGGCTGTGGCCAAGCTGAGCTTCAGCACGCTGCAGGCCCAGGTGAGCTCGGGCCAGGGCTCGGGTGCGGTGCGCAGCACACTGCTGACCAAGGGCATCGACATCGCGGCGGGCACCGGCGGGGTGGGCGTGGGCGCCGGCAATGCCGAGAACACGGTGCGATCTCAGAATGGCTACGAAGGCGTGGCCAACCTGCATAACTGGACCCTCGAAGTGCTCGTGGACACCGGCGTGGTGGGGCTGGTCCTCTACGCCGCGCTCTACATATTTATGCTCGTGGGCTGCTTCCGTGCCGCCCGCGGCAGCGGTGACCCGCTCATGCGGTACATGGGGCTTGCCGGGCTTCTCGCCCTGCTGGGGTTCATCACCGGCAGCCTCGCGTGTTCCACGGTCATCGCCTTCGCGCCCATGTGGATCACCTTCGGTCTGTGCCTCGCCACCATCGCGCTCGCCCGGCGAGCCGGCCCCGACGGGAGGATCCCCTGAGCGATTTCGGCCCCCTGCGCATTCTCATGCTCAGCCACATGTATCCGAGCCCGGTCAATCCGACCGGCGGAATCTTCGTGCACGAGCAGGTGAAGGCCCTGTGCGACCGCGGCCACGACGTGCGCGTGGTGTCGCCCAAGGGTTGGGTGCCACCGGGCCTCAGCCGGTGGGCGTCGTACCGCGACGTGAAGCCGCGGGCGGAACTCGACGGCGTGCAGGTGTACTACCCGCGCAAGCTCACGCTTCCGGGCGCGCGTCTGGGCCACCGCAACGCCGACGCCTTCCTGTTGGGTGTGCGGAGGACCATGCGCGACATCCACCGCGAGTGGCCAATCGACGTGATCCACGCCCACATGGTTGTGCCCGATGGCTGGGCGGCCGCGCGTGTGGGGCACGAGCTCGGCGTGCCCGCCGTGGGCACCGCCCATCGCGCCGACGTGCTCGACATCCCCGCCATGGGTGCGGCATCGCGTATGCGGGTGGCTGAGGCCATCGAGAATCTTGACGCCGTGGTGACGGTGAGCCACGCCATCGGGCAGGCTGCCAACGCCATCGCCCGGCCCCGCCGGGCAATCACGGTGGTACCCAATGGCGCCGACGCCACGGTGTTTCTGCCCCGCGACGCACGCGTGGCCCGCGAGCGCCTGGGGCTTGATCCAGATGCGCCCACCATCTCGTACGTGGGCAAGTTGGTGCCGCGAAAGGGCGTTGACGACCTCATCGAGGCCATGGGAATCCTCGCCCGCCGACCCGAGGGCGCGCCGACCCTGGTGATGGCCGGGATCGGCGAGATGCGTGGGCCGGCGGAGGCCCGGGCACGCGAGCTGGGCATTGAGGGTCGCATCACGTGGCTTGGCAAGGTGCCGCACGATGACGTGGGGTGGGTCATGTCAGCGGGCGACGTATTTGTGCTGCCGAGCCTCTCGGAGGGCCTTCCCACCGTGGTGTGCGAGGCCATGGCCTGCGGGCTGCCGGTTGTGGCCACCGCCGTGGATGGCACACCCGAGATCGTCGACGATCCAGCCACGGGGCTGCTGGTGCAGCCGAAGGACCCAGTGGGGCTGGCGGCAGCGCTTGCCCGGGTGATGGGTGACGCCACGCTGCGCGCTGCCATGGGTGCCGAAGCCCTTCGCCGCAGCGAGGCCGATTACACGTGGGCGGCCAACGCCGCACGCATGGAAGACGTGTACCGGCGGGTGATCGCCACATGACCATGACCACCGACGGCGTGGCCGTGGTGCTTCAGGCATCTGGCCCCAATGCGCTGGGCATCATCCGGTCGCTGGCGGCCCGGGGCATTCCGGTTATCGCCACCGACTCCGACCCGAAGGCGCTCGGCATGCTGTCGCGGCACGCACGCGCCGAGGTCGTGCGCGACCCGGTGGGCGACCCCGCGGGATTCCTCGACGATCTCGCGGCGCTCGGACGATCGCTCGACGTACCGGGTGTGCTCTTTCCCACGCACGACGAGGCCATTGAGGTCGTCGGCCCGGCAGAGGCCCACATCGCCCAGTGGTTCCGCATGCCGTGGAGCCCGTGGGACGACCTCTCGCCCTACATCGACAAGTCCGGTCAGCACGCCGCGGCGCGCCGCATTGGGTTCCCCGTGCCCGCCACGGTCGAGCCCACCGACGAGAGCGACGTGCGTGCTGCCATCGGCGAGATGCGGTTCCCCGTCATCCTCAAGCCGCGTGTCGACCCCGCTGGCTTCAAACGCACGTTTGGGCGCCAGGTGCTGCAGGCCGAGGACGCCGACGCGCTGCTTCGGCAATGGGACCGCGCAGCAGCCCACCTTCCCCAGATCTCCGAGGTCATCCCTGGCGGCGATGAGTGCCTGTGGACCCTCGGCAGCTACCGCGATGCCCACGGCACACCGTTGGCGTCATTCACGGGACACAAACTTCTTCAGTGGCCCGCCGGGTTCGGCACCGCCCGGGCTGCCGAGGCGTGGTGGGACCCGAGCCTGGCCGGGCGGTGCCATGCGCTGCTCGATGAGATGGGATTCCATGGCATCTCGCAGGTGGAGGTCAAACGCGACACCCGCGATGGCCGTGACTACCTGATTGAGGTCAACCCGCGGTCGTGGTTGTGGATCTCGTTGGCCACCGAGGTGGGGGTCAACATTCCCGAGGCCGCCTTCCTCGACGCCGTCGGCCGCCCACACACGTGGCCCGAGGGGCACCGCAGCGACGTCCGGTGGGTGCTGGGTGCCAAGCATCTGGGTGCGAGTGCCGGCGAGCTGCGCAGGGGTCGCCTGAGCCGTCGCGAACTCACCCGCACGCTCACGCCGCCGATCATCGATGGCGTGTGGTCGGTCTCCGACCCGCGCCCGGGCATCGACCAGATGCGCCGACTTCTCACCCGGAGGATCAGATGACCACGCTGTCGATCTGCATCACGGGTGCTCGCGAGGCATTTGCGCCACGCGCCCGATGGGTGCTGGAGACCCTCGCTGAGGGGTTGGGCCACGAGGCCGTGTTCACCGATGGCGAGAGCGACATCACCTACGCCCCGGACCCGCCCGACTCGGGCATCTGGATTCCCATGCAGTGCGAGGCCCAAGCGTTTTTCGAGGGGCAGGAGGCATTCCCGGGCGACGCGGTGCACCACGCGGCCGGGCTCACCCTGCTGTTTCCTCCAGTGGGGCCGCACGCGCCCATCCCCGGCGACATCGTGGCGAGTGCGTTCTACCTGCTGGCCCGCTGGGACGAATACCGAGTGGCCGACCGTGACCGCTTCGGGCGGCTTCCATTCGCCCGCAGCGCGTTCACGCATATTGCGGGCCTCGACATCGAGGATCCCGCCGTTGAGGGCTACCTCGCAGCACTCCGTGATGCGCTCGGCATGCCCTCGCCCACCGAGTGGACTGTGCACCTCACCCACGACATCGACCGCATTCGGCGGCACACGCCCCGGGGCATCGCCCGGTCGGTGAAGCGCCGGGGCCCAACCGCCGTGCGCGATCTGGTGCACCACGATCCGTGGGACAACATCACCGACCTGCTTGAGACCACGTGGCGCCGCGGGCTCAGATCCACCGTGTTCCTCATCGGGCGCAACCGCCACAGGTTGGACGGCACCCCGCGGCGCACCTACGAGCGCGAACGGCGCAATCTGGCCGCCGCGGTGCATGCGATGGGTGGCGAGGTGGCCCTGCACGGCGCCTTTGCGTCATCGGAGAGCCAGCAGGCACTTACCGAGGAGGTTGCGGTGCTGCGCGGCGAGGCCGGCGACATCCGCGGCGTGCGCTTCCACTACCTGCGCTTCAGGTACCACGACACCCCCCTGCGGGTGGAGCGTGCCGGTCTCGCCTACGACGCCAGCCTTGGGTTCAGCGAACGTCCGGGATTCGCTGCCGGATACGCCCGGCCATTCCGGCCCTGGATCGTGGGCGAGGAGCGCCCCGCGGATATTTATCTTGTGCCGCTTGCGGTGATGGACACCACCCTGCACTCGCATCTGGGCCTCGCCGCCGACGACGCGCGCGACAAGGCGCTGGCCGTGCTCGACCGCGTGCGCGTGGCCGGTGGCCGCGTGGCCCTGCTCTGGCACAACACGTATCTGGCCGAGGAGCGGGCGCCGGGCTACGACCGCGTGTGGGAGAACCTGCTGGACGAGCTGATGGACCGGGGGGCAACTCTGGGTCCCATCTCGCCGCCCCATCGCCCGGAGGGGGCACGTCTCGACGGCCGTCACATCGTGCATCTCACAAGCGTGCACAGCCCACGCGACGTGCGGATCTTCCACAAAGAGGTGGGGGCACTCACCGCCGCGGGTGCCGACGCCGAGGTGATGGCCGCCCCACGCGGGGGTGGCCGGCTCGGCCGCATAACCCGCGGGGTGCGCCTTGTCAGACAGGCGCGCGCGGTGGACGCCGACGCGTACCACGTGCACGACCCCGAACTTCTTCCCGCCGCCGTGTGGCTGCACCGCGCCACCGGCAGGCCGGTGATCTACGACGCCCATGAGTACCTGGGTGAGACCACCCGCACCAAGCGGTGGATCCCAGGGCCGCTCAGGCGCCCCGTTGCCGCAATGGCCGCAGGCATGGAACGCGCCGGTGGCCGGCGGTTGTCAGGCGTGGTCACCGCGAACGAGGATCTGGCCGCCCGCTTCGCTGCCGCAGGGTGCCGGGCCGTGAGCGTGAGCAACAGCCCCTATGCCTCGCAGTTCGGCGACCCCGGCGAGCCCGAGGGGCCCGTCGTGCTGTACGTGGGAGGTCTCGGACCCCTACGTGGGCTTCCGCTCATGCTCGAGGCATTTCCCCGCGTGGGAGTTGACGGCGCACGCCTTCTCTTGGCCGGCCCCGGCGAGGTGGGTCCACTGCCGCCCGACATCGAGTATCTGGGCGTGGTGGATCACTCCGCGGTGCCGGATCTGCTCAGGCGATCGGCAATTGCCTGGATCCCGCTGCGGCGCCACGGCAACTACGACCGCGCTGTGCCCACCAAGCTGGTGGAGGCCATGGCCATGGGTCGGCCGGTGGTGGCCAGCGACCTGCCGCGCATGGCGGCCATCGTGCGGGCCACCGGGTGCGGCATCGTGGTGCCATTCGACGACCCCGATGCCCACGCTGCCGCCATCCGCGATCTGCTGCAGAACCCCGATCGTGCGCGTGCCATGGGCGCGGCCGGACGTCGGGCATTCCTCGACGGCATGGCATTTGAGAACGAGGCCGATGCCCTCACATCGTTCTACGAGGAGGTCCTCGGCTGATGGCACGCGTGCTCTACGTCTCGCAGTACTTCGTCTCCGCCGATCAGCCGGGCGGCGTTCGCCACTGGCAGCACACCCGGGCACTCGCCCGCGCCGGGCACGACGTCACGGTGGTCACCAGTTACGTGCAGCACAAGGAGCGCACCATCCCCGAGGAGTACCGGGGGCGCCGCATCGTGAAGTCGCGTGAAGACGGCGTCAATGTCATCCGCTGCTACTCAACGCCGGGCTACGGGCGCGATATGCGCTCACGCATGAGTAACTACGCCACATTCGCGCTGTGGTCGGTGCTGGCCGAACTCCGTATCCCGCGCCCCGACGTGGTCGTGGCGTCGTCGCCACCACTGCCCGCTGCTGCCGCCGCCGCGGCCTTTGCAAGCGCGAGGAGATGCCGGCTGCTTCTCGAAGTGCGCGACCTCTGGCCCGATTCCATCATTCCCATGGGCGTGGTCAAGGATTCCCGCGTCATTGGCGCGGCACGGAAGATGGAGCACTACGCCTACCGGCGGGCCGACCGCATCGTGGCGCTCACCGAGGGCATCCGAGATGGCATCGCGGCGCAGGGCATCCCGGCGGGTCGCATCAGCCTCATCACCAACGGAGTCGACCTGGACATCGCAGGCGGTGAGCACCCGCCCGCCGACGTGGGTGTGCCCGACGACGCCTTTGTCGCCATGTACGTGGGCAATCACGGCACCTACTCGTCGCTGGGCACCGTTCTTCAGGCCGCGAAGATGCTGGAGGACGACCCGTCCATCCGCATCGTCCTGGTGGGAGGCGGCGACCAGAAGCCCATGCTGCAGGAGATGGCCCGTGACCTCAGCCTGCAAAACACCACCTTCATCGACTCGGTGCCCAAGCGCGCGGTGCCGTCGTATCTCGAGCGTGCCGATATCGGGCTCATCCCGTACCAGGACATGCCCCTGTTCGCGGGGGCGCTGCCCAACAAGACGTTCGACTACATGGCCGCTGGGAGGCCGCTGCTCGCCGCTGCGCCGGTTGGCGAGCTGACCGGGCTCATCGACCGTGCCGACTGCGGCTGGAACGTGGCGCCGGAAGACCCCGCGGCCATGGCCGCCGCCATCCGCGACGCCGCCGCCAACCGGGCCACGGGGCTTGCCAGAGGCGCCCGGGGACGGGAGTACGCACTCGCCGAGTACGACCGTGCAGTGCTCGCAGCCCGCTTCGTGCGGCTGGTGGACGACCTCGCGGCATCCCCCCGTTCGCGCGCACGACGGCGGCGCGCCAAATGACCATTGCATCGCCAGATGAACCGCTCCGCTACCGTGGTGAGCACGTGCAGCAGATCGTTCCCGACACCGAGGCCGGCAGCGCGCCAGCCACTCGTCCGGTCGGCGGCGCAGCGAAGCGTGCCCTCGACCTCGTGGTCGCGGTGCCCGCGACGATCGCGCTCGCACCGGTCATGGCCGGCATCGCCCTCTGGGTGCGCCGCGACTCCGACGGCCCGGCCATTTTCCGCCAGGAGCGGGTGGGTGCGTTCGGCAAGCCGTTCAGGGTCCTCAAGTTCCGTTCGATGGTCGTGAACGCCGAACACATCGGTGCCGGGCTCGCCGTCACCGAGGACGACGACCGGATCACCCGCGCCGGTCGCATCCTCAGGCGCCTGTCGCTCGACGAGCTGCCGCAGCTGATCAACGTGGTGAAGGGCGACATGAGCCTTGTGGGGCCCAGGCCCACCGTGCCATCGCAGGTGGAGCGCTACGACGCCACCCAACGGCGGCGGCTTCTGGCACGGCCCGGGGTCACCGGACTGGCCCAGGTGCGTGGCCGGGCATCCATCCCCTGGTCGGCGCGCATCGCGCTGGACGTGGACTACGTGGACAACTGGAGCATGGCCCGCGACCTGCGCATCCTTCTTGAGACGGTGCGCGTGGTTGTGCGCGGCGAGGGCTCATACCGCGGCGAGAGCGGCGGATTCGACCTGACGGAGCGCACCGGTGGCTGACTCCCCGTCGGTGCTGCTCACCTGTGCCGGCCAGCGCGTGGACATCGTGCGGGCCTTCCGCGACGCCCTGCATCGCCGGGGACAGGGCGGGCGGGTCGTCGTGAGCGACCTCGACCCGCTGTCGCCATCGCTGTACGCGGCCGATCTGGTGGTGACGCTGCCGCCCGTGGACGACCCGGGGTACGGGCGCGCGGTGGCCGACGTGGTTGCGCGCGAGGGCGTGGGGGCCGTGCTTCCCCTCACCGATCTCGATCCGGTGATGCTGGCCGAGGCGGCACCGCTCATCGTTCAGGCAGGCGGGCGGGCATTCCTTCCCACCCCGCAGGTGGCGGCCGGATGCCAGGACAAGTGGCTGTGCCACGAGATGCTCGAGGCGGCGGGACTTCCCTCGCCACCCACCTGGCAACTCGGCACCATCGATCAGTCGTCGCTGCCGTTTCCGGTGATGATCAAGCCGCGCATCGGGTTCGCCGGTCGGTGGATCCACCGTTGCGACGACACCGACGAGCTCGACTTCTTCCTGGCACGCACACCCGTGGCGAGCGTCATCCAGAAGGCGCTTCCGGGTGAGGAGTTCAGCATCGACTGCCTGGGGTCGCTCGATGCGCGTGCCATTGGTGCGATTCCCCGCTCCATGCTGCAGAGCAAGGGCGGCGAGCAGATCAAGGGCGAGACCCTCGACGACCCGCAGCTGGTGGACCTCGCCGCGCGCACCATCGAGGGAATCGGCCTTGTCGGGCCCTGCACCATCCAGTGCTTCCGCGAGAATGGCGACATCCTTGGCATCACCGACATCAACACCCGCTTCGGCGGCGGCTTTCCGCTGCCCCTCGCGGCGGGCGGTGACTACCCCGCACTCATCCTGGCAATGGCTGCAGGTGAGGACGTCCCGGCCCGGCTCGGAGAGCACCGCGCGGGTGTCGTGATGACACGATTCCTCTCGGAGCACATCCTCATGCGCGATGGTGAGGCACTCGTACCCATGGCGGACCGCGGCGAGGAGGCGATGACCAGTGGCATCTGATCGCGAGATCACCCTGGGGGATGTGGGGCGCACCATCTGGCGGGGCAAGTGGTACATCGTCATCGCCGCAGTGGTGGGGGCGGCCATCGGGCTTCTCTTCACCCTCACCTCAACCACCCAGTACACGGCGTCGGCAAAGGTGTACCTGGGCCAGGCCACGACCATGATGGGCAACCTCGCCCAGACGGCCGGCACCAACCCGCTCACCGCGGCCACGATCCTGCAGGGCGATGTGGTGGTGGACGCCGTGGCGGCGAAAACCGGCCTCACGCGGTCGCAGGTGAACTCGGGCTCCGACATCTCTGTGCCGCGGGCGCCCGGCACCACCAGCACCAACCAGCCGGCCATCGCCACCATCACCGCACGCACAGGGAGCACCGACACCTCCATCACGCTGGCCAATGCCTACGCCGAGGTGGCGCTGGCGGGGGCCAACAGCGGCTACGCGAAGGTGCAGCAGACCCTCGAGAACCAGGTGCGCGCAGCAAAGGCCGACGTGGCTGCCCTGCAGATACAGGCCAACCGGGGTGGCGCAAACCAGTCGGCGGTTATCTCCCAGCTGGCATCGCTGCGCACCGATCTGGCCACCGCGCAGTTGCAGCTGGCGCGCGTGCAGCAGATCGAGGCGCCGGCCGTGGTCTCGCTCGCAAAGAGTGCGACGTCGTCCAGCAGCAGCAGCAACCAGATGCGCACGGCGATTATCGGTGGCCTCATCGGGCTGCTGCTCGGCACCGTCGTGGCCCTCATCGTGGGTGGCACAAGGCGGCGAGGGGCCTCGGCCACCTAGGCCGGGCGCCCACCCATGCGGCTCATCCCGCGTACGCAGAAGGGCATTGCCTGGCTCGTGTCGGGCGTCTGCATTCTTCTGGCCCTCGCATGCGTGGGGCTGCTGGTTATCTCCGGGGGCCTCGACTCGGGCGACCAACTGGGTACCTCCGAGGGCTTCGTGGCCGCGGAGGCGCCGGTTGGTAACGCCACATCCACCTCGTGGCCCGAGTACGGCTACAACGCCGAACGCACCCGGGCCAATCCGGACCTCGATCTGGCACCCCCATTCACCGAGGTGTGGCAGCGCGAAGCCAGGGCGCTGGTGGAGTTCCCACCCGTTGTGAGCGATGGCCGGCTCGTGTTCGGTACCAATGGCCGGTACGCGCTCTCGTTGAGCGTGGCCACCGGTGGCATCTACTGGTACGTCAAGCTTTCGGGGCGCGTGGCGGCATCGCCGGCAATCGCCGGCGACCTGGTGCTGTTCTCCACCGACGATGGCTACGTGACCGCCCGCCGCTTCGACCACGGGCAGGTGGTGTGGCATCGCAAGGTGGGCTCATCCGTTGAGTCGTCGCCGCTCATCATTGGCAACCGCGCCTACGTGGGCACCCTCGACGGCCTCATAAAGTGCCTCAATGTGCGCACCGGTGCGGTGCTGTGGACCTCCAGGGCAGCGGGCCCGGTGAAGTCGAGTCTCGCGCGGTCGGGCAGGGACGTGGTGGTGGGCGACTACAGCGGTCAGGTCACCGCGTTCAATGCGCGCACCGGACGGATTCACTGGCGGGCCACCAGCCCCGGGCGGCTGCTCGGGGGTCCCGGCACGTTCTACGCAAACCCCGCGGTGGCCTACGGGCGCATCTATGTGGCCAACGTCAATGGGCGCGTCACTGCGCTCGACGCCCACGACGGATCCGTGGCCTGGGTGCGCGTACTCGGCGACTGGGTGTACTCGAGTCCCGCCGTGAGCGGCGACACCGTGTATGTGGGCTCCTACGACCATCGCCTGTATGCCCTCTCGGCAGTGACCGGTGGCGTGCGCTGGTCGTACGACGCGGGGGAGCGCATCGCCGGATCGCCCACGGTCATCGGTGGGCTGGTGTGGTTCGCGACGCTTGCACGTAATCCGCGGCAAGGGCGTACCTACGCCCTTGAGACCAGCACCGGGCGCCGGGCCTTTACGTTCCGCGACGGGCGCTACACGCCCGCGGTGGGCGTGGACGGGCGGCTGATCCTCACGGGGGTCCGCACCCTCTACGGGCTGGCGCCCACCCCATGAGCATCCGGCAGGTGGCGCGGGCGGCAGCCGTCGTCGCCCTCTTCGGAATCCTCTCCCGCACCCTCGGGTTCGTACGCGAGATCGTGCTGGCGGGTGTGTACGGCACCACGGCCCAGACCGATGCCTACGTCAACGCGCTCTTTCTGGTCAACACGGTGGCGGCCGTACTGCTCTACGTGCTCACAACCCTGCTCATCCCGGTGTTCCAGCAGGAGCGCGAGCGGTCCGGTACCGACAGCGCGTGGGGGCTCCTGTGGTCCATCTTCGCCTGGGTGGGCATTGTGCTCATTGCGCTCACGGCGTTCATTGCCATCTGGCCCGAGGGCCCGGTGGCGCTGTTCGACATGGGCCCCGAGCGGTCCGAAGTCGCCGCAGACCTCCTTCGGGTGATGGCACCCGCACTGATGCTGCAGGGGTTCAGCGCCCTGTTCACCGCCATCCTGCAGGTGCACCGGCGGTTCGCCGGGCCAGCAGCCGTGGGCGTGGCGTTCAACGCGGGAATCCTGATCGGTGTCATCGCCGGTGCCGGCACCCTCGGCATCACCGCAGCCGCGTGGGGCGTCACGCTGGGCGCGTTGCTGCAGGTGCTCTTGCAGCTTCCGCAGTTCAGTCGCGAGGCCCGGAAGGGGGGCGGCCACATGTCGCTCAGGCACCCCAGCCTTTCGCCCACGCTGGTGCTCGCCATCCCCGTGCTCGCGGCATCGGTGCTGCAGCAGATCAACTCGTTCACCGACAAGCTCTTCGCCTCGTCGCTCGAGGCCGGTCGGAACGCCGCGCTCTCCTTTGCGAATGCGCTCGGGTCAGCACCCCGCACCGTGCTGCTGTTTCCCCTGCTCATGCCCCTATTTCCCCTCATCGCGGGGTATGTCGCCAAGGGGAAGCGGCACGAGACCGCCGCCGCCTTCCATCGCGCTGCGGGCATCCTGGCGCTTGTGGCCATCCCCGTCACGGTATTCATGACCATCGGTGCGTCGGAGATCGCTCAGGTGGCGTTCGGCCGGGGCAAGTGCGATGCCGCATGCGTGTCGGAGATCGCGTCGCCACTGGCCTTCTATGGGGTCGCGGTGTGGGGCAACTTCATCGGCTACCTGCTCAACCGCACCCTCTCGGCCGGCAACCGTGCACGCGAAGTGATGATCGCCACCATCATCAGCGTGGTGGTCACCATCGGGCTTGATCTGGTGTTCCTGCAACCGCTGCAGCAGGCCGGGCTTGCGCTGGCCAGCGCCATCGCCGTGTACCTCAACACCGTCATCACGCTGTGGTTCCTGCGCAGGAATACCCCCGAGATCTCCGTGCGTGCACTCGCCCAGCAGCAGGGCCGCGTACTGGCAGCTGCCCTGGGCGGCACTGCCGCGGCGCTCGTCCCGGTGTTCCTCATGCCATCGGGTGACACGTTCTGGGGCGCGGTCGTGTGGCTCGCCGTCGTGGGAGCCGTTGGCGGCGCAGTATTCGTGGTACTCGCCCGCGTGCTCGCGCCGCGCGAACTGGCCGACGCCCGGTTGTCGCTGCGCAACCTGCGGGGTCGCCGGGCACAGGCATGAGCACCCCCGACCGCCGCGACCCCCTCGCCCGGCCCGCGCCCACCGCGGAGCCGCTGCACCGGAGCATTCCGTTGATCGAGCACCTCTGGCAGCGCATCCGCGCTGCCATCTCCGGCGAGCGGGGTCTCACGGCGCTCGTGCTCGGGGTGATCCTCCTGGTGGGCGTGCTCCTGCGGGTGTGGGCCCTCGGGGGCACCTCGTTCGCCCTTGGCAGCGACGACTCCCGGTATGTCGCGGTGGCCCAGAACCTGGCGTCGGGTCACCTGCCCTCCGGTGATGCCGAGTGGTTTGGCGCCCGCAGCGTGTTCCTGTGGCCGGTTGCGGCCATCTTCCGGGTGGTCGGTGCCGACGACTACTCGGCCATTGCCTGGCCCTTTGTCATCTCGCTGGTCTCAATCGTCGTCGCATTCCTCATCGCACGGGAGCTTGCCGGGCGGCGACCGGCACTCGTTGCGGCGGGACTCGTGGCCGTCGCCCCGATCGAAGTGCTCATGGCCACGCGTCTGCGACCAGATGCCGTGATGCCGGCATTCGTTGCACTCGCAGTGTGGGCCGCGCTCAGGGCCCGGCGGTCGCCCCACATCACCCGGTGGCTGCTCGCCTCGGGCGTGCTCCTCGGGGCCGGGTGGGCGTGCCGCGAAACCGCACTGCTCATGCTTCCCGTCGTCGTGCTGGCCGCCTGGCCGGTGATACGCCCCGGGTGGCAGCGGGTGGCAGCGGTCATCGGGGGCCTGGCCGCGATCCCGCTCGTGGAGATGGCCGTTTTCGCGTTTGATGGACGTCCGCTGTGGCCCATCACCATCACCGCCAGTGCCAGCAGCCTCCGGTCACCGGTGGCAGGGCTCGGCGAGGCCTCCACCTTTGCCGAGCTCCTCGTGCGGCAGATGGTGGATCCGCACTCGCTGGTGATGCTGGCCCTGCCCGTCGTGCTCATTGCGCTGGCGGTGGGCATCGTGCGCCGGACACAGGCCATCGTGATCCCGGTCGCATGGCTTGTGTGGTCGTACGTCGTGCTCGAGGTCGGCGCGATCATCAGCGTGGATGCTCCCGCGCGGTTTCTCACCCAGATGACCATCCCTGTTGCCCTCATGGTGGCCATCGCGCTGGACGGCCGGCTGTCACCGCTGATCGTTGCCGCGCTGGCCATTGTGACGGTGCTCGCCATCGCACCCCGCAACGATGCGAGCACCCGCGATGCCAACGTGCGCCGTGTCAGCGCCGTGGCCGATGCCCTGCGACCACTGCCGCGTGGGCCGGTGCTGTCCGACAACTACGTGTGGTGGGCGAAGCTGAATGCGTTCCTCCCCATGGGGCGGCTGCCGGTAGATCGCGTGGTCGACCCGGCATTCCTCAACCCGGCGCAGCGCAGAGCGGCACGGCGCCTGAACCCGTTGCCCGACATCTCGTCGTACCGCGGGGGGTATGTGGTGACAGGGCCGGCGACACCCACCAGCGGATGGCCGACGAACTGGACGGCGTTCCGCTCGCGCGTGAAGGATGAGGTGCCGTGGGGCCTCCTGGTACCGGTGGCGCACATCGGGGATACCACCGTGTGGAGGTGGCCCGGATGAGCCATCCCGGGCAGCGGCCCATCGCAACCTCGCACGGTGCAGCGCCCCCGGTCGCGTATCGTGGCCCCGTGGCCGACCGCACTCCCTCCATCACCGTCATCATCCCGGCCCGCGACGAGGCGCACGCGATCGGCGGTGTCGTGGCGGGGGCCCGCACGCAGTTGCCCACGGCACGCATCGTGGTGATCGACGACGCATCGCTCGATGGCACCTCCATCGTGGCGGCTCGCGCCGGTGCCGAGGTGGTCACCATGCCCGGGCATGCGGGGTATGCGGGGGCGCTACGGGCCGGGTACCGCATCGCACTGGCAGGAGGTGCCGACCTGATCATCCAGATGGATGGCGACGGCCAGCACCGACCGGACGATCTGCATGCCCTGATTGACGGCATGTCCGGGGCCGATGTGGTGATCGGATCGCGCTTTCTTGCAGGTGACGCCGGATACCCGATCCCGCACGGACGCCGGGCGGGCATGGCCGCATGCCGATGGATGGCCGCGGCAGTCGGGGGCATTGATCTGACCGACCCCACCTCGGGGTTCCGGGCACTCAGCCCCTCTGTGGCACAGCGCCTGGCCGACGAAGGCTTTCCGTCGGGACTCACCGAAACGAGCCTGCTCATCCACCTGCACCGGGCCGGAGTACAGATTGCGGAGGTGCCCGTGCGCATGCTGGCGCCCACCGGCAGGTCCATGCACGCGGGGCTGGCGGGTGGCGCCCACTTCGTTCGTATCTCCTGGGCCGTGCTCGGACAGGCACGACGCGGCACGACGGCAGCGGCGCCCGAGCCGGCCCGGGCCACGGCGTCGCGGGCCTGATCTGCCCCCGACGGGCCCGTAATCCGCCTGTAAGGACATTGTGTGGAGGTACCCGGTTGCCGTTCCCGTGGGCCGGTGATGAGTCATAGTTCTCCCGTGCTTCGACGTTCCTCTCTCCCGCGTGCCGCGCTTATCGCCCTTCTGGGCGGCCTCTGTCTGGCGCCTGGTGCCATTGCGGACGACACCCCGCAAAAGCCGGACCTGCCGTCCCCTGTGGCGGAGCCGATTGCCTCATCGGGGCCCGGGGATCGCGAGGGCCGCATCTCGGATGACCCGGTCCTTCCGAGCGGGGTCTCGTCCAGTGGCCTCACGGCAGGTGCCGGATCCGTGGACATCCGCGAGTATGTGGATATGTCGAGCGCGGCCTGCGGCAAGTCGCACCAGCGCATCGTGCCGACGCTGCTTCGCCGGGTGGCCGCTGAGGGCCTCGGCTCGGTGTCACTGCGTCCGCTCATCACCAGCCGCGACATGAACAGCACCGAGGCCGGCACGGCGATCATCGCCGCTGGCCTGCAGGACAAGGCGTGGGAGGTGACCGGCGCGCTGTTCCGTGCGCGTGGAGCCGGTGGCGACTGGGTCAACCCCACCGTGCTGCGCACCATCGCCAAGGGAATCGGCGGCTTGCGGATGACCAAGTTCATGAGGGACGCCGGTGGCATTGACATGTACCCGCAGCTGTCGGCCATCAAGCAGGAGGCGCGTGCGGCCGGCGTCACCGTGACACCCGCATTCGTCGTGCGCGGACCCTCGGGGTCGAAGGTCGTGTCGAGGCCGAGCGACGCGTCGCAGGTCATCGCTGCCATCAAGTCGGTGCAGTAGGGCCGCAGCACAGTGCGGTACCCTCCCCGGCATGCCGACCTCAGTCATTACCGGGGGAGCCGGGTTTCTCGGGTCCCACCTCTGTGATCGCCTTCTGGCCGATGGCCACCGGGTGATCTGCGTGGACAACCTCGATACCGGGACCCTCGAAAACATCGAGCACATCCGGTCGGGTGACTTCGTGTTTCTGCAGCATGACGTCACTGAGCACATCACCATCGACGAGCCGGTGGACGAGGTGTTCCACCTGGCCTCACCCGCGAGCCCCATCGACTATCTGCGTTTGCCGCTTCAGACTTTGAAGGTTGGGTCGCAGGGCACGCACAACGCGCTCGGGTTGGCCAAACGGCACCGCGCACGGTTTCTGCTGGCATCCACCAGCGAGGTCTATGGCGATCCCAAGGAGCACCCCCAGCGTGAGGACTACTGGGGGCACGTGAACCCCATCGGCCCGCGCGGCGTGTACGACGAAGCCAAGCGCTACGCCGAGGCCCTCACGATGGCCTACCACCGGCAGCAGGGCGTGGACACGCACATCGTGCGCATCTTCAATACCTACGGACCGCGCATGCGCCCACGGGACGGACGGGCAATCCCCACATTCATCCGCCAGGCGTCCGAAGGTGCCCCCCTCACGGTGTTCGGTGACGGCAGCCAGACCAGATCGTTCTGCTTCGTGTCCGACCTCATTGAGGGGCTCCTCCGCCTCATCCGCAGCGATGAGCACGAGCCGGTGAACATCGGTAACCCCGAGGAATACACAATCCTTCAACTGGCCGAAGCCGTGCTCGAGGCCATGGGGTCGCAGTCGGAGGTCGTGTACGAGGCCCTTCCGCAAGATGACCCGACCATTCGCCAACCCGACATCACGCGGGCGCGGGCCATTCTTGGATGGGAGCCCACCATTGGGCTGGCCGACGGCTTGGCGCGCACGCTCCAGGCTGCGGGCACCGGCGCCAGCGCGCGCGCCTGATCAGCACCCCGACGTGATGGATGCGTCGGTGATCGCGCGCGGGCTTCGAAAGTCGTACGGCACCCGCGTTGCCGTGGACGGCATTGATCTGGTGGTGCGCCACGGAGAGTGCTTTGGCTTTCTCGGGCCCAACGGCGCGGGCAAGACCACGACCATGCGCATGCTCGCGTGCCTGTCGTCGCGCGATGCGGGGGACCTTTCGGTGCTCGGCATGGACCCCGACCACGACGCCCGGGCGCTCAAAGCACGCCTCGGCGTGGTGCCGCAGGAGATCAACCTCGACCTCGAGCTCACCGTGCTCGAGAACATGCTCGTGTATGCCCGGTACTTCGGCATCCGCCGCGCCGACGCCATTCCCCGCTCGCGGGCGCTGCTCGAGTTCGTTGAACTGGAGGCGCGCGAGGGCGACACCGTTGACCACCTGTCCGGCGGAATGCAGCGGCGGCTGCAGATCGCCCGCGCGCTGGTGAATGACCCGGACATGATCCTTCTCGACGAACCCACCACCGGGCTCGACCCCCAGGCACGGCACCTCGTATGGGAACGCCTGCGGGCGCTCCGCACCGCCGGAACCTCGGTGATCATCACCACTCACTACATGGACGAGGCCGAGCGGCTTTGCGATCGCCTCGTGGTCATCGACCACGGCCGCGTAATCCGCGAGGGTTCGCCGAAGGCCCTCGTTGAGGCTGAGGTGGGCCGTGCGGCCATCGAGGTGCGTATCTCAGCCGCCGATGCCGGGCGCGTTGCCGCTGCCCTCGGGGGACGGCACGCCATCACGGACGAGTCGCTCGTGGTGTTTGGCGACGACGCCGTGCACCTCGCGCGCAGGGCAGAGGCCGCGGGCGTGCCCCCCGACGACATCACGACACGCCGCACCACGCTTGAGGACCTCTTCATCTCGGCCACGGGGCACGCGCTCCGCGACGACCAGGAGCGTTAGGGAGCCGGAGTCGGGTCGTCGTTACCCATGAGGTTGGCCCATGGCGCAGGGCGCCCGAACGACGACGCAAGCCACACGCCCACCGAGTACAGCACGATCATCGGCACCATCAGCAAGAACATGCTGGCGGGGTCGCCGCCCGGCAGGATTGCCGCCACGAACGCGATGACCACCAGCGCAATGCGCCAGTGGCTGCGGTACTGCTGCGCGGTGACCAGGCCCATCCGCGCGAAGAGCAGCATGGCGATGGGCACCTCGAACACCAGGCCTCCCGCCAACAGCATGGTGAGCGCAAACGAGAAGTACTCGTCTGCACGGAGCGCGATGGTGAAGTCATCGCCCGCGAAGCCCAGCAGCCACTGCAGCGCCACCGGCAGCACGAGGAAGTAGGCGAACAGCACGCCGCCGAGAAACAGCGTTGATATTCCGGCAACAACCGCGAGCATGCGCTTGCGTGTCTGCACGGCGATCGCCGGGATGACAAATGCATAGAGCTGGTACAGCACCACGGGCAAGGTCACCAGAACGGCGGCACCGAACACCACCTTCAAAATGACCATGAACGGCTCGGTGGGAGACAGCGCCAGCAGCTTGCGGTTCTCGGGTGCCAGGGGGTCGAGCAGCAAATCGAGCAGCCAGCTGTTGAAGAAGTACAGCGCCGCGAAGGCCACCACCAGTGCGGTGACCGAGATGAACAGCCGGTGCCGGAGTTCGCCGAGATGCTCGAAGACCGTCAACTTGTCGTCCGGCTCGATGCGCCTGAGGCCGAGCCAGCCGGATCCGCCCGCCATGTGTCCTACCGGTCGGAGCTGGTGGGGGGTGCCTGGGGCGGCGCATCGCCACTCACGACGATGCCCTCAAGCACATCCGTGTCCGTACCGGCAGGCTCGGGAGCACCTGCCGTGGCAGTCGTCACCGACTGAGCAGCGGCTGCCGCAGTCGGCTGCGCCGTGGTGGCAGCCTGCTGCTGCGCGGCCACCGGAGGCGGGTCGTCGTCAAAGTGGTCGCCCGAGAGCGCGCCCTTGAAGTCGCGCAAGCCCTTGCCCACGGCGCGGCTGAACTGGGGGAGCCGCGAGGGCCCAAGCACGAGCACCGCGATGACAAGCACGATGATCAGCTGGATCGGCGAGAGATCGAACATGCCACAAGGCTAGACCGCGAGCCGCTATGCGGCCCACCCGTGGGGTCTGTGGGATAGCGTCGGGGGCATGCCCGACGACTCCGCTGTGACAACCGAGGATCACCTGCTTCGCCAGATGCGCGACCAGGTGATCGACAACGACCTCAAACTCATCCAGGCGATCAATTCCCGGCTCGCGCTGGTGGCACGCCTGCGTTCGTACAAAGAGGACCGCGGGCTCGACTTCGTTGACCCCTCCCGCGAGGAGTGGATGCACCGTTATCTGCAGGGCGCCAACAAGGGCCCGCTGTCGTCAGAGGGCCTCACCGAGATCTACGGACACGTGCTCGAACTGACCAAGCGCGAAACGGTGCGGCGCGCCTAGGACCCCTCGGCGAAGTCCTCGGGCGTCACCTGGTCGAGGAACTCCTTGAACTTCTCGACCATGTCGTCGTCGTCCTCGGGCTCGTGCTCAAACTCGATGGCGTTCTCGTCAAGCACCGCATCCGCAGCGTAGATGGGCGATCCGGTGCGCACTGCCACCGCCATGGCGTCGCTCGGGCGGCAGTCGAGCTCGACATCCTCGCCGGGTGTACTCAGCCGGATCATCGCGTGAAATGTGGCGTCGCGAAGTTCGGTAATGGTGATGCGCGCGACCTCGGCGCGAAGCTCCGTCACGAGGTTCACCAACAGGTCGTGCGTCATCGGACGGGGCGACTCGGTGCCCTGCAGCGTCATCAGGATCGCCGACGCCTCGGCGTGGCCGATCCAGATGGGAAGAAAGCGATTTCCCTCGACAGTCTTGAGCAGCACGATCGGCTGCTTGCCGACCATGTCGAAGCTCACGCCGTAGATGACCATCTCCTGCATGGGGGCGATGATAGCCCCGCGACCGCGGTGGTTCTGGTGCTAACGTCTCGCGCCGCGGGCGATTAGCTCAGGTGGTTAGAGCGCATCCCTGATAAGGATGAGGTCCCTGGTTCGAGTCCAGGATCGCCCATGGCGCCCCGACAGGGGTGGAACCCGGCGGAACCCGCTCCAGAACGATTCCGTCAAGAAGAAAACAGACGCCGGGCGCCCTTAAGGGGCAACCGCCACGGCCCGTCAATGGCGCCCCGACAGGGGTGGAACCCGGCGGAACCCGCTCCAGAACGATGGCGTCAAGCGGAAACAGTCGCCGGGCGCCTTTAAGGGGCAGCCGCAAGGCCCAAACCCCCACGCCCATCAACCCCGCCAGTGACCACCAACCACCCGGGGTGAGAACCCGCCCCGCCCCAACAAGGCCCAGCCCCAACGAAGCGGCTCGCGCCCGACGACCAAGCCGCGACCCCCAGCCGTCCCCGCCCTACAACCCCAACCGCTCGAGCGCAGCAGCCACGGCATCCTCGTTCTCAAAGGCGATCTCCACGATCACCCTCCCCTTGGCCCCGGCCTTCACACGGACGGGGGCCTCAAACACCCCGTGAAACGCATTGATGGCCTCGTCGGCAATCTCGGGCAGGTCGCGCACGGCCCGCGTCTGGGCCGCGTCGTCGCCGCCGGCACTGTGCGACCGGGCAAGTGCTTCCGTTGCACGAACCGAAAGCCCCTGCTCAGAAGCCATTTTAGCCACCAGTCGGCGACGCTTGGCGCCATCCGCCATGAGGATTGCCCGTCCATGCCCCTCGCTCAGGGTGCCTGCCACGAGCATCTCCTGGACGTCATCCGGGAGCTCAAGCAGGCGGATGAGGTTGGCCACGCCCGACCGGCTGCGCCCGACGGTACGCGCGACATCGGCCTGCGACTGCCCGAAGTCCTCCACCAGGATGGCCAGGGCCTGTGCTGTTTCGATGGGGTCCAGGTCTTGGCGCACCAGGTTCTCAACCAGGCCCACCTCCAGGCGCTCCCGCTCGTCGGCGTCGCGCACGACCGCCGGCACCTCCGACAGGCCCGCGGCACGCGCCGCGCGCCAGCGGCGCTCACCGGCAATCAACTCATAGTCGCCCTCGGGCAGCGCCCGCACGACGATGGGCTGGATAAGCCCGGTGGTGGCGATCGATTCCGCCAGGGCCGCGAGCGCGTCGTCGTCGATGCGTCGACGGGGCTGGGCTGCGTTGGGGCGCACCCGGTCGAGGCCCAGCATCAAGAGGCCCGGGCCACCCGTATTCGGCGACGCAGTCGCATCCGGGCCGGGCACGGCCACCGGCGCGTCGCCCAGCAGTGTCGAGAGGCCACGCCCCAGTCGTGATGTCGATTTCTTCTCAGCCACGACCCGCAACCTCCTTGGCCACTTCGAAGTAGGCATCCGCGGCCGCGCAATGCGGGTCGTAGCGGATGACGGGCTCGCCAAACGACGGCGACTCGGTCACGCGCACGTTGCGCGGCACCACCGTATTGAACACCTGGCTCGGAAAATGCCTGCGTACCTCAGCAATTACCTCGCCGCTGATGCGCGTGCGCGGGTCGTGCATCGTCATCAGGATCCCGCTCACACGAAGCTGCGGGTTCAGGCGTGCCCGCACCTCCCCGATGGTCTCCATCAACCGCGAGAGGCCTTCGAGGGCGTAGTACTCGCACTGCACCGGCACGATGAGCCGATCGGCGGCGAGAAGCGCGTTGACCGTCACCAGGTCGAGCGAGGGGGGGCAGTCGATGAAGATGTAGGGGTACTCAGCGGCGACCGGTGCCAACGCGTTCGCCATGACCGTGTCGCGGTGCTCCCTGTCCACCAGTTCGACGGCAGCACCGGCGAGATCTGCCGACGACGGCACCAGGTCCATGCCGGGAACGACTGTCGGGATCCGCACATCGGCCACCGACGCGCCGTCCAGGAGCACATCCGCCATGCCGGGTGTCCCCGGGCCAGGGCGCTCGCCCCTCAGTACGCCGCTGGTGGCGTTGGCCTGAGGGTCGGCATCCACCAACAGCACGCGATTGCCCGCCTCTGCAAGACATGCCGCGATGTTGATTGCGCTGGTGGTCTTTCCCACCCCGCCCTTCTGATTGACAACGGCGTAGATCACGAGAGGGGCCGCTTCGCTGCCATTCCGGGGCGTCTGGGGAAGCGTTCTGGAGTTATCCCCGTCTTTGTCCACACCGAGAAATACCTGCTCACACCAGGAAACGAGTAGGCGTCCACATCCCCGGTGTGGATAAGCCCCAACACACCCCCCGCCGCGATGGCAGCCGGGTCTGACACGGTGTCACGGCGTCCACGCCAGGCGACGAGCGATCCTCCGTCGGTCAGCAAGGGGGCCGCGAGCTCCATAACCACAGGAAGCGGGCCCAGGGCGCGGGCTGTCACCACCGGCTGGCTACCACGCTCGTCGCGCGCAAGGGACTCGCTTCGATCTGCCACCACGCGCACATTAGGGAAGTCGGCGGCAGCACGGGACAGCCAATCTGCCTTTCTGCCCTCGCTCTCGACCAAGGTGACGGGTATCTCGGGCAGCATAATCGCCAGCACGAGGCCCGGAAAACCTCCGCCGCTCCCAAGATCTGCGATTCCGGTTGCATCGCGGATCTGGGGAAGCGCCAGGCTGCTCAGGGAGTCGGCCAGATGCACGTCGACGACGTTCGCCATCGCCGCGCGCGACGAAAGGTTCTGCGGCTCAGCGGCCATTCGCCTGACGACCTCCACCATCGCCGCCGCCTGGGAGGGCGAAACGTCGATGCCCATCTCCTGCGATCGTCGCATGAGTGCATCCAGTTGTTTCACGTGAAACACCCCGACGCCCGGCGGGCGGGCAGCACCGGCACCTACTCGGCGTCGGCGGGAACCACAACGATCCGGCGACGGGGGTCCTCGCCCTCGCTGCGCGTCTCGATGCCCTCGCGGTCGGCAAGCGCCATGTGCACGGTGCGGCGGTCCATCGCCGACATCGGATCCAGCTCGACCTCCTCGCCATACTCCACGGCCTCTTCGGCAGCGCGGATGGCAAGGCGGGTGAGCAGATCTGCGCGCTTGGCCCGGTGGTCGTTCGCGTCGACAAGCACGCCGCGGCGCTGATTGCCGTCGATCCGGCGAACCGCCTGCGCCGCAAGCGACTGCACGGCGTCCAGCACTTCGCCGTTGCGCTCAACCAGTACGTCCAGGTCGTCACCCGTGATGCGGGCGATGAGGCCCCCCTCGGGGCCATCCTCCACCACAACGGTCGCCGCGAGCGCAAGGCCCTCCACGCTCGCTGTCACGATTTCCTCGAGCACGCGTGCGCCCTGGTCTGAATCACTCACTTGCGCCTCTTTGGTGGCTTCTTTTTGCCGGCCGGACGGGAAGGTCCGCCGCCTGGCCCCTTCTTACGTGCTGGCGGCGTGCGCGTACTGCCTGAACCCTTCGCATTGCCACTGGTGGAGCCATTTCCACCGCTCACGGGCTGCGATGGCTCGTCGGGCGTGGCTTTCACCTCGTCCACGGGTGGCGGTGGAGGCGAATCACCCTTTCGCCTGCGGCGCTTCGGCACAGACCGGGCGGCGGCGGCTGTCGTCGCAACGTCGCTGGCCGTCTCGGCGGGGTCGTCGACGACATCCTCGTCATCCGTGTCGATAGCCACGACAGCCGCGCTCGCCCCACTCGCGCCCTGCAACTCAATCTCCGCCTCAATGCGGCGCTTCAGCACCAACTGCTGGCCGGCTGTCCAAAGGTTGGTGGTGGCCCAGTAAATGACCAGACCAGCCGGAACCGGGAACTGGAAGACGAAGAACACGATTCCGATGGGCAGGAGGCGCATGAGCCAGCGCTGGTTCTTGCTCATGGTGGCGCTCGACGAGAGCTCAGATGAGATCAACTGCGACACGGCATACACGGCGACCAGCGGAATGACGGCCCAGCCGATCTCGGTGAGCTGGTCAGAGATGTTCGGGATGACACGGAGGAACCCGAGGTCCGTGCCGTCCGCGAACGTGCTCGCCGAGTTGCGAAGCGTGTAATACAGCGCGATGAAGACCGGCGCCTGGGCCACGAGTGGCAGGCAGGAGCCGAACGGATTGACGTCGTTCTCCTTATAGAACTTCATCATTTCTTCCTGCAGCTTGGGCTTATTGCCCTTGTACTTCCGCTGCAGTTCCTTCATCTGGGGAGCGACTTCCTGCATGCGCCGGGCGCTTCGGTACTGCTTCACGAATAGCGGCAAGAGCAGAAGGCGCACAACCAGAGTGAGCATGACGATGGCCCAGGCCCACGTAAACCCGAGCCCGTGGAAGAACTCGAGGATGCCGCGCATCGGTGCTTCGAGAAGATCCAGGGGGTTCATCGCGCTCCGAACAGGTGCTGGTCGGCCGGGTAGTCAACGCCACCCGAGCTCCAGGGATTACACCGCAGCAGGCGCCACGTTGCGAGGACACTTCCCCTGCATACGCCAAACATTTCGATGCTCTCAACCGCGTACTCGGAGCACGTGGGGTGATACTTGCACCGCCGCGGGAACAGGGGGGAGATGTGTCGTTGGTACCAACGCACGAAGGAAATGAGGCCGCGCTTCATGCCGTCGCCTGCGAAACGCGCTCGGTGAGTTCGTGAAGGCGCTCGCCAAGGGCGCGCGATCCGCGCTCCTCGATGTACTCGTGGGCGCCCGGCCGGGCGATGACCACGAAGTCCACCCCGGGCTGAAGATCGCCGGCGATACGGGAGAACTCCTCGCGAAGCACGCGCTTCACGCGGTTTCGCTCCACCGCGTTGCCCACGCGCTTGCCCACAGACAGGCCGAGGCGGGCGGAATCGCCCTCGCCACGGTCGAACGCGTACACCACGAGATGCCGACCGGATGCCGATCGCCCACGGCGATAGACAGCATCGAAGTCACCGGATCTGGTGACCCGGCTTCGCTTTTCCCTCGGAGCACGCGCCCCGTCCGGCACGGGGCCAGAACCTAGGCCGAGAGCCGGGCGCGGCCCTTCGCGCGGCGGCGCTTCAAGATCGCCTGCCCAGCGCGGGTGGACATCCGCTTGCGGAATCCATGGGTCTTCTTACGCTTTCGCGTATTCGGCTGATAAGTCCGCTTCACTCGCCTGGTACTCCTTGGGACATCGGCGTGGGCTTGCCGACGGGTTCACCGACGGCATGGCTGCGGCACAATAGCAGAGGCGGGAAGCAGCTCCAGCCCATTCCAGCCCGCACCTTCGAGCAGCTCGCACGGCGCCGTTTATCCACATCTGTGGAAAGGCCTGTGGATAAGATTCGTCTTTCCTGCTCGTAGCGATGTCGGGGGATAGGGGCTCCGCTGGGTGTTGGTGTCAGACTCACATTTTTCCCGCTCAGACCCACTTCGTTTATCCACAGCCCCGAAACTGCGTGTTTCAACCATTTTCCCGTTGGTAGGGTCCCGCGTCCTCTGATGACGACACATCTCTCAACCACCGCTTCTGGCGACGCGCTCCACGGCACAACCTTCGTTGTGCGCATCGCCGTACACCGCGCGGCCCTTGAGCCGCCAACCATCACCGAGATACGCGACATTGAGGCAGCGGCCATCATTGAGGCGGCGTTCTCCCATGTTGCGCAGATCTCATCCGTGCCACCGCTTGCGCTGCGGGAGATCATCGAGAACCTCATCCACGCCGGGTTCACCGACGCCCTGATCACAGTCCTCGACGCAGGGCGCACCGTGCGCGTGTCCGACCGCGGGCCAGGAATCAGCGACCCCCGTCGGGCCGTGGAGCCCGGCTACACCACCGCCAATGAGGCAATCCGTGGGGTTGTGCGCGGAGCTGGCTCCGGGCTCGCCCTGGCCACAGGTCTGGTGGCCGCCGAGGGCGGGGCACTTGAGATTCAGGACAATCTCGGCGGGGGCTGCGTCGTCACCATTTCCATTGACGGCCCACCGGCACCCGATGACCTTGCCCCAGCGGGCCAGCCGTCCGATGTCCAGCGTCGCCTGCTGGCCCTACTGCTGGAGATGGCTCCAGCACACCCCGAGGCGATGTCCCGCGAGCTCGACCTGTCGCTCGGCATTTGCGGTCGCGAGCTCGTGCTGCTGGAGCACCGGGGCCTGGTCGCACGATTTGCCGACGGTGGGCGCGTGCTCACCGAGCGCGGTGCCGCCATCGTGGCGACACTCTTCTAGCCCATGAGTGCGACCATCCCCATTCTCCAGGACTCCTCACCCGAGCGGCTTGCCGAGGTGTGGGAGCAGGTGCTCGAGCGGCTTCGCGGAGCCCTCAACAGCGCTACCTACAAGCTGACCTTTGAGCGTGCGCGTGCGCTCGGGTTTGACGATGGCCGGTTCCGTATTGGGGTGGAGACCGAGTTCGCCCGGGGCTGGATCATTCAGCGGTACGTGTCGCTGGTTCAGGACGCACTCTTTGAGGTGCTCGGAAACGACGTCGCCGTTGCTGTCGAGGTGGTCGCCCCGCCGGCTGGCACCGCGCCAATGCAGATGCCACCACCCGAGCCGGTCGTTGTGCCGTCCGCACCAGACCCGGCAATCGCCCCACGCCCAGAGGGCGGCGGGTT
>JBMOGE010000022.1:0-27410 GCA_049318525.1 Miltoncostaeaceae bacterium
CGGCGATCCGATCGCTGCTCACGATGATCTCGGCAGCCAAGGGCGCCAACTGCTGCGTGATACGGGGATGGCCGATGAGTCGCACTTCAGCTGGTCGGACTTGGGTGAGCGCCGTGTCGATGCGCGCCTCGCATATCGGCTCATGACGCGCGAGTAGGGAATCGACGACGACTCCTGTCCGCGCTCCATTCCTGAGAACCGAAAACGGCCCCACATTGAGACCTTTGTCGTTCTGCGCCGAGGTGCTTCTGGACGCAACTTCCCCCGGAGCCCGAAATCCGCTTGGGACCGGGCTGCGGGGGGCAACTTCAGAACCAACTGCAGAAGGATCCCGCGAAGCCGAAGCCGGGATTCGAACCCGGGACCCCCTGTTTACAAGACAGGTGCTCTGGCCATCTGAGCTACTCCGGCGGGTGGGGCTAGTCGACGACCTCAACGGGGATGCCCGCGTGCTTCTCAACCTCGGCAGCCGTGTCGGCGCCGAATGCCCGGCCCAGGAATGAGTGGTGCCCCTGTCCCACCACGATCAACTGGCAGTGGTGATCCTTGCCGGTCTCCACGATCAGGCTGCCGGGCTCACCGATGGCCCAGGCGTATGTGGCCTTCTTCACACCAGCGGCGTTTACCTTCTCGCGCGCCTCACCCAGCACCTCGTGCATGTCGGGGAGCTCCGGGAATGGGC
This sequence comes from Miltoncostaeaceae bacterium, assembly GCA_049318525.1. Lineage (GTDB taxonomy): Bacteria > Actinomycetota > Thermoleophilia > Miltoncostaeales > Miltoncostaeaceae > SYFI01. The sequence goes on from JBMOGE010000022.1 coordinate 683, forward strand.
CCACCATGGGGCTGCCGTCGCCCATGGTGCCGAAGGCCCGAGGTCCTGTTGGATCAAGCGCCGCCTCGTGGACTGCGAGCACCAGCAGCGGCGCGTGGCGCTCATGGGCCAGAGCGATTGCGCGGGCGAGGGCGCGGTCGGCCGACTCGCTGCGCTCGTAGCCGACCAGAATGGGTGAGCTCATCGGGATTCCTCAGGAGGCGTGGACAATGCGTCCCGCACGCTACCCGTCAGACCCCCCGGACGCCATGCCCATCGTCATGGCGTCACACCCTCAACCTCGGGTCGAGGCTGAGGGTAACCCTCAACCATCCGTCTAGAGGTCCAGCACCGAACGCTCGCCGAGGTGGGTCTCCACCTTGCGCTTCACCCGCTGAAGTGCGTTGTCCACGCTCTTGGGGTTGCAGTCCAGTCGCTCGGCCACCTCTTCATATGAGCGACCCTCGAGATACATCGCCAGCACCTCGCGCTCAAGCGGGCTCAAGACCCGGCCGAGGCACTCGATCAGGCTGGTGAGCTCTTCAGTGGAGATTGCCTGGTTGATCGGATCGGTTACCGGATCATCGGGCAGCACGTCGGCGAGGGTGGTCTCCTGCTCGGAGCCCGCGCGGGTGTTGCTGAACGACACGTAGGTGTTCAGCGGCGAATGCTTGTTGCGGGCCGCGGTCTTGATCGCCGTGATGATCTGGCGGGTGACGCACAGCTCAGCGAACGATCGGAAGCTGGCCTCACGCTCGGGGCGATAATCACGCACCGCCTTGAAGAGACCGATGAGCCCCTCCTGGATGAGATCCTCGGAGTCGCCGCCGGCGAGGAAGTACGCGCTGGCCTTGAGGCGCACAAATCCCCGGTAGCGGGAGATGATCTGGTCCATGGCCTGCTGGTCCCCTCCGCGCGCACGGCGGACAAGGCCCTCGTCGACCACGTCGACGTAGCCCTGCTGGTCCAGATCGGTCTGCCTCCTGGCGGTGGCTCCCATTTTCACTCCCGGTCGGTCAATCGATTCATGATCATCCAGATCCCCAAACCCTCAACCCTCACATGAGGAAAAGGCTGAACCTTCAGTCGAAGGTAAGAGATCAGATGTCGGATTGATACCGACCGCACAAGCGGCTGTCAACCTCTGGAGCGAAATCAGTTCTGGCGAACTGCCTCAAATACCAGCACCGATGCGGCTGTGGAGAGGTTCAGGGACCCCACGTTCCCCCGCATTGGAATGCGCACCAGGCGGTCGCACACATCCCTCACCTTGGGCCTGAGGCCTGCACCTTCAGCCCCCAGCACGATGACCGCGCCCGCGTCCCAGGGCACTTCCCGGTAGTCCATCCCGGCGTCCGAATCCGCGCCGGCAGACCATCGGCCAGCACCCGCAAGATCGTTGATGAATGCGACCAGACTGCCGATTCGGGCGATCGCGAGGTGCTCAACGGCGCCGGCTGAGGCCTTGCACGCAACCGGGGTGATACCCGGGCTGCCGCGGGTGGGGATCACCAGCCCGGCACATCCGGCTGCGTCGGCGACGCGGGCGACAGCGCCGAGATTCCGCGGATCCTGAACCTCATCGAGCACGATGACCGGACCCGTACCCTCAAGTATGTCTTGAGGGTCTGCATACGGGTATTCCTCCGTGAACGCCACCATCCCCTGGTGATCGCCGGTGCCCGCCACGCGCGCGAGCTCCTCGCGCGTCTTCACCACAACGGCGACGCCCTCAAGTGCTGGATCGTCAGCGGCCTGCGTGAGCACCCACACCTCAGATACCTCGCGCCGGCCCGCCTTGATGAGTTCGCGCACGGGATTGCGCCCGTACACAAGGATCGGCCCTTCATCCTCGTCGCGCTTTCGACGTCCGTATCCACCGCGGCTGCTCATGATGATGCGTAGACCTCCGGCCCATCCGGGCCATCGCGCAGTTCAAATCCGTGGGCGAGAATCTGGTCGCGCAGCGCATCCGCTGACGCGAAGTCACGTCCGACGCGGGCTGCCTCGCGGGCTGCGAGCAGATCAAGCACCTCCTGCGGTGCGTCGCCCCCCGCCGGGTCACCGAGCCCGGCCAGCCCCAGCATGTCGAGCAGGCCGATCAGCTCAAGTCGCACCTCGCGCAGCTGCCCGGACGCTGGGCGGCCCCGGTCGAGGGAGTGGTTGATGACCCGCACGAGATCGAACACCGCCGCGATGGCCCCCGGCGTACCGAAGTCGTCGTCCATCGCCTCATGAAACCGCTGGCGGGTATCCACGAGTGCCTTCATCAAGTCCGGGTCGTTGGTCTCGCCGGCCTCCGGGGCACCGAGCGCGCGGTCGAGCGCACGCACCGCATTACGGATGCGATCGCAGGCGGCCTCGGCATCGTGCAGGCGGTCATCCGAGAAGGGCAGCCGTGATCGGTAGTGGCTCTGCATGAAATATGCGATGACAGTGTCGGCACCCCATCGCTCCACCACGTCGGCAAGCAGCGCAATGTTGCCGATGCTCTTGCTCATCTTGCTGTCCGACAACTCGAGCATCTCGTTGTGCATCCACACATGGGCGAATGGCACGCCATCGTGGGCGCCCTCGCTCTGGGCAATCTCGTTCTCGTGATGCGGGAAGGCCAGATCGATGCCACCGCCGTGTACCGCGAAACCCATGCCCAGCTCGCGTTCCGCCATCGCCGAGCACTCGATATGCCAGCCGGGGCGCCCGGGGCCCCACGGGGAGTCCCACCAGGCATCCTCCGACTCCTTGTGCCCCTTCCACAGGGCGAAATCGAGGGGGTCATCCTTCAGGTCGCCGTCGTCGCCCGGCACCATGTCCACGAGGTTTCGACCGGAGAGCCTGCCGTACCCCGGGAAGGCGGCCACACGGAAGTACACGTCGCCGTCGGCCGGGTATGCCAGCCCCCGCTCGATCAGGGTGCCGATGAGCGCCACGATTTCGTCCATCGTGTCGGTGACCTTCGGCTCGGCGTCGGGGCGCCCCAGACCCAGCATGTCGGTGTCCTCCACGTACTGCCGGGCGCAGCGCTCGGCCAGTTCCGTGGACGGCACTCCCTCAGCCCGTGCGGCGTCGTAGATCTTGTCGTTGACGTCCGTGATGTTGATAACCAGGCGGCAGCGCTCGCCACGTCGCTCGAGGTAGCGCTTGAGTACCGAGAACACCACGAACGGCCGGGCGTTGCCGATGTGGATGCGCGAGTACACGGTGGGCCCGCACGCGTAGATGCCGATGACGCCGTTGGCGTCGGGGTGCAGCGGTTCGGCGCACCCCGTCAGGGTCGAGTAGAGCCTGACGGTCATGCGGGCATCTCCACCAGCGCCACGGCCTGGCAGCCGATGCCCTCGCCGCGACCGATGAATCCCATGCCGTCAGTGGTAGTTGCGTGCACCGACACGGGCGCACCCACGAGCGCCGTGAGCGCCTGCTCCATGGCCTCACGATGTGGCCCGATACGCGGACGCTCGCACATGACGATCACGTGCACGTTGGCCGGGATCGCGCCCTCATCGCCGAGCCGGCGCATCACGTGGGTGATCATCTGCGCCCCAGTGACGCCCGCCCACTCGGCGGTGCCGGGAAACAGCACCCCGATGTCGGGGCCGCCCGATGCGGACAACAGGGCGTCACAGACCGCATGCGCCACGACGTCGCCATCGGAGTGGCCGGCGAGGCCGGCGTCGTGCTCCACCGCCAGCGTGCCGAGCATCAGGGGGCGACCCGCCTCCAGGCGGTGCGCATCGGTGCCCATTCCAACTCTCAGTCCCATGTGATCGCCACCTGCTCGGGTTCACGCGCGCGAAAGCGCGTAATCGTCTTATAGCCAGCACCACGCAGGGCCGCCACAGCCGTGGGGTAATCCCGGGCGACATCCTCCGGACGGTGGGCGTCGCTCGACAGCGTCACCGGCACGCCGGCACGGCAGAAGGCCGCCAGCCAGTCCGGGTCGGGATACAGCTCGCCGATGGGCTTCCGCAGCCCCGCAGATGAGCACTCCACCGCCACGCCGCAATCGGCGATCGCCGCGATGACCTCATCGCGTCGACCGGCCAGATGGGCGGGCATCCGGGTTCCGAACACCTTTGGCAGATCGGGATGCGCGAGGACGTCAAACAGGCCGCTTACTGCGGCGGCTGCCAGTTCGTCGAGATACCGCCCCCACGTCTCATCGGCCCCCAGATCGTCCCAGCAGGGGTAGTCGGGATGATCGACGGCCAGATCTCCCAGCCAGTGCACTGACCCGAGCACGATGTCGAAGGGGTGAGCAGCAAGCAGGGCGCTGGTGTCGTCCACCCGATCCGGGATCCAATCCATCTCAATCCCGACGAGCACGGGCAGGCCACCATCGCGGGCCGCGAGAAGGGCGTCGCAGTGGGCGCCCAGATCCTCAGTGGCCTCACCCTGCCACCACGGGTTGGGGTGCCAGTGGCGCACGTCCGCGAATCGGTGCACGTGCTCAGTGATTGCGATCTCGGATACCGCGCGGGCGCGGGCCTGATCCACATACCGGGAAATCCATCCCGGCGACCGTGCGCCGCCCTCGCGATCCCAGCGCGTTCGGTCGGCGTCGCGGGCCTCCTCCCCGTCGGGTTGCAGGTGGAGGTGGTAGTCAGTCAGCACGGGCGGGGCACGTTACGCGATGCGTGATCCAGCGAGCAGGACCTCGACGAGCGCCAGGTCAGCGGGCACGGTCACCTTGGGATTGGGTGATTGCGGGTTCACGAGCGCCACCATCACGCCCCGGCGCTCAGCCATGCCCGCGCAGTCGGTGGCCGTGTCCAGCTCGATCGGGTCGGCCTCGTCGAATATGCGGCGGATGACGTCGGCCCGGAAGGCCTGTGGGGTCTGCGCGCCCCACAGCCCCACGCGATCGATCGTGCGGTCAATCATGCCGTCAGCCCCCTCGCGCTTGAGCGTATCGGCCACCGGAGCCGCGGCGATCGCACCATCGTGTAACGCCAGCGCCGCGAGCACACGCTCCACTATCGCGGGAGTGACGAGCGGCCTGGCGGCATCGTGCACAAGGATGGCGTCCACATCGGTGGGCAGGGCCGCGATCCCGGCTGCCACCGAGCGCTGACGTGTTGTTCCGCCGGGCACGATCGCGTGCACACGCACCATGTCGCCGATCGCAGCGGCAATCGCCTTCTCCTCGCCGGGCGGCGACACAATCACCAGTGCGTCCACGCCACGGGCCGCGGACAGGGCAATGGCACACCACGCCACAAGCGGCCTGCCCGCCGCGCGCACAAGTGCCTTGGGCAGGTTGGCACCAAGCCTCTCGCCAGATCCCGCTGCCACGATGATCGCGCCCGCGCCCATACGCCTCCGCCGACCGGCCGTCAGACCGAGCCGGGCCGGCGGGCGAAGATCATCTTCCCCGACGGGTTCTGGATGATGCTGGTCACCTCGACATCCTGAGCGGCGTCCCCCACCAGCGAGCGCCCGCCTTCAACCACGACCATGGTGCCGTCGTCGAGGTAACCCACGCCCTGGTCGTACTCGCGCCCCTCGCGGATCACGCGCACGTTCAGCGACTCGCCGGGCAGCACCGCAGGCTTGAGTGCATTCGCCAACTCATTGACGTTGAGCACCTCGATGCCCTGGATGCGGGCCACCTTGTTGAGCGCGTAATCGGTGGTGACGATTGAGCCATGCAGATCGCGGGCGAGGCTGACCAACTTGGCGTCTACCCCATCTACCCCCGGCTGGTCGCCGCTGCGGATCTGCACGCGGCTCTCCCCCACGGCCTTCAGTTCCTCAATCAGGTCAAGGCCCCGGCGACCGCGCGCGCGCTTCTCGGGGTCGGTGGAGTCGGCCACGCGGTGCAGTTCTTCAACCACGAAGGTGGGAACGATGATCTGCCCCGGGAGAAACCGCGCGCGCGCAATGTCGATGATGCGGCCATCGATGATCGCGCTGGTGTCAATGATGCGCGGCGGAACGGTGGCAGAGCTTCGTGACCTGATACCGACGAGGCGCAGGATGTCGGCATGCTTGCGCGCGGCGATGCGCGTGAAGACGTAGGCCACCAGCAGCACGACGGGCAGCAACAGATAGGGGCCGACGACCGGCAGGCTGGCCACGGCGATTCCGGCGAGCGCGGCTGCCAGAAGGCCCACCACGAGTCCGATGGCGCCCACGGCGAGTTCCCCGGCCGATCGCTTGTCGGCCGCCGTGTCGATAGCGCGCATGCGGGACGGAAGCCAGCGCCCGATGACCCCGCCGATGACCCACCCCACAAGTGCGCCGACGATGATGGCGCCGATGTACACCGGGTACTGGAGCGCATCGCCCACAAGATCGCCGAAGTCGATTCTGCGGCCCACCTGATAGGCCCCGAGCGCCCCGAGCAGGGCGAGAACGGACTGGGTGACCCTCAGCACCACGGGATTGGCCGACCGGCGCCGGGGCTGCGGGCCCGGATACGGCAGGCCGAACCGGTCCGCGGGCACGCCGGGGGGCTGCCCATCGCCACGATCGGGTGGTGAGTCGGTCACCGGTGCCCCGGTTCCATGTCCATCAGTTGACGTCGCCATCACCCCCCTCCGGCTTCGTTCCTACCACTGATTGCGGTATGACGGAACGGATTTCCACGTACCACCCTGTGCTTCCTCCATGCATCACGCAGCAGGCGGCCTGCGAGCATTGCACACGGCAGGCGCCCGTCTCATCCCCCCACGGGCCGAAATGCCTCTCTGATGGCGTCTCTGAGCTCCACGGCGGGGTGCACAACCGCCGGGCGGGGCCCGGCTTCGACCGAATCGCCCAGTGGGCCGGTGAGGGCCCGCGCCACGGAGTGGTCTGCCGACACCCGCAGACGGCGCCCGGCATGACTCACCGGACGCAGTGCCCCGGTAAGCCCGATCTCGCCCATCGCCGCCACGGGGCCGGGCAATGGTTCGTTTCTCGCGGCACTCGCCACGGCGAGCGCGATGGCGAGGTCGGCGGCCGGGTCGGGCGCGCGGGCACCACCGGCCACGCTCACAAACACGTCCTGGTCTCCCACGCGCACGCCGGCGTGGCGGCCCATCACCGCCAGCACCTGCGCCAGTCGCGTGCGGTCAATACCGCCGGCCACCCGGCGTGGCGGCACGATGTCGGTGGGGCCCACCAGCGCCTGCACCTCCACCAGCACCGCGCGCGTGCCCTCGATGGCAGGGAACAGACACGAGCCAACGCGCTCGCCGGCCTCCGCCAGGTAGATGTCCGATGGATCATCCACCGACGCCAGCCCATCGGCACGCATCTCGAGGATGCCGGTCTCGTTGGTTGACCCGAAGCGGTTCTTCAGCGCCCGCAGCACGCGCTGGGCTCGCACTCCATCGCCCTCGAAGGAGATCACAGCATCCACGAGGTGCTCGAGCAGGCGAGGACCAGCGAGCCCACCATCCTTGGTGACCTGCCCCACCAGAATCATCGCGATGTCACGCGACTTCGCGATGCGCACCAGTTCAGCGGTGACCTGCCGCACCTGGGCCGGGCTGCCGGGCGCGCTGTCGAGCGAATCCGACGTAAGCGTCTGCACCGAGTCGATGGCGCAGATGCCGGGGGGGTTCGCCTCCAGCAGTTCGGCAATCGCCTCGAGACGGGTTTCGGGGTACACGACGATGGCATCGCACGATGGCGCCAGCCGCTGGGCACGGGCGCGCACCTGGGCGGGAGACTCCTCGCCGGTCACCAGAAGGGCGGGACGGGACGCCGACATGTGGGCGAGGGCCTGCAGCACCAGCGTGCTCTTGCCGATACCGGGCTCACCACCGATGAGCACCAGAGAGCCTGGCACGATGCCACCTCCCAGCACGCGATCCAGTTCGGACACGCCAGTGGGGATTCGCTCCTCGAGGAGGGCGCTCACCTCGGACAGTGGGATCGCCTTGGGGGCGTTGGAAGAGACCGGCCCACGGCGCGCCGACGGCGGCGGTGCCGCCCCCTCCTTCAGCGTGTCCCACTCCCCGCAGGCCGGGCACTTGCCCAGCCAACGAGGTGACACGTGCCCGCAGCCGTCACACTGGAATCGGCTGCGGACACGCGGCGGGCTCAGGGATTACTCCGCGTCGTCGGCCGGCTCGGCGTCTGCGCCGACGGCCGCGACGACGACCTCCGGCTCAGCCGGGGCGGGCGGGGCCTCGGTGCGGTCCATCCGCATCACGTCGCCGTCACGGTCGCACACAATGACCAACCCCTCGGTGAGCGTTCCGTGCAGCAGCTCGTCGGCCAGCGGGTCCTCAATGAGGCGCTGGATCGCACGGCGGAGTGGCCGGGCACCCATTGCCGGGTCGTAGCCCTCATCCACGAGCAGGTCCTTCGCCGCGTCGGTGAGCTGGAACGACACACCCTGATCGGCCATCTGCTTCTGCAGACGCACCAGCATGAGGTCGATGATCTGCTTGATCTCTGCCTTGGTCAGCTGGTGGAAGACGATGATCTCGTCGATGCGGTTGATGAGCTCGGGCCGGAAGGCCTTCTTGAGCTCACCCATGATGCGGCCCTTCATGTCCTCGTACGCCATACCGCCACCCTCTTCAGCCACGCTGAAGCCCAGCGGGGTGGTGCGGGTGATGGTGGCGGCGCCGATGTTCGACGTCATGATCACGATGCAGTGGCGGAAGTCCACCACGCGACCCTGCGCATCCGTGAGGCGTCCGTCCTCGAGGATCTGCAGAAGGATGTTGGACACCTCTGGGTGCGCCTTCTCAATCTCGTCGAGCAGCACCACTGAGTACGGCTTGCGACGAACCTGCTCGGTGAGCTGGCCGCCCTCGTCGTAACCCACGTAGCCGGGAGGCGATCCCACGAGCCTGGAGACCGCGTGCTTCTCCATGTACTCGGACATGTCCACCTGAATAAGGGCCTGCTCGTCGCCGAACAGGAACTCGGCCAGCGTGCGGGCGAGTTCGGTCTTGCCCACTCCCGACGGGCCCAGGAAGATGAATGATCCAGCAGGCCGCTTGGGGTCCTTGATGCCCGCACGGGCACGGCGGATGGCGCGGCTGGCGGCGGTGATGGCCGCCTCCTGACCGATGACCCGCTTGTGCAGCTCCTCTTCCATACGCAGCAGCTTCTGCGTTTCGGCCTCCGTGAGCTTGAACACCGGGATACCGGTCCACATGGAGACGATGTCGGCAATCTCCTCCTCGCCGATGGAGGGCCGGGGGGCGTCCTCGGCCTTCCACTCCTCCTCGAGGTCGCGCTTCTTGTTCGTGAGGCGTCGCTCCGTGTCACGCAGGTTGGCGGCCTTCTCGAACTCCTGCGCCTCGATCGCGGCCTCCTTGTCCTTGCGCACGGTCTCGATCTCGTCCTCGAGCTCGCGGTACGACGGCGGGGCCGTCATGGTGCGGATGCGCATGCGGCTGCCGGCCTCGTCGATGAGGTCGATGGCCTTGTCGGGCAGGAAGCGCTCCGAGATGTAGCGATCCGACAGCACCGCAGCGGCCTCAAGGGCCTCATCGGTGATGGTGATCTTGTGGTGGTCCTCGTACCGCTCGCGCAGACCGCGCAGAATCTGCTGGGTCTCCTCGATCGACGGCTGGTCCACCTTCACCTGCTGGAAGCGGCGCTCCAGCGCGGCGTCGCGCTCGAGGTACTTGCGGTATTCGTCGAGCGTGGTGGCGCCCACGGTCTGCAACTCGCCACGGGCGAGTGCCGGCTTGAGGATCGAGGCCGCGTCGATCGCGCCCTCGGCGGCACCCGCACCCACGAGATTGTGGATCTCGTCGATGAACAGGATGATGTCGCCGCGCTGGCCGATCTCCTTCATCACCTTCTTCAGGCGCTCCTCGAACTCACCGCGGTACTTCGAACCCGCGACCAGGGCCGCCAGGTCGAGCGTGTAGATCTGCTTGCCGCGAAGAAGCTCCGGCACCTGGCCCGATGAGATGCGCTGGGCCAGGCCCTCGACCACTGCGGTCTTGCCCACGCCCGGCTCGCCGATGAGCACCGGATTGTTCTTGGTGCGGCGCGCCAGGATCTGCATGACCCGCTCGATCTCCTTCTGGCGACCGACCACCGGGTCGAGCTTGCCGTCCTCGGCCATCTTGGTGAGGTTGCGGCCGAACTGGTCGAGCAGCTTGCTGGACTTCTTGTCGCCGGTCTGGCCTGCGGCACCGCCGCCGCCACCACTCCCGCCACCGCTCTGGCCCTGCCGGCGCCCGGGGCCCGACAGCATGCGGATGATCTCGTTGCGGATCTTCTCGGAGTCGGCGTCGAAGTCGGCGAGGATGCGGGCGGCAACGCCCTCGTTCTCGCGCACGAGGCCGAGGAGGATGTGCTCGGTGCCGATGTAGTTGTGGCCGAGCGACAGCGCCTCGCGCAGCGCCAGCTCAAGCACCTTCTTGGCGCGCGGCGTGAACGGGATCTGCCCAGAGGTCACCTCTTCGCCCGATCCGACGATGCGGATTACCTGGGCGCGCACCTCTTCCACCGTGATCTCGAGGCCCTCGAGTACACGGGCCGCGAGGCCCTCTTCCTCACGCAGCAGCCCGAGCAGGATGTGCTCGGTGCCGATGTAGTTGTGCTTGAGGGTGCGGGCCTCTTCCTGGGCCAGCACAACAACCTGACGGGCGCGTTCGGTAAAGCGTTCGAACATCGGGCCTCAATCCTCCTGATGGTTCCCCTCGGAAACCTTTGCGGCGGATGAAATGGGAGTCGAAGGTAGCACCGGCACGACATCTCCCACCGGGGGATCGGTCATATCGGGTTCGCTCCTTACGCATGCCTGTGGAGCCCCCTCACAGCAGGTCTCCACCTTGCGATGGCACCGGTCGCACCACAAACCGTTGTGTCGCCACATCAGGCCAGCATCACATGCCGGGCATGCACCCATCTCCATCATCGGATTATCGCACGGTGGGTCGGATCACCCGGGGGGTTCGGGTCGCCGTGGCCCCCGAAACACGAAGCGGCGCCCCGAGGGGCGCCGCCAGGCGATCAATCAGGTGGTGCGACGTACGTCAGGCCTCGACGTCATCCTCGGCCGGTGCGTCACCTGCGGCCACGGCCACGGGCTCCTCGACGACCTCGGCCTCAACGACCTCGATCTCGGTGCCATCCGACTCAATGATGTCCGTCTCGACGACGTCGATCTCCACGCCATCGACGTCCACCAGTTCCTCGGTGATGATGATCTCCTCATCACCAGCAGGGGCGCCCTCCACCGCGACAGGGATCGGGTTCGCGGCGCGATGCGCCTTGACCGAACGGTCCTGGTCGGGGTACGGCAGCAGGCCCATCATCCGGGCGCGCTTCACTGCCTGAGCGAGCTGCGTCTGCTGGCGACGGGACAGCCCCGTGATCCGGCGGGAACGAAGCTTGCCCCGCTCGGACAGAAAACGCCGGAGCGACGGGAAGTTCTTCCAGTCGAGCTCCTCGGCAGAAAGAAGGGGACGACGCTTGCGAGGCGCGGTCGCCCCACCCTTCTTCTTCTTGATCCGCCCGCTTCCGCGCGGCTTCGCCATGTGACCTTCCAGTTCGGACTGCTCTTAGAAACGGCGCGGGACGCTATCACTTCAGCGGCCTCCCGTGCCAGCTCCTCCGGTATTGGGTGCCGCTAGTTCCTCATCGCAGGGAAGAGGATGACTTCACGGATCGAGTGGCGATCCGTCAGCAACATGACGAGGCGGTCGATTCCGAGCCCCAGGCCCCCCGTGGGAGGCATGCCGTGCTCAAGCGCCGTAAGGAAGTCCTCATCGGCGGGTTGGGCCTCGTCGTCACCCGCAGCGCGGTCGGCCTGCAGCATCGCGAACCGCTCGCGCTGGTCGTCGGGGTCGTTCAGTTCGGAGAATGCATTGGCGATCTCCATACCCCCACAGAACGCCTCAAAGCGCTCCACGAGCCGCGGATCGTCCTCACGCCGCTTGGCGAAGGGCGAGAGCTCGAGCGGGTAGTCGAGCAGGATGGTGGGCTGAATGAGGGTGGGCTCGAGCGACTGGCTGAGGATGCCGTCCACCAATTTGGACCACGGCGCCGCGTCGGGCGCATCAAGGCCAGCGGCGCGCATTGCAGCGCGGAGGGACTCGGCGTCGGGGTGGGCCAGCACGTCGATGCCACTGGCCTGCTCCAGCGCGTCGGTGAGGCGCACACGGCGCCAGGGCGGCGTGAGGTCGATCTCCCCGCCCTTCCATGGCACCTTCATGCCGCCGGTGGCCTCGACGGCAGCGGCGGACACCATCTCCTCGAGCATCGCGGCCACGTCCTCGTAGTCGGCGTATGCCTCGTAGGTCTCAAGCATCGTGAACTCAGGGTTGTGCTTGAACGACACGCCCTCGTTGCGGAAGTCTTTTCCGAGCTCGTACACCTTCTCGAGCCCGCCCACGATGCACCGCTTGAGGTACAGCTCGGTGGCGATACGCAGAAACAGATCGCGATCCAGTTCGTTGTGGTGCGTGACGAACGGTCGCGCCGCGGCACCGCCGTAGATCGGCTGCAGCGCAGGTGTCTCGACCTCGATGAACCCTCGCGAGTCGAGGAAGCGGCGCACGCCCGAGATCGCCCGGGCCCGCATGACGAACTGGCTGCGTACGTCTTCGGATGCCATGAGGTCGAGGTACCGCTGCCGGTAGCGGGTCTCCGGGTCGGTGAGGCCGGCATGGCGATCGGGCGGTGGGCGCAGTGCCTTGGCGAGCATCTCCACTGAGTCGGCGGCAACCGAGATCTCGCCACGCCGGGTGCGCACGACGGTGCCCCGGATTCCGATGATGTCGCCCAGATGCGCGCCGGCGAGAAGGCTCAGGCCATCCTCTCCGAGGCGGTCAAGCGTGGCCCATGCCTGCACCGTGCCCGAACGGTCCTCGACATCGGCGAACACGGTCTTGCCCTGGCCGCGGCGCGCCACCAGACGGCCCGCGACGGTCACCTGCCCGGTGGCCTCGGCGCCGGGCTCCAGCCCATCGCCGAGCGCACGGGCGTCCGCGATGGACCCCCGGCCCGTAAACCGGGCCGGGAACGGGTTGATACCCGCAGCCCGCAGCTCGTCCGCCTTCTGGCGGCGATCAGCGATAAGGCGGTCAATACCGCCGTCGACGTCCCCGGGCGACGCCCCACCTGGGCCGTCGGCGGACGTACTCAGTCCTCCGCCTCAATCTTCACGACCTGGTACTCGGCCTGGCCACGGGGGCTCACGACGGTCACCTTGTCGCCCTTCTTGCGGCCCATCAGCGCCTTACCGATCGGACTCTCATTCGAGAGCCGGTCGCTGAGCGGATCGGCCTCGGCCGAACCAACGACCGAGAAACTCATGGTCTTCTTGTCAGCCGTCGTACGCACCGTCACCTTGACTCCGATGCTCACGACATCAGTCGGCACGTCATGCGTGTCGATGATGCTGGCATTCCTGAGCTGGTGCTCGATCTGGATGATCCGGGTCTCGACGTGCGCCTGCTCGTTCTTGGCGTCGTCGTACTCGGAGTTCTCTGAGATGTCACCGAATTCACGCGCAGTCTTGATGCGCTCGGCGACCTCACGACGCTTTTTCGTCGTCAGGTACTCGATCTCGTCTTGGAGCTTGTTGTAGCCCTCTTCGGTGAGGATTACCTCACGGTCCACTGCGGCCTCCCATGGACGTCATTGCCCCGTATGCGGTCGCGGACGATAGCCGAGAGGGTCGGGGGCGGGCAACTTTCAAAGTTGAAGCGGCTGCACTGTCTCACGCGGCGAGAATTGCCGCCTCGCGCAAGCGTGCCAGCCGGTCGAGCGCGACATCGAGTGTGGGGTCCTCCATGAGGGCCTGGAGCTGGTCGTCGGGGACGCCCCGGCCCACCAGATACCACGAGTGGAACTTGCGCATGTAGTGGCACGCGTTATCGGCGCCGAGCACGCCCACGATGTCGTTACTGAACCCGACGAGCTCGTCAATGACCTCGTACAGCGGCGGCCGGGGGTCGGCCTCCCCTTCCCCGATCGCACGGAACACCCATGGATTACCGAGGGCTGCCCTGCCAATCATCACGCCCGCGGCACCGGTGCGCTCGAGGGCCTCGCGGGCGCCTGCGGCGTCGGTGATATCGCCACTGATGAGCACGGGAACCTGCACGGCCCGGACCACCTCCGCGCTGATCTGGTGGTCGGCGCTGCCGGAGTACTCCTCAGCGGCTGCGCGGGGGTGAATGGTGATCATCGCCGCACCGGCGTCCTCAAAGCGCCGTGCCAGATCGGCCGGGTCGCAGTCGCCCGGCTTCAGCCCCCGCCGCATCTTGACCGTCACCGGAATACGCACGGCATCGGCCATCGCACGGATCACCGCCACCGCGCGGTCCGGGTCGGCCAGCAGCGACGCCCCTGCACCGGTCTTCATGATCTTCGGCACCGGGCAGCCCATGTTGATGTCCACCATGTCGGCACCGGCCTCCTCCACCGCCCTGGCGGCCTCGGCCATCACGTCGGGGGCGCCGCCAAATACCTGGATGCACATCGGGTGCTCACCGGGCACCACCTCGAGCATGGAGGTGGTGCGCCGATTTCCGTGCCGGATACCGTGCGCCGCAACCATCTCCGATACCACCAGCCCGGCACCGTGGCGACGGGACTGCGCACGGAAGGCGCGGTTGCCGATGCCCGCAAGCGGGGCCTGCACCACCCGGTTGGGAATGACCACATCCCCAACGTTGAAGGGCTCGGCGAGCGGCCAGTGACCATCCGATGGCAGCGGTGCCACCGGATCGCGCTGGCGCGCCGCCACGAGGGCGCGCATGCGCTTCTTCACCGGCGGCGACTGCGCGTCGTGGCGCCGGTGGTGCGCTCGTGCACGAGCCTGAGTCCCTCAATGGTGAGCATGGGCTCATGCTCCTCAATGAGCACCGAATGCGGCAGCACCAGCGGCGCGAGGCCTCCCGTGGCAATGACGATGGGCTGTGCGCCAAGTTCAATGGCAATGCGGCCCACCATGCCGTCCACCATCGCGGCGGCACCCAGCACCAGCCCCGACTGCATGCATTCCACCGTGTTGCGCCCGATCGTGGTCGGCGGCGCTGCGAGTTCCACACGCATCAGACGCGCTGCACGCTGCGAGAGGGCATCGAGGCCGCTGTCCACACCGGGGGCAATGACGCCGCCGATGAACTCGCCATTTGCCGACACCACATCGAGCGTGGTGGCCGTTCCGAAGTCCACCACCACGCATGGCCCGCCAAACCGGGCGTGGGCAGCCACGGCGTTGGCGATGCGATCGGCACCCACCTCATGCGGATTGTCCACCAGAAGCGGCATGCCGGTGCGCACGCCGGGACCCACGACCACCGCGGGGCGATCGAGGTACCTGTCCGCCAGGGCCTGATACGCAACTGTCAGCTCGGGCACTACCGACGCCACCACCACGTGGGCCACCTCGGTGAGGCTTCCGCCGCGCAGCTCCAGAATGGTGTCGTAGCTCGCCGCCAGTTCATCAACTGTGGTGCGGCGAACCGTGGAGACACGCCAGTCGTGCAGCAACTCGTCACCAGAGAAGAGCCCTGCCACGGTCTGCGAGTTGCCGACATCGACGGCGAGCAGCACGGTCAGTCCTCCAGGACGACCGCGTCGAGGTCATCCACATCGTCCATACGCAGCATCTCCACGGTCACGTCCTGGGTGGTGTGCACCTCAACCCGGGGAATGATGCGTGTGGGGCGGTTCTTATCCCACACCCACACGTCCTCCATGGTGATGTGGAAGTACGGGTAGGCCGTCTGCGGATCGAACTTGCGATCCAGCCGATTGCACAGGTACGTCGCCTCCTGCGTGAGCACGCAGTAGCGAAAGAGTGGGAACACGTCGGAGTACTCGCGCTTGAGGCGGAGCTCCAGTTCTGCGTCGTACTCATCGAGTTCATCGGTCTGGGACATCACACCCCCTCTGGGGTCGAGCGGCATTCGGGGGCGGGATCATAGACCCGGCGGGGCGCAGCCCGGGAGTACCAGTGCCAGCCGGGTGCGATGGACGGGCTGCGACGGTGCATCGAGGGCATCGAGCAGTGCGCTGGCGCGCGAGCCATCAGGCAGTTCCATCAGGGGCTCAACCTCCACCAGAGGTACAAGCACAAAGCGCCGATCGCGGATGCGTGGGTGCGGGATCACCAGATCGGGGTCAGAGGTATGCCACTCGCCCCCCTCCCATGCCAGCAGGTCCACGTCGAGTGGCCGCGGGCCGTAGCGGAGACCGGCGGTGCGACCCGCCTCGTGCTCCACCTGCTTGGCCACCGCCAGGACCGCTGGCGGATCGATGTCGGTGCGGGTACGGATGACGGCGTTCAGGAATGCCGGCTGGTCGGCCATGTCCTGCGGAGCGGTCTCATACACACCGCTCACCGCGTCGGCCACGACGCCTGCGGCGGCGAGGGTGTCGATGCCTGCCTGCAGCGCCGCAACCCGATCGCCGAGGTTCGACCCCAGACCCAGCCAGAACTGCATCAGGACCCGTCAGCCACAGCGTGGAGCGACACCGATACGTCGTCGAGCACATGTGGGATCGCCACGTGGGGCTTGGCGATTGTCACGGTGGCCGCACGCACGGCAGGATCGGCCAGTGCCCGGTCGGCCACCAGACGCGCAAGGCGCTCAAGAAGCGCCACCGGTTCGCCCGCCACGATGGCCGAGATGTCGTCGCACAGCGTCGCGTAGTCCACGGTATCGGCGAGGGCGTCGGTGGTCGCCGCGCCATCATGCGCAAGGAACATCTCCACATCCACCACAAACCGCTGGCCCAGCACGCGCTCCTCGGGGTGCACCCCATGATGGCCCACAACCTCAAGGCCGCTGATACTCACTACCAGGTCGCTCATGCCGTATCTCCCCCGTTGATCGCCGTCCATGCAGCCAGCGCATCGACCGTCTCGCACACATCATGCACCCGCAGCACTGCAGCCCCACCCGCCACGGCGCAGAGGCCCGCGCTCAGCGAACCGGCCAGCCGGTCCTCAATTTCGCGCCCGGTAATCGCGCCGATCATGCCCTTACGGGACACCCCCACCACGACGGGGCGCCCGAGCGCGGCAATGGCGGGAATCCCGCGAAGCAGCGCGAGGTTGTGCTCGAGCGTCTTCCCGAAGCCGATGCCGGGATCAAGAAGCACATGGGCCTCGGCGATACCGGCCGACACAGCGGCCTCGAGCCGGGCCTCGAGAAAGGCGCGCACCTCGTCCACCACGTCGTCGTACCGGGGATCGTCCTGCATCGTGGCCGGTTCACCGCGCATGTGCATGAGACAGATCGCACTGCCGCGATCGGCCACGAGCGGGAACATTCCGGGATCGGCACCTGCGCTGACGTCGTTCACCAGCACGGCCCCGGCATCAATGGCCGCGCGGGCAGTGGAGGCATGGCGGGTGTCGATTGAGATGGGGATGTCAACGCCAGCGGCGATCGCGGCCAGCGCGGGCTCCAGACGCCGCAGTTCCTCGTGTGCCGGTACGGCCTGCGCACCCGGGCGCGTGCTTTCGGCCCCCACGTCGCAGATGGCGGCGCCCTCCGCGGCCACCGCCAGAATCCGTGCCGCCGCGCCCGGGGCCCCGGCGTGGCGGCCCACGTCGGCAAACGAGTCGGGCGTCACGTTGAGAATGCCCATTGCGCACGGGGCGCACAGCCATGAGAGCGGATCGCTGATGCGCGAAAGCGTACCCGTCATGCGGGCCCGCTCAGCAGGTACTGCTACGCGCCGGCGGGGCCGGCCTGGCCGGGCGCCGGAGGCGGCATGGGCAGGCGGCGCGACGTTGCCTCGGCCTCAGCCTCAGCCTCAGCGGCCTCGCGCTCGGCCTCAGCGGCGTTCTGGCGGGCACGCTCGTCCTTCACGCGGAAGACATCGGCCTCGTTCTCACCGTCGAGAAGGCGCAGGAACTCCTCGCGCTCGATGGTCTCGCGTCGCAGCAATACCTGCGTGACGTTCTCGAGGTCCGCGCGGTGCTCAGACAGGATGTCCTTTGCGCGCTGGTAGGCCTCCTCGATGATGCGACGGATCTCCAAGTCGATCTGGCGGGCGATCTCGTCGGAGTAATCGGGCTCGGAGTGCATGTCGCGGCCGAGGAACGGCGCGCCGTGCGCATGGCCCAGCACCCGCGGCCCGAGCTTCTCGCTCATGCCGAAGCGCATGGTCATCTGCTTGGCCGTAGCAGTGACCTTCTCCAGATCGTTCGCCGCGCCTGTGGTGATCTCGGTGAACACCAGCTCCTCGGCGGCACGCCCGCCCAGGGTCATGGCCATGGTGTCCTCAAGCTGGGCCTTGGTGATGAGGAACTTGTCCTCGGCGGGCATCGAGATGGTGTAGCCCAGAGCCTGCCCGCGACTGACGATGGAGATCTTGTGCACGGGGTCGGCGTTCGGCAGGAAGTGGCCAACGATTGCGTGGCCCATCTCGTGGTACGCGGTGACCACGCGCTCCTTGTCGGAGAGCAGACGGCTCTTCTTCTCGGGGCCGGCGATAACCCGGAGGATGCCCTCCTCCAGCTCCAGCTCGTCGATGATCTTCTTGTCCTTGCGCGCGGCCAGCAGCGCGGCCTCGTTGACCAGGTTGGCCAGGTCGGCGCCGGTGAACCCCGGAGTCTGTCCGGCCAGCGTGTCGAGGTCGATGTCCTTCGAGATGGGCTTGCCGCGGGTGTGCACGCGCAGGATCTCGGCGCGACCGGCACGGTCGGGGCGGTCCACCATGATCTGGCGATCGAAGCGGCCGGGACGGAGGAGGGCCGGGTCGAGGATGTCTGGACGGTTGGTGGCGGCGATGAGGATGATGTTGTCCTTCGACTCAAACCCGTCCATCTCCACCAGCAACTGGTTGAGGGTCTGCTCGCGCTCGTCGTGCCCGCCGCCCATGCCCGCACCGCGGTGACGGCCAACGGCGTCGATCTCATCCATGAAGATGATGCACGGGGAGTTCTGCTTCGCCTGCTCAAAGAGGTCACGCACGCGGCTTGCGCCGACGCCCACGAACATCTCCACGAAGTCCGAGCCCGAGATCGAGAAGAACGGCACACCGGCCTCACCTGCGACCGCACGGGCCAGGAGCGTCTTGCCCGTGCCCGGGGGCCCGTAGAGCAGCACACCCTTGGGAATGCGTGCGCCCAGCGCCAGGAACCGCTTGGGGGCCTCGAGGAACTCCTTGATCTCCTCCAGCTCCTCCACGGCCTCGTCTGCACCGGCGACGTCGCGGAAGGTGATCTTGGGCTGGTCCGGCGACATTCGCTTGGCGCGGCTCTTGCCGAAACTCATCACCTTCGAGCCGCCGCCCTGCATCCGGTTCATGAGGAAGATCCAGAACACGAAGAACAGCACAAACGGCGCAAGCGTGAGGAGTAATCCCCACCATGCCGATCCGCCCCGGCCCTCCACCACGAACGGCACCTTGGCGGTGTCCACCGACTCAGTCACCTGCGCCCCGTAGTTATCGGGGTAGCCGGTCACGTAGGTCTTGCCGTCCTTCAGCGTGACCTCGAGGTTCTGATCCTTCGTCTGCATGGTGACTCGCGAGACCTTGCCGGTGGCGAGGTCCTGCTGAAAGCCCGTGAACGTCGGCGTATCGGTCGCCGGCGAACTCGAGGTCACCAGCTTCTGCGCCACGAAGGCGAGAAGCACGACGATCAGAATAGGAAATGCGGCGCTCTTGAAGAACCGGCTCAGCGATTAACTCCCGCTCGGTGACAGACGACGAGGGTAGCAGCGACCGGCGAACGCGGGAATCCGACGGTCGCTACGCACCAGTTGCGTCGCCCAGCGCGGCGATATACGGAAGCTCACGGTGGCGCTCATCCACGTCCAGCCCGTAACCCACCACAAATACGTCGGGCAACCTGAAGCCCACGTAGCGCGTGCGCAGGTCCAGGCGATCGGCTGCGGGCTTGGCAAGCAGGGCGCACACCTCGAGTGATGCCGGCTCGCGAGATGCGAGGTTGCGCATGAGATAGCGGAGCGTGCGACCCGAGTCGATGACGTCTTCGACCACCAGCACGTGCCGGCCCTCAATCGCGGTATCGAGGTCCTTCGTGATGCGCACCACACCCGACGAGTGCGTGGCCGACCCGTACGACGACACCGCCATGAAGTCGAACTCGCAGGGGATGGACATCTCGCGCACCAGATCGGCGGTGAAGAACACGGCGCCCTTGAGAATGCCGATGATCAGCGGGTCACGGCCGGCGTAGTCGACCGACACCTGAGCCGCCATCTCCGCCACGCGGCCCTGGATCTGCTCGCGCGTGAGGATGACCTCGCCCGGTACCTGTGCGCTCATGCGGCGGCCCCGATGCCACCGGCATCCGTCACGCGCGGTGACACCAAAAGCACTCCGCGCTCAATCACCGCGACCCCGCCGGGAATTTCATCGCGCCCGCGGCCACGGGCGGCACGGGCGCGTACGCGCTCCACCGGCCCCGACCCGAGCGCGTCTGATGGCAGCCCCGACTCGGCGATAAGCCTGCGCACCACGAGGCGCGCCAGGGCAGCGGGCTCGGCGGCCAGATCGCGAGCGCCCAGGCCGCCATCGCGGGCGCAGCGATCCCATGCGGCAGCAGCGGCGGCATCGATCACCTCGGACTCGTCGCGCAGAAGGTCGGCAAGCCGGGCCAGATGCGCCTCGGCCGCTGGGTGCACGCGACTGAGCGCGGGCATCGCCCCATGGCGCACGCGGGCCCGTGCGGTCGCCAGATCCTCATTCGTTGGGTCGTCCGTGAAGCTCACGCCCGCCAATTCGCACCACTCGCGGGTTTCGTGCCGGGACAGCGTGAGCAGCGGGCGGATGAGCGCATCTCTGCGCGGGGCAATGCCAAGCGCCCCCGTACGGCCCGTACCGCGGGCGATACGGAAGATGATCGTCTCGGCGTGGTCCGTCCGTGTGTGACCGGTCGCCACGAGATCGAGCCCCTCACGACACCTGATCTCCTCCGCGACGGCCAGACGGGCATCACGGGCACGCTCCATTGCGGCAGGTCCGGCGTCCAGACCGAGCGCGACGCGATGAACGGTGAGGCCGAGCCCCTCTGCGGCCGCAACGACCCCATCAGCCTCGTCAGATGCCGCCGCGCGCAGGCCGTGGTCCACCACAAGCACGTGCACCCGACCATCATGCAGGCGGGGGAGCAGATGCATGAGGCAGGTGGAATCAGCGCCGCCGGACACCATTGCGAGGACGCCCGCCCCGGAGGGCAGCAGCCCATGGCGGCGGCAGTGCTCGTTGACGCGTTCATCGATGCCCACGCCGGGAGTATGCACGTGGCCTCGGATCAGCCGCGCGCCACCAGCGGGGCCGTGAGCCGCGCGAGGTCGGAACTGCTCACCGGGCCGGGCCATGTGGCGGCGAGCCGCCCCTCGCGGTCGAGCACCACGGTGGTCGGCAGGCCGCTCACCGCGTAGGCATCGGCAACGGCGTCGCCCCGGTCGAACCCGAGGGGGAATGTCACTCCCACCTCCCGTGCGAATGCCCGGGCGTCGTCCACGGAGTCGTTCACCGCAACACCCACCACCCTCACCGCAGGATGCGTCGTTGCGAATCGCTGCAGATCGGGCATCTCCTTGCGGCACGGACCGCACCACGACGCCCACATGTTCACCACGGTGGGTCGTGACCCCGGCACACCCACCGCCAGCGTCCCCGCACCGTCAAGCGCCGGCACGGCCAGATGCGCCGCGGATTCGCGCTGTGCCGTGGGCACCAGCTGCGCCGAGGATTCCCCTCCCACTGACGTGCCACATCCGGCAAGGCCGGCAGCCGCGGGGACAAGCGCAAGGGCAACGAGGATGACGTGAATCCGCACGAGGTGAGCGTAGCCCCGGGCGGGCATCCGGGACGTCTCGTAGCGTGACCGCATGCCCTCGCCCGAGATTACGTCCGCGGTTCTGCACGCCGATCGTCGCATTGGTGCGGCGGCCCGTGCGCGGGTGGCCGGCATCGAGGGTGGCCCTGAAGTCGCACGGCTGGTGGCCAATGCCACCGGCCCCGCCTTCCAGCTGCTCGTCGGGGCCCTACTGGTGTCGCCTGGTTCACGCGCCACCGGTCTGCGTGCGCTCGCCGCGGGCGGCCTGGCAGCGGGTATCGCCCGTGCGGCACGTGATGGCATTGGCCGCCCGCGGCCCGGGTCCCGTGATGACGGGGGATTCCCCAGTCGCCATGCAGCCTCCGCGACGGCGATCGCGCTGGTGGTCGTGCGCGACAAGCCGCTTCTCGGCGCTCTTGCCCTCATCGCCGCCGGTGCCGGTCTGGCAGCCCGGGTGGCGTCAGCCGATCACGAACCCCTCGACATCGCCGCCGGTGCCGGGCTCGGTGCTGTCGTGGCCCGGTTTACGCGGCGTCGGCGACGGCGACGGACCTGAACTCGCCGGTCACGGCGCCGTCGGTGACGCCAACCGCGGTGCGCGGCACGGGTATCAGTGCCGACTCGGCGCGCGTCAGCATTCCCTCCATACCCTGATCACCGTCGGTCCACTGGGCGATGCCGGTGGCAACCGCGCCCACCGACACACGCACGCCCCCTCCTGCCCGAACATGCACGGCCTCAATGGCGATGGCAATGCGATCTCCCGCCTCGCGTGCTCGCTCGGCAGGCCCCGAGACCAGTGCCATGAAGCGCCCGTCGCCGATGTCCACCACCAGATCGGAGGGTGAGATCACCCGGGCGACGCCATGGTTGGCTGCGTCCAGCAGGGCGTCGCGTACCGCGCCGCCGTGAATCGTGGTGATGTCGTCAAGGTCGGTGATGCCCACAAGCGCGAGGCTCACCGGCCCGCCGTCTTCAGCGGCCCTGCGGCAGTCGCGGTCGGCGATGAGGTCAAACACATCGAGGGGCGCGAGCCCACTGGGACGGCGACCACGATCGTCGTCGGTATCACGCCGGCCAAACGCCAACCCCTCGGCCATCCCGGCATGTGCGGCTCCGAGGGCCGCGAGTACAACCACAGCCACGAACCCGGCGGTGATTTCGCCAGCGCTCACCTGCCCGGCCGATGCGGCGGCCAGCGCCACGGCGGCAGCCAGAAGCGTGGCGATCAGACCAACGCCACCCGCAAGCGGTGCGGCGAGGACGGCGGGGATGACCAGCAACGGCCAGAGCCACCATGCACCAACGGCGATGATCGGAATCACCGTGGCGGCGAGCAGTGCCACCAGAAGGATGAGGCGACGCTGCCGGTACCGCGTGGTCATCGCGGGCCCGTGAACAACGTCGTGGGCGGGTGGGTTCATCACCGTGTGATGCGGTGAACCGGATGTGACATCCGGTTTTCAAGAAGTTACCGGCGCCACCGGACGTCACTTACACTCGACACATGAACGACATCGCGACAATCGGAATCGTCGGCGGCGGCACCATGGGGGCGGAGATCGCCCACGTTGCGGCAGCCCGGGGGTTCACCGTGCTGCTGGCCGACGCCGACCGCGCCCGCGCCGATGCCGGACGCGACCGTGCCATCGCCATTGCTGACCGCCGCGTGGAGCGCGGCCGGATGAGCAGCGATGACGCAGCGGCCGTGGCGGCAGGCATCACGGCTGTCAATGGCATCGCCGACATCAGCGGCGTCGACGCGGTAATTGAGGCAGTGCCGGAAGATCTGGCCCTCAAGGTGCGCGTGCATGCAGATATCGATGCTGCGGTACGGCCCGGCGCGCTGGTGGCCACCAACACCTCCGGACTCTCGGTCACGGCGCTGGCAGACGCCACCACTGATCCCGGTCGCCTCATCGGCCTGCACTTCTTCAACCCCGCCAGCACCATGCGCCTGGTCGAGGTCATCGCCGGGGCGGCCACCGACGCGGCG
The DNA here is from genome assembly GCA_049318525.1 of Miltoncostaeaceae bacterium. Taxonomy (GTDB): domain Bacteria; phylum Actinomycetota; class Thermoleophilia; order Miltoncostaeales; family Miltoncostaeaceae; genus SYFI01. The sequence goes on from JBMOGE010000022.1 coordinate 24,355, forward strand.
ACCATCGCCCGGGCCTGTGCCCTTGCCAGGGCCCTCGGGAAGGAGCCGGTGCGGGTGGCCGAGTGTCCGGGGTTTGTGGTCAACCGGGTGCTCGTGCGCGCGATGGCAGAGGCCTATCGGGCCGCGGCGGCGGCACCGGTCGATCGTCGTACCGCCGACATGATGGTGTCGGAGGGCGGACCCGCCCCCATGGGTCCGTTCGCGCTCGGCGACCTGGTGGGGCTCGACGTCCTCGAGAGTATCCGCCGCGATCTGGAGCGGGCATACGGGGACCGGTTTGATGATTCGGGCACCCTCGCCCCTCTGGTGGCGCGCGGCGACCTTGGGCGCAAGACGGGGGCGGGGCTCGTTCCCGACACCGACCCGGTGCCGCTCGGCGCCGAGTCGGTCATCGCGGCCGTCTACTACGCGGCAGCGCTTGACGAGGCGCGGCGTCTCGCGGATGAAGGCATCGCATCTGCTGATGACATCGACCTGGCCATGCGCCTCGGAGCCGGATGGGAAAAGGGACCACTCGCCGGGGCCTGACCCCGCACGGGTCATGCGCCGGGGGGTACCGCCCACTCGGGACGCACGTCGTACCGACCCGCTGCCGGTACCACCGCATCACCCTCGAGGATCTCAATGTGGTCAAGAGTCACCTGCGCGGGATGTGCACATCCGGTGGTGCGCGCGAGCCGGGTGACCTCGCGCCGCAGGCCCACCACGTAGGCCGCCAGACGCACCGACGCGAGCGACGGATCCAGGCCGCGCTGCAGCCACGCCGACTGGGTGGCGATGCCTGTGGGGCACCGGCCGGTGTGGCACCGCTGCGCCTGAATGCAACCCACCGACATCATGGCCTCGCGCCCCACGTTGATGGTGTCGGCACCAAGCGCGAATGCCATCACCGCCTGCTCGGGCAGACCCAGACGCCCTGAGCCGATCCATGTGACGCGATGCTGAAGCCCGCGCTCGGCGAGCGCGCGATAGGCACGCCCCTGGGCAAGGCGGTACGGGAGCGCCACGTGATCTACGAATGCCAGCGGGCCGGCCCCCGTGCCGCCCTCGCCACCATCGATGGTGATGAAGTCCACGCCGCGAGTACCCGACTCCATGAGCCGCGCGAGGTCATCCCAGAAGCCGGGCATGCCGACCGCCGACTTGATGCCCACAGGCAGCCCCGTGGCCTCGGCGATGCGCTCCACCGCATCCAGCATTCCGTCGGCATCATGGAAGTCGGGATTCACCGATGGGCTCACGCAGTCCACACCCGCCGGCACACCGCGGATGCGTGCGATCTCGGGGGTCACCTTGTGCGCGGGGAGCATGCCACCGAGCCCGGGCTTGGCCCCCTGGCTCAGCTTCAACTCGATCGCCCGCACGGGATGGCCCTCGATGCTCTCGAGCAGGTGCGGAATGCTCAGGCGTCCCCGCTCGTCGCGCGCGCCGAACCACCCCGTGCCCAACTGCAGCACCAGGTCGCCGCCGTGGAGATGATGGGGTGAGATGCCCCCCTCCCCCGTGTTGTGCAGGCACCCGGCCAGGTGCGCGCCTTCGTTCATGGCACGCACTGCCGTTGCCGACAGCGCGCCGAACGACATGCCCGACACGTTCACCACCGACGGGGGGCGGAAGGCCCCGGGCCGCATACGCGGCCCACCAAGCACCTTCGCCGACGCCAGTGGCCAGTCATCAGGGTCCCCGGCCGCAGGGGGCGGTGCGGGAAATGCGGTTGGACTGATGAGGATGTAGCCCGGCGAGCGCTCGAACACGGCGTCAGAGCCGAATGAGAATGAGCTGTTCTCGCCTTTCGATGTCGCGTAGATCCAGCGGCGCTGATTTCGGTTGAAAGGCCGCTCATCGTCGTTGTTGGTGACGATGTACTGCCGCAGTTCCGGACCAAACGCCTCGAGGATGTACCGAAGGTGCCCGATGACGGGCCAGTTGTGCAGCACCGGGCGACGGCGCTGGAGCACGTCGTACAGCAGCACCAGCGCAAGCGCCGCGGCAATACCGATGAGCACCCACCACCCCACGCCCACATCTGCTCCATTCATTGAGAGCCGTCAGGGGATGGTGGCGCATCACGTGCCGATGCCGCCCGCGGTCGGCGCGATACGCTGCCGCCGTGACGAACATGACGCCCCACCCGGCCATCCAGGGCCGCTCAGTGCTCTCTCTCATGCATCACCCCGCCGATGCGATCAGGGACGTGCTCAACCTGGCCGACCAGTTGAAAGCCACACCGCAGTGGCCGGCAGCGCTTGCCGGGAAAAGCATCGCGGTGATCTTCGAGCAGCCCTCCACGCGAACGCGTGTGTCGTTTGAGGTGGGCATCGCACGTCTGGGGGCGCACCCGGTCGTGCTGGCCGGCCGGGACATGCAGCTTGGGCGCGGCGAGACCATCGAGGACACCGCCAAGGTGCTCTCGCGGTTCGTTGACGCCATCGTCATCCGCACCGTGGACCACGGCAAGGTGATGGAACTGGCCGAGCACGCCGACGTGCCGGTGATCAATGCCCTCACCCACGCCCATCATCCATGTCAGGGCCTGGCTGACGTCATGACCATCCGCGAGCGCTTTGGCGACCCGCGTGGCATCCGTGCCGCCTATGTGGGCGATGGCAATAACTGCTGCCATTCACTGATGGTCGTGGGTGCGCAGATGGGCATGGAGATCGTGGCCGGCTGTCCGGCGGGATACATGCCCGACCCCGAAGTGGTGGCCGTATGCGATGCCATCGCACGCGAGCATGGTGGCTTCGTGCGCGCGGTGGAGGACCCCCGTGAGGCAGTCACCGATGCCCGGGCGATCTACACCGACGTATGGGTATCGATGGGCGACGACGTGGCCGAAGAGGCGCAGCGGATCGCCGTGTTCACCCCGTACCAGGTGAATGATGCGCTCATGGACGCCGCCGCACCGGGCTGCATCGCCCTGCACCCACTGCCGGCGCACGACGGCCTGGAGATCACCCGGTCGGTGTACCACGGCCCACGGAGCGCGATCTGGGACGAGGCGGAGAACCGCCTGTACGTGCAGGCCGCGCTGCTGATGCACTTGCTGGGCTAGG
>JBMOGE010000023.1:0-26920 GCA_049318525.1 Miltoncostaeaceae bacterium
TGCGGAAGTCCTCAGCCGTCTTCTCGGGCATGCCGTAGTAGGCGCGCATGACGATATTCGGGATCTTCATGTCCACCACGATCTCGCCGGGGGTCTCCGGCGGCACGGGGCGGTCAGTACCGGGCTCCACGACGGTCACCTCGTAGCCGGGGTTGGCCACGCCGATGGTGCCGGGAACCGGGTCGCGCGTCGGGTCCATGTAGGTGGCCATACCGGTCTCGGTGAGCCCGTAGCCCTCAATGAACTTGACGCCGAAGCGCTCCTGGAACTCGTAGTAGATGTCCTTCGGCGCCGGGGCGGCGAAGACCGTGTGGACCTTGTGCTTCTTGTCAAGGTCCGACTCGGGGATGTTCCAGATGAAGTACGACACCGCGCCGATCGAGTTGAAGACCGTGGCCTCCGCGTCGATGACCTGCTGCCAGAAGCGGCTCGATGAGAACCGCTCGGTGTAGGCGATGCGACCGCCGGCAACAAGCGCCGGGTAGCCGGACAGCACCTGCGCGTTGCTGTGAAACAGCGGCAGACACGAGAAGAACGTGTCGTCGGCCAGGTCCTCGATTGAGCGACCGGAGGTCTTCGACACAACCTCCAACAGGCCGCGTGCCGAGAAGTAGTCGGCGGCGTTCTGCTTGATGACGCCCTTCGAGCGGCCCGTGGTGCCCGAGGTGAACATGATGCGGGCATCATCCACCCACGAGTACTCCACGCCGTCGGGCTCGGAGTCGGATGCATCCATCAGGACCGTAAGTGGCTCCCACTTGAGCGATGGGTCGGGACCCTCCTGCGCGCCGGTGTGCATCACGATGACGTGCTCAAGGAGCGGCAGCTCCTTGATGACGAAGTCCAGACGGTCAAGGAAGACGTCGGAGATGATGAGCTTCTTGGCCTCGACCAGGTTGATGGTCCAGGACAGGAAGTCGCCCTTGTACGCCGTGTTGATGGAGCTCATCACGGCGCCAGCCTTGAGGATGCCGTACCAGACCGGCAGGAACTCCTCGCAGTTCGGCAGCATCACCGACACCGACTCGCCCTTCTCCACGCCACGGGCGAGGAGGGCATTGGCCACGCGGTTGGAGCGGGCGTTCACTTCGCCGTAGCTCACCCACGGGTTATCGGCGAACTTCAGATAATCCTTGTCCGGATGTGCCTCAGCACGGTCCCTGAGGACCTTCGCGAGGATCCATTTCGTCGGATCATCATTTGCGTACCAATCACTCCACTCGGCCATCGCCGTTATCTCCTTCGTCTGCTCGTCGTGTCTTGCCGCGGCATCAGCCGGCGGGGGTGAACCTGGGCATTGTCACTTCGTCTGTCACGTCATCAAAGACGAGCTTGACCTTCATTCCAATGGTGACGTCCTCAGGATCGAGGGAGGGGTAGCCCTCCTCGTCCTTCACGAGGATGCTCATCATGCGCGGACCCTCTTCGAGGTCGATCAGCGCCACGATGTGCGGCGGGTCGCCCTTGTAGGCCTTGCTCGGCCCCATGAAGTGGGTCGAGTAGGTGTAGACGGTGCCGTTGCCGGTCGCGTCCATCCAGCTTGTTGCGCTCAGGGTGCCCGGCGCATACTTGCGCGGGTACCAGAACGGCTTGCCGGCGTCATCGCACGGGATGATGAACCGGTGCTCCTTGAGGGCCTCCCAGAAGGTGGCGTCCTCCGGACGAAGGTCCGGGAGCGGCTTGGTGTATGCGGGCTTCTCTGACATTGCTCGGTGTCTCCTCAGTCGTCTCGGTCGTGAGCGGTACTACGCCGCAGACGGCGGCTCGCTGGACAGGACCAGCGCGCTCGTGGCCGCGAGGATGCCGCCCGAGCCATTCGTGATTGCAAGTTTCGCGCCGGGAACCTGGTGGTTGCCGCCGTTGAACTCGGTCTTCGCGGAGTCATCCGCCTCACCGCGAAGCTGCAGCACAGCCTCCACGATGTGGTGCATGGCACCGAGGTGGGCCTGACGGATCAGACCACCATGGGTGTTCATCGGGAGCTTGCCGCCAAGCTTGGCGTTGCCCTCCAGCACCCAGGCACCGGCCTCGCCGGGTCCACACACGCCAAAGCCCTCAAGGGCGATGAGCGGGGTGAACGAGAACGAGTCGTAGATCTCGGCCACATCGAGGTCCTGCGCGGTGATACCGGCGACCTCCATGGCACGGCGACCCGCGCGGCCGAGGCCGTCACGGACGGAGGCCACCGAGGCGGCCTGCGAGATGTACTGGTGCGAGAAGCCCTCACCGATTCCGGTGATGTAAACCGGCTTCTTCTTCATGTTCTTGGCGCGCGCGGCCGTGGTGACGATGAACGCGGCGGCACCATCGGACACCAGCGAGCAGTCAAGGGCATGGAATGGCGTGGCGATCCAGCGGCTTTCCATGACTTCCTCAACCGTGACCACATCGCGGAGCATGGCGTTCCACTTAAGGGCGGCGTGCTCCGACTGCGTGGCAACGACGGCCGCGAGGGCCTCCTGCGGGATGTCGTGCTCGTACATGTAGCGCTGGGCCAGAAGGCCGTACCCGCCGATGGTGGTGAGGCCGAACGGAGCCTCGTAGGCACCGTGGCTCATCTCGCGGGCCATGGCGAGCATGCCCGACGACGAGATACCCGAACGGGTGTTGTCGCCGCGCACGCAAAGGACGGTCTCGGCGAGGCCGGCGTCGATCGCCAGCGCAGCCTGCACGGCCATAAGCGGGGCGGTGGCGCCACCGACAGCAACTGAGGCGAAGTAGCCGGGCTTCATGCCCATGTAGTCGGCCAGGGTCGTGGAGTGCATCAGGGTGGACTCCACAAAGGAGAACGCCGTGACGATGCCGTCAACGTCCTTGAGCTCAAGACCTGCGTCGTCGAGCGCGGTCTTGGTGACCTCGGCCAGCAGCTCAAACGAGCCGCGGTCGCTGATGATGCCCTGCTCGGTCTCACCGACACCTGCGATGCAGATGCCCTTTGCGAGCATGCGGCGTGCTTCCTTGACGTCGGGGGTGCCCTCGGCCATTCCCGTCCTCCTGAGCCTCACAGCCCCGAACGCACTGATCGCGACCCGATCCAGAAGGGATACGGAGCCGCGGTGACGTCGCCCGGAACCTCGGTCGCGCGGCCCTCGAAATGGACCGCTCTCTCGCCGGTTGGGGACCATACCCAACCCCGGCACTTTGTGTCGGATGAACCGAAGTCGTCGGGGACGAAAACCACGCTGCTGCGGAGACCGCTGCTATCGGCGATCAGCCCTCGTAGGTGATGCCCTGCCCCGCCCGGAGGTCGGCGATGCCCTGCGCGCACACCCCGTATTCGAGCCATGGGCATCCCTCGCACAGGGTTGCAAGGTCGTCGGGGGCCACCCTGTCGCGCACTCGCTGCTGCAGATCGGCCCAGGGCATGACATCCCCGGACTCCACGCCGAGCACCCCGGCCACGCGTACATCCTGCTGCACCACCCCCATGCCGTACCGCAGGCACCCACCGGCGCCAAGTGACGGGCACGACCTGCACACGGTGTCGGACCCAATGCGCACGCATACCTGCGTGGCGGGCTCATCGCGCAGCGTGCTGACCACCTGCGAAAGCGCAGCAACGAAGCCGTCGGAGTAGCCCATCCCCCTGAATCCATGAACACACAGCGCGTGATGGGCCGAAATATCGACGGGGCGCCCGGCCAGTGGTCGGTCGCCCGAAGTCGTCATCGTGCTGGCACAGAGACGGCCGCGCTGCACTCCGCTGGAGCGCAGGAGGTGAGCGGCGTCATTGGTTGCTGGCGGGAGCGCCGGCCTCGGTGAGCGCCGACCCCACGGCCTCGGTGAGGAACTGCACGCGAGCCCAGAGCAGCGCGGCCTCACGGGCGCGCGCTCCCTCGGGGGTGCGCTCCCACAAAGTGGAGGCCTCCTCGGCACCAGACAGCCCCTCGGGTGTGGTGCGCGCAATGGCGGCGTCGATGAGTTCGCGGTTGCGAAGCAGGTGCTCCGACTGCCACTCGGTCACGCGACGGGCAAAGGCCGGCCCCTCGTCGCCACCCGGACGGCACGTAAAACCGATTCCTTCCGAAAACAGGCGGCCCAGCGACCGGAGCTCCACCTCGCGGCGCTCGTCAGCCGGGTCGGCAGCGCGGCCGCGCTGCTCGCCCCGGGCCTCCTCGTCCAGACGCAAGGCCTCCAGGCGCTCATCGCCGGCAACGAGGAACTCGGTCATACGCTTGGCGAGGCCGGTGGGCGCTCCGGGCCATTTCGCCTCGATTGCGGCGGCGAGGTGCGACAACCACGCGCGGGCGCTTGCGGCGCGGGCACGGTCCAGACGCTCCTCGGGGCTTGGCAACTGCCCGCCCTCGGCCGCCATGAACTCCTGCACGAGCCCCCGCGAACCCTCGGCGCGCATGCGGTTGTCGAGGGCCGGGCGGTTCTCCAGCATCCAGGCGACAAGCACCTGACCCAGATCATCTGCGCTGTTATCGGTCGTACCGGGCACGCGGCCACGCTACCATCGCCCTGAGTACGCGGGAACCGACAGCGGCAAGAAGGAGAAACGGTGGCCGACGACCCCTTTTACAACAAAGAAACCGACACCTACCGGGTTATCCACAGCGGGCACCCAAGTGCTTCTGCTGTGACCAACACGGAGGGTGTCACGGTGTTCTTCGATCCCGACACGCACGAGGTGCTCGGGTTCACGATCGCTGAGTTCTCAAAGTATTACGACGACCACGTCACAGACGAGGGCGAGTTTGAGGTAGTGCTCCCGGCACGTGTGCCGGTGAACATCGAGGAAGAGATGGACTTCGACGAGGAGACCATCACGAACAACGTGCGGATCGCCGAGATCTACTAGGTCTGCACGTGCCGGTTGTGAGTTCGCGCGGAACCCCGAACGCCGAATTGCCTTTCCCCCTTGCGGTGGGGCATGCGGTGCCGGGATACCACTCGCCTCACGCAGCAGTCATCGATTACCCGGTGGTGAGGGCGGGCGTACGTCCGCCCCGCCCCGGGTGATTGACCTGCGTCAACACCGATGACCTATTCCGCCCTCGGCGACGGAGCCAACTGGTGGGCCACGGCCGTAATGACCTCGGGGCTCGGCCAGCGGATGACCAGCTCCGCGTAGCGGTCGTACTGGGTCGGGGTGCTGCCCACCAGCGCCACGCGGCCGCTGTGCTTCAGCGGCACCGACGGCAACATGGCCATGGGGTCGGTACGCAACTGGGTATCGAGAATGACGAACAGGTCGCACCAGGCGGCCAGATCCCAGGCCTTCATGATTGCGCTCTCCACCAGGGGCTCCCCCCACACGGTGCCGGTGGGGCGCAGCGGGTAGCCGCACTCGTCCCGGGTGCAGCGGGGCACGCCATCGTCCGCCGCCCCTGCCAGCGCGACCACCTCCGACAGCGCATAGACATCGCGACACCGGTCGCAGCGGCCTGACATCACGTTTGCATGCACCTCGACAACCTCGGGGCTCCCCGCCTTGCGATGCAGGTCGTCCACGGCCTGGGTGATGAGCCCCTTGATCACTCCCGCCGTCTGCAGGCGGGCGATTGCCTCGTGCTCGGCACGGGGCGCGCGCGCGGCCGACTCAACGGCCAGGGGCAGCCACTGCTCCCAGAACCGGGCGGGTTCGGCCGTAAGCACCTCAAGGCTCACAACGTTGCCCCACGACGACCCGGCGGCCTTCGCCTCGGTCTCCTCAGTCGCACCCAGGCGCACGCCGGTGAGCACGACACAGCGCTCAGCCCCACCCATCAGTTCGGTGAGCCGGGCGATGTCCTTCTGCAGCAGCTCGTCCATCGGTGGATCCTAGGGGGCCACAATCTCCACGCGCTGGAGACCGCGCAGCGCACGGATGCCCACCAGCCCCACCCACAGCGCAGCCAGGGCTGCGGCCATCGAAAGAATTGCCAGCGCCCACGTGAGGCCGATCATGTCGGCGATAACGCCCACGATGATGAGCGGCACGGAGAAGCCGCCCAGGTAGCAGGCCACGTAGTACGCCGACAGCAGCTTGCCGCGGTCCTCGGGCGGGGCGATCTCCGTGCACAGATCGATTCCACCCTTGAACACCAGGCCGCATGCCGCGCCGGTGACGGCCACGCTCGCCAGCAACAGGGTGGTGGACTCAAGCGGGGCGGCCACCACCACGCCCACAAACGCCACACACGCAACGCTGAGCCCCAGCAGAATCGCCCGGCGCGCACGCATGTTGGGCACCAGCGACTGACTGAGCGCCCCGGTGACCAGCACCAAGAACCCCGCCGCACCAACCAGCGCGTAGTTCTGCACGTGCAGCACCCGCACCATGAACACCGGCACCAGCGACAGCGACACGCCGTCAAACAGGCTGAAGATCATCCCCGATGGCACAAGCACCCGCCAGAACACCGACCGCTCGGCGGCAGGCACCTCGAGTCGCAGGCGAATAGGGCGCCGGTTTCGCTGCAGCACCGTCTCGGGCAGCCACCACACGATGCACGCGGCGATGGCCAGAAGCACCAGGTGCGCCGCGAATGGCAGTTGGAATGGGTCGGGTGCGTACTGGATGAGCACCCCGCAGATGCCCGGTCCGAGCCCCAGACCAAGGCGCACCGAGATAGACGCAAGCGCAGATGAGAACCGCCGCTTTGCGGGTGGGCTGGCATCCACGAGAAATGCCGTGCAGGTGCCGAAGAACGCGCCGGTGGCGGCACCCTGCATGGCGCGGGCCAGCAGTAGCCCCACAAGGCCGGGCTCGGACAGGATGATGATCTGCGCGACGGCCAGCACCGCGATGGCGGCCAGCAGCACCGGTTTGCGACCCACCTGGTCGGAGAACTGTCCCAGCGTGAGCATGCTCGGCACCAGCGTGAGCACGTACATGCCCAGAAACAGGGTGACGACGGTGTCGTTGAACCCCAGGGCGTCCTGGTACAGCGGGATGAGCGGAGTGATGAGGCTCGTTCCCACCGCGAAGAACAGCAACACGGTCCATGTACGCCATACGCGACCCATGTGGGAAACCTACGAGGCCACGAGGATTGCGGCCTGCCAGCGGCCGGTGGCATCCCGCCCGGTCACGCGCATACCGCGCGCCACCCACTCCCCCGCCACGTCATCCATGCCCTTCGCATCCAGCCCCGATATCAGCAGCGCAGGAGGCGCGGGGTCGCCGGGCACCGCGAGAAGGGCGTCCTGCGCCTGCCGCGGGGCGTTCGCCAGCACCACCCGGCTCGTGATGTCCAACCCGTCGAGCTGATCGAGCGCGGCCCGGCGGCACACGATCGACTGAGCGAGGTCGCTCGCCACCACCGACTCCAGGGTTTGGGTCACCGATCGCGGGTCGAGGTCAATCGCCAGCACCGGTCCGCGGCCCAGACGCGCCCAGGCCAGCGCCAGCGTGCCACTGCCGCAGCCGGCATCCAGTGCAGGGCCATCCGGCAGCAGCCGCATGAGCTCAAGGCACATGCCGGTGGTGGGGTGCTCGGCAAGGCCAAAGCCCTCCCCCGCAACCAGAACGATCTCGGGGAGTCCGGGAGGTGCCCCTGCGTGACCGGCCGAGCGCCGGTACACGCCCCCGCCCACCGCGGCCGGAAATGGCAGCGGTGGCGACGCACCCGCCACCTCTGCCCAGGGCAACGTCAGCGCCGCCAGGCGAGGTGCCTGATCGACTGGATCCCGCCCACCGGCCAGCGGTGCGCACTCGATTCCGCCGGGCACCCACTCCACCGGCTCGAGGTCGGCGATGAAGGCGAATGCCGTGGCGATCTCCACGGGTGTGCCGGTCACCCGGATGCGCCCCGGCACGCGGCTCGTAAACTCAGCCATCGTGAACACCACCACCGAGATGATCGATACCGCCCGCTACGCGGTGCATGAGCTCGCCAAGCTCGATCTGGATGCCCGGCTCGACCTGGTTGCCTCGGGCGCCGCAGCCATCGCCGCTGAGGCACAGGCGATTGAAGACATCGCGGTGGCCGAGGCCGGTCAGGCCCGCAAGTTCGCACGACGCGAAATCGCGAGCGCGCTCGAACTGCTTGATGCCCTCCCCCATCTGGCCGAGGCCATCCGCCCGTGCGACGTGCCGTCCCGGTCGGGCAGCACCCGGCTGGAGTGGGCGCCGTACGGGGTGGTGTTTGGCTGGCATTCGGCCAACTCGCCCATCTGGGTTCCCACGCTCATCGCGGCTTCCGGTCTGGCGGGGGGCAACGCCCTGCTCAGCCGGCCATCGCGTCGCGTGGGTGGCACCACGGCGCGTGTGCTCGAGTCGCTCACCTACCGCTGGCCCATCGGGGCGGTGCAACTGGTCACCACACCGCCCGAGGCTGCCGAGGCGATGATGACCGAACCCGGAATCGGGGCGATCGTGGCCCATGCATCGACGGCCACCTGCAGGCGCCACATGGCACGTCTGGCCGCCGCCTACGCCGGGGGAGCGACCCTGCGCCCGTATATCCCAGAAGCATCGGGCAACGACGCCATGGTGGTGCTGGACGGCGCCGACATGGAGCGTGCGGCGGCCGCGGCGGCGCTCGGCGGGTTCGCCAACGCGGGACAGCTGTGCATGGCCGCCAAGCGCATCATCGTGGAGCGCGCCGCCCGGGATGAGTTCGTGCCCCTGCTCGTGGAAGCGGTGGGCGATCTGGTGACAGGCCCGGCCGACGACGACGCAACCGATGTGGCCCCCATCCCGGCTGCCGCGCTCGAACGTGCCCTGGCCGATCTGGACGAGGCAGTGACGGCCGGGGGAATCGTCATCACTGGCGGCGACTCGGCCGGCGGCGTGTTGACCCCCACCGTCGTATTGCTGCCATCGCCCGCGCTGGGGTCGCGCCTGTGGCGTGAGGAGTCGTTCGCGCCGCTTCGTGGCATGGCCATTGCCGATGATGCCCGACATGCGGTGCGCCTTGCCAACGACTCGCCATTCGGGCTCGGCGCAGCCGTGTTCGGTCCGTCCGCACGCGCCAGAACCGTTGCCGACGCGCTGAAGGGCGCCCGCATCACCATCAACGAGGGGCCGCTCTACCAGGACCCCCATCTGGTGGTGGGCGGCGTGGGCGACTCGGGGCTTGCCGGTGCGCGCCCGAAGGTGGAGCAACTGGTGTACGCCCGCCGCGTGCACGTGGCCGCGAACGGCTGACTGCGTCAGGCGAGCACCCTCAGGTGCTGCCAGCGGATGAATGCCTCGAGCCCGGGCTGACCCAACTCGGCGCCGATGCCCGATCCCTTCCAACCTGCGTACGGCGCATATGGCACCACCACACGCCACCCGTTGACGGCGACCGTGCCGCACTCGATGCGCTGGGCGGTCTCGAGCGTGCGACGTGAATCACCACCGCACAGGTACGACACCAAGCCGTAATCCGGACGGTTCACCTCGGCCACTGCGGCATCCAGATCGTCGTAGGGCATCACCACGACCACGGGGGTGAAGGGCTCCTCATCAACAAGCAGCACGCCGGGGCCCGCATTGGTGACCAGCGCGGGCTCCACGTAGTTGCCGTCAAGCAGCGCGCCGCCCTCAACGGTGGCGCCCTTGGCCCGGGCATCGTCCATGAGCATGGCGTGGCGGTCGCGTCCGCGGTCGGTGGCCATCGGGCCCAGATTGAGCGCGGCAATGCCGGGGCGCAGGCGGTTGAGGAAGTCGGCTTCGAGATGGCGCGGCACCAGCACCCGGTTGACGGCGTAACAGGCCTGTCCGCAGTTGGCATAGCCCTGCATCAGGGCCACTTCGGCCGCCACGTCGAGGTCGGCATCGTCCAGCACCAGCAGGGCACCATGGCCGCCGAGCTCCAGCGACAGCGCCTTCAGACGCGGTGATGCCCATGCGGCGATCTGCTCGGCCACGCGGCGCGATCCGGTAAAGGCCACCTTGTCCACGCCCGGATGCGTGCAGAGCGCCTCGCCGAGGATGGGCCCGTCACCGGTGATGCACGAGATCACCCCATCGGGCACCCCGGCCTCAGTGGCCAGATCGCACAGCCGACGCGCCGCCAGGGGGGCCTCGATTGCCGGCTTCACAATCATGGTGCAGCCCGCCGCCATCGCAGGCCCCAACTTCCACAGCACCAGGGCCACGGGGAAGTTCCAAGGGGTGATTGCGGCCACCACGCCGATGGGTGCCGGACGCACGATGGAGCCGGTGCTCAGGTTGGCGCCGGGCAGCTGGCGGGTCCACAGGCGCTCGGCCTCACCAGCGAAGTGGTGCATCACCTCGCATGCACGGGCCACCTCGGCCTGTGCCTCGCCGATCGGCTTGCCCTCTTCATGGTGAATGAGCTCGGCGATCTCCCCCTGGTGCGCGTCGAGCACGTTGGCGTATCGGGTCATCACGGCCGCGCGACCCAGCGGGCCCAGCGCATCCCATGCCGGCAGCGCCGCACGGGCTGCGGCCACCGCACGGTCAACGTCCTCCGGGCGACCCGCGGCCACCTCGGCCATCACATCGCCGGTGGCGCGGTCATCAACCGGAAGCCACTCCGGCGTATCCACCCGCGCATCGCCGATGATCAGCGGAAGACGGGCGGCGGTCATAGGGATCAGGCCTTTCGGGCGACTCGGACGACGCTGCGCACACGCCAGACAGGCCGGTAACCCTCAACATCCTGGATCTCCACCGACGACAGGCGACGGGCATCCTGGGCATCGGCTGCCCATACCTCGATCACGTGCACGTCGCGGCGCTCAAATTGCACGTCGGAGTCAACCCACTCGGCGTAAATAACGCTGTAGCGGTGTGTGCCGGGCGCCTTTGGCGTGAGCGGCTTCAGCACACCCAGCGACCACTTGTCGTCGCCAGCCGAACGCTCTTCGAGTGCCTTCCGCGCTGCCGTGCGGGCGCGCTTCAGGTCGGGCGCTTCGAACACGACCCGGCCTGCCACCCGAGGGCGGCGAGCGCCGGGGGGGCGCCTCAAAAGTGTGATTTCCCAAGCGGGTGCTTGACCCATCGCCGACAAAGGTAGCGACGTATTGCCTCGCGCGCCGCAATGCACGGGAATCAATATTATGGTGCAACACGGTCGCCATCTCATCCGGCACTCTGACGACGCCACCGAGGCGTGTGGCGCTAGGGTCACGTGGCCGTTCGCGACAGAGAGCACGCCCCATGCCCGGCCCGTTTGCCGTGACCATCCAGCAGGTGACCATGCAGGGTGTGCGCATGCCCATTGGGGGCGGCGCGATCACCGGCGGGCAGGCCGCTGCAACCGCACATGGCGCTGGCACGGCGAATTTCGACACACAGACAGGTACCCAGATGCTGCCCGCCCCGAAGGTGCGCCCGGGCACCCCCACCGCGTCGGTGCGCACCATCAGTACGTCTCCGGCGGGCCCGGCGTCGTGACCGACAGCATCTCAGCGGGGGCCCGAATCCTCGCTGCCGGTGGGCTGGTGGCCTTCCCCACCGAGACCGTCTATGGCCTGGGCGCCGACGCGCGGAACCCAGATGCCGTCGCCCGCATCTTCTCGGCGAAGGGCCGCCCCACGGACCATCCACTCATTTGCCACATCGCTTCGGTCGAGGATCTCGCACCATTGGTGGCCGAGGTGACCCCTGCCGCCCGGGCGCTGGCCGATGCCTTCTGGCCCGGGCCGCTCACCCTTGTGATGCCGAGATCTGCAGCCGTGCCCGACGTGGTCACCGGGGGCCGCGACACAGTGGCCGTGCGGGTGCCCGATCACCCGCTGGCACTTGCGTTGCTGCGTGCGTTCGGCGGGCCAGTGGCCGCGCCATCGGCCAATCGCTTCGGGCGCCCGAGCCCCACCCGGGCCGATGACGTGCGCGACGAGCTCGGCGATGCGGTTGATCTGGTTCTCGACGGCGGCCCATGCGCCATCGGCGTGGAGAGCACGGTGCTCGATCTTGCAAGTGACCCCCCACAGGTGCTTCGCCCGGGTGGAATCTCGGCCGACGACATCGCGCGGGTCATGAACGCCCCCGTGAGCGCCACCTCAAGCGGGCCCGCCCGTGCCCCGGGCATGCTCGAGGCCCACTACGCACCTGGTGCACGCGTTGAGGTGGTCACCGCCGATGCCGCCGCCGCAAGGGCTGCCGATCTCACGGCTGCGGGCACGTCCGTGGCGCTGCTCGCACCCGACTTCATCTCCCCTCTCCCTGGCTCCGTGCTGGTGCTCGGGCCGGCGGGTGCACCAGATGCCTATGCAGCCCTGCTCTACACCGCATTCCGCCGGGCAGATGCAGCTGGATGCCAGGTGATCGTGGCCGTTCCACCCCCCGCTCATGGCATCGGCGTGGCCGTACGCGACCGCCTCGCACGGGCCGCCGCCAGCGCGTAGCCCAACCGATCCCCCTGCACGACAGACGACGCAGGGCATACCCTTTCGCCATGCGTTCCCTCGTGGCAGCCATCGCCGTCGCATCGGCGCTCGTATCTGCGGTGCCAGCCGTGGCCGCCTCGGCAGATGCCGGAGCGGTGATACCCGCCGCCGACCGCGGCGCTCCACTCCTCACCGGATCGTACGACCGCCTCGGCGGCAAGCGCATCAACCTCGCATCGCTGCGAGGCCGGGTGGTGATGGTGGTCAACACCGCGAGCCACTGTGGGTTCACCCCCCAGTACAAAGGCCTTGAGGCCCTGTGGAAGGGCCGCCGCGCCGATGGCCTGACCGTGCTCGGGGTGCCATCGCGAGACTTCAAGCAGGAGCTGCCAAGCGACGGTCAGGTGGCCACGTTCTGCAAGCTCAACTTCGGGGTCACGTTCCCAATGCTGCGCGTCTCGAAGGTGACCGGGCCCAAGGCCATCCCGCTCATGCGTGGCCTCGCCATACCGTCCTGGAGCCACCAGCCCGACTGGAACTTCAACAAGTACCTCGTGGACCGCCAGGGCCGGGCCGCGATGCGCTTCAGCTCGTCAGTGGAACCGGACGCGCCCGAGGTGACCCGGGCAATTAGCGCCCTACTGGCCGAGAAGGCCTGAGCGACGCCCTCACGGCGCCTCCCAGGCCTTCCGGAGGCGATGCCTAGCGGCGCACCAGCGTGGTCGCCTGCCTCACCGGTGCCAGCGCCGCCGAACCAGGCTGCGAACTGGCGATCACCGTGGTGCGCACACGGCCGTAGCGCGCGAGCAGGTTGCGCGCCTCCCGGGTAAGCGGCACAGACACCCTCCCCTGCCAGGTGCCCGGCAGGGTGGCGCGCTGGGTGCCGAGTGGGATCCAGCGCACCCGGGTGCTGCCTGCGGTCGCCACACGCATGCGCAGAGCCACCGTCACCGCACACGTCGCGGTGCTGGGCTGGGCGCAGGTCACCGGGGCGGACGCACGGGTACCGCCGGGGCGGATTGCGATGGTGGATCCAACGCGCAGTGTGAGTGCCGTCGTGGTGGGTGCGGGTGCAGCCGGTGCCGCGGGCACTGCGGGTGCCGGTACCGATGCGAGCGCGGCGTTCACGTCAATCCGGCCCCCGGTCACCACCTTGCCCTCGAGAGATGGCATGCGCACCACCGTCGAGGTAAGGGCGTTCTTCAGCTGCACCGCACTGAGCGTGGGGTTCTTGGCCAAGAGCAGGGCCGCCGCACCGGCCACCTGCGGCGCCGCCATCGACGTGCCGCTCATGAACCCGTAGCTGCCGCCCGCCGGCTGGTCGACGATGCACTTGACCTCCACGGGCATGACGGCCGCTCGCACCGGATTCGTGGCGCCTTCCGCGCTCTGCACGAGAAACGCGAGCTCCACTCCGGTCCGGCCATCGACCTCCGGCAGGTCCACCTGCCACGGGATGAGCTCCCCGCGACTGTTGCCCGAGGTGACGCTCCCGGAGGCGACCTCCCAGTTCGTATCGCCCGTGGACCGGTACACCAGCGCAAGCACCTGATTGTCACCCTGATCCAGGTTGATGCGAATTCCCGCGCTCATCCGGCAGGCCCTCCCAACGGCGCTGAAGGTGCCCGGCGCCTTGATGAGCCATCTCTCGATTCCCGTGCCGGCACCGGCCTGCGTGTCCAGGTCCACGAGTTTTGGGATGTCAAGCGATGTGTCGACCGTCCACTGCGCGGCGGGCGTCTGCACCCAGCCGACCGGCTCCGGAGGCGTTTGGCCGTCGGGGGTCACGTCCGGCGCAAACACCTCGCGGAACTCGGGCACCGCGCTCTGGATGTCCACTCCGGGTGCGGCGACATCAACCGACCTCGCGCCAAAGTTCGTGAACGTCGCCGGTGCGCCATCGGCATTGATGGCCGCCACGCAGAGGACGTTCGGCCCTGGAACGTTGCACGGGACCTGCGGGGTCTCATCGTTATCGCTTTCGTCATTGCCCGCGGCGGCGACGAAAAGCGTATTCGGGTTCGCCGCGATGACATCGGTTGCCGCCTCCATGATGTCGGCCGGAAAGCCCATGCTGATGTTCACGACCCGCGCCTTCTTGCCGGCGTATGCAAGACCCTCCAGGAACGGACCGGGCGGGGTATCCCGGTGGTCCCCGACTCGCACCGGGGTCATCCCCACGGTCCACGCGACGCCCGTCACGCCGACGCCGTTGTTGCCGACCGCACCGATGGTCCCCGCCACGTGCGTCCCGTGATCGACCGTATCGCCAACCGCGCCGGGATCGACCGTGCCGTCGGCATCTGGCATGAAGTTGCGGGCCCCGGTGGCGCGCAGGTTGGCGACCAGGTCGGGGTGGTCCATGGCGGCCCCGGAATCCACGATGGCTACGGACACGTCCGCCGACCCCTGCATGGTGGCCCAGGCGCCCATCGCCCCCAGATCCACTCCCGCCAGGCCTGTGAACGGCGTGGGCGCCTGCACCTGCTGCCCGGTGTTGCGCAGGCCCCACAGGTTGGGGAAGAGCGGATCATTCGGAGGCGTGTCGAGCAAGGTGCCCGGGATAGCACGGACAGCCCACTGCACGTCCGCGCGTGCGTCGAGCCTCCGGGCCACCGCGGCCGGTCTCGCGCCCTCATCCACGGGGACCCGCCACACGCCCGGCAGCCCCACCAATCTCCGCGCCCCCTGCGGCGCCGCCCCCACCCGATCGAGTGCCTGCGCGCGGATCCTGCTGGACCTCCGCGCAGCGGTGCCGGGCTCGAACTTCACGAGCACGTCCCGCACCACCGGGCGCATGCCCGTGGGGGTGGCGATCATGTTCGGCCCACCGACGGGCGGAAGCGAGGCGGGAGCGCCGAGCGCTGAACATGGCAGCGCAACCGCGGCGGATGCGACGGCAGCGAAGACGACACTGCGAGGTGCACGGCGATTCATGCGGAGTTTCTCCTGGAAGGGGCGAGGGCGGGGGATTATCGCCTCAGGTCCTGATCCTGATCGGGACGGTGCGCCTCATCACGGCCCCGTCTGCGCCCCGCGCCTCGACGGTCATCCTCCAGGCACCGGCCGTCTTGCGCTTCGCGCTCGCCCGGGTGTAGAGCACGCGGATGCGGGTGTCGCCGGCAAGTGCACCCGGTCGGCCGGCAGGGATGCGGTGCACCACACGCGATGCACGGTCGCGCCCGCCCACCCGGGTGAAGGTGATGGTCACGTCTGCCGGCTCGGAGAGGCTGTAGTCGATGCGGCCACCCAGGCCCGGCACCAGCGTGCGGGGCCGCAGGGCGAGGCCCGTGATCTCCGGCCTGCGTGCGGCAACGGGAGCGCTGACGGGCAGCCCGGAATCCGCGGTGCCCGGGATTACCACCGCCTGCAGGGGAAGGTCTTCCACCACAGCGGGTGCGCCGCCATCCTTCCGTCGCGGCGTGACGGCCTCGCCGGCATCGGATGACGCACCCGTGCCGATCACGTTGATGGCCGCCACAGCCACGCGGTAGGCGGTACCGTTGTCAAGACCCGAAATGGTGCACAGGGTGGCGCCCGTCGTGGTGCATGTGGCACCGCCCGGGGTCGCCGTGGCGACGTAGCCGGTCACCGCGCTGCCGCCGTCGGACTCCGGCGCGGACCACGCCGCCTCGATGCGCCCGGGCAGGGCCGTGAGCTCCACCGATCGCGGAGCGCCAGGGGCGATGATGTCCGGTGTGCGGGCCGCGGCCGGGACGGATGCAGGACCGGTGCCCACCGCGTTCGTGGCCGTCACAGTCACCTGGTGCTCCGTGCCTTCCGGCAGCCCGGTAATCGTGCAGGTGGTGGCGCCATCGGTGCTGCACTGCGCGCCGCCTGGCGTTGCGGTAGCCGTGTAGCCGGTGACCGCGGCTCCGCCATCGGACTCCGGCGCGACCCAGTTCACCTCGATCCTGCCGAACGACGCCTTGGCCAGCGGCGTGAGCGGTGGCCCGGGCAGCACCGCGGGCCTGGCCAACGTCGTGCTCGCGGACGGCGGTCCGGTTCCCCGCGCGTTCGTCGCGGTGACGCTCACGGAGTACTCGACGCCGGGAGCAAGGCCGAGGAGGAAGCACGAGGGCCGGCGATCATTGGCCCGGGCAAGGGTGGTGCAGGTGGCCCCGCCGGGGCTGGCAGTGGCGGTGTAGCCGAGGATCGGCACGCCTCCGTCATCGGTCGGCTGTACCCATCGCACCCCAACAATGCCTTCATTTGGCGCTGGAAACGGCCCCGTGAGTTCAACGACGCCCGGGCGGCCGGGAGACGTGAAGGGCTGCGGCACGGCCGGGGCCGAGGCGGGGCCCGATGAGACCCGGACGTCGCAATACTGCTGGCCCGCGCAAGAGGCCACGATGGTGCGGACGACCTTCACGGTGTAGGCCGTGCCGGGGGCGAGGTTGCGGATGGTGCACGTCGTGGAACCCAACCCCGCCACCGTGCACGTGCTGCCGCCCGGAGACGCCGTGGCCGTATACCGGAGGACTCCGGATGCGTCAGCAGGCTCCGCCCCCACGTTGCTCCAGTGGACCGAGAGGGCCTCGCGCAAGGGGAGGACGGTCGGTCGGTCAGGTGCGGAACCGAACGTCACGAGCGTGGTTGCGCTCGCCCCGAGGAGATTCGTCGCCGTGACGCGGAACTCCCACCGCTGCGAGAGGTCGAGGCTGCCGAAGGTGCACTGCAGGTCGTTCCCGGCTGGCACGGTGCATGTGCGCGTCGTTCCCCGGGCCGTTCCGACGACGTCGTACCGGCGAACGGTCAGGCCACCACTCGATGCCGGGGGCCGCCACTGGACGCGCAGGGATGCGGGGTCGCCGGTGCATTCCTCGTCACAGGCAAGGACATCACGGACGGGGTCGGGCCTGCGCGCGCCCGCCACCCTCGGCAGGACACCCGACGCCACTTGGTCGGGCGAGATGCTCGGCACATAGGCACCCACGGCGGTGCTGGTGTAGAGCGGTCCGACGACGAAATCCCCGGCGACCTCATTGTTGAACGACCAGTTCTCGGACTTGTAGCCCGGTACCGCCTCGAGGCCGGGGGCCCCGGTGTAGGTCGTGAGCGCGCGGATCTGCCGCTGCAGTGGCCACAGGGGCCCGCCGAAGTGCGGACCACTGAAGAAATCCGGTCCTCTGCACCCGGCATTCCAAACCTCGGGATCGTTGTCGCTGGTCAGCAGGCCGTAGAGGGCTGGCGAGCAGATGTCCGGTGCGCCTGAGATTCCGTGGTTCATCCAGGTCACGTTCGCCGCCAACTTGCCACTGAGTTCCTTGGTTGAACACAGCGTCAAGCATCCTCCATGGGCGACGACGCCTTTGAGCCACGGGTCAGGGCGGGCCAGCGAGGCGGTCAAGCCGCTGGGCAGCGCGAGGCGCTCGCCGAGGTTCGGGCAGTACCCACCCATCGTGGGGTTGTTGAGCACAGGAAGAGAGGACGTCACGGGTTGGATGACCCCGCTGTATACACCGGACCTTCGGATGAAATCCTTGGGCCCCCAGAAGGCGATGTCCCCCGACGCCCTGACGCAGTTCCAGCCGGTGCGCTGCGCAGCGCGGGGCGAGACGTCCACCACCGGGCACTGCATGCCGCTCGCGGTCGTGAGCCTGTGCTGCCCCGCCCGGAACTTGTCCAGGCGGATGTCCATTTCGCTCAAGTTCAGGAACCCAGCCATCCACGGGTGGCAGGCGGAGTTCTTGAGCGACAGTTGCAGGTTTGGCAGTACTCCGCGGTGATCTGTCGACTGTCTATGCAGCGGGTCGCCCGAGGCGTACATTGAATAGGCAAGAAGCAAGTCGGACGGGATGGTCACGGGGTAGGGCTGGCAGAGCCCGCCCCAGGTGCCGCCTGCAGGCGTCGCGAGGGTGGCTGGGCGAAGCACGCGACCCCTCATGTGGCAGAGCGCAGCCCATCGCAGCGGTTCGAGGACTTCAGGGAGGTGCGCCGCGGGAAGCGCGTCGGGAGAAACCCACGAGCCATCCGGGGCGGCGGCGGCTCCTGGCACGGGCGGAGGGGGTAAAACCAACTGGCTCGGGGTGCACGCACCGGTGGATACCGGACCAGCATTCATCCCAAGCGTGGGGAAATAGGTCGCCTCGCGCGCCGTCCGACCCCTCTGCTGCTTCGTCCAGGCAACGAACCCCGATCCGTTGCCGAAGCAGGGGTCGGAGTCGGCCCGATACGTGCCGATTCCATAAAGGGTGCCGTTGGTGGGGCCCATGATGAGGAACTGGCCCTCGGGGATGCGGGCCCCGAAGTACGCGCCCGTGGCGTCGGCCTCGATCAGCAGGGTCGCATCGTCGAACAGTTCGCCGGTTGCATCCGCCACCTGATCGGTGCGCGTCGACGGGCCACCGGGGCGCGATGCGTAGGCTTCCGCCGCCCTGACGGAGAAGGCGTTCCTGGCGAACTCACCGAGCCAGTACTCACCTGCCGCATCAACCGTTCGCTGGCGGACGCCCGCGGCGAGGATGCGGGCACTACTCGCCACGCGTCGTTGGCTGAACTGCATGAGGCCGGCACCGGTCCCGAGGCCCTGGGCCAGGCTCGTGCATGCGGCGTTGGGGTAGTCCGAGGAATTCGCGACCACGGCCCGGGGAAGAACTCCGACCAGTGCGGGCCAATTGGGGCAACCGCTGTTGATCCCGTAACGCGCCTCCAGGGATCTCCTGAGGGCCTGCACGGCGGCCGCGGGCTGCTCGGTGTTCTGGGCACGCAGCCCGGCAACGATCCGGGTGTTCCTGATCACGTCATCCACCGCGTTCATCTCAGCGGTGTAGTTGAGGGTGCCCACCTGCGGGCCGAGAGCGGCCACCTGCACCCCGACACCATCCATCGACTGCTGCAGCGTGGTCATCTGGGCGGAGAGGTTGCTGATACCCGTCTCGATGTCGGCGAGCTGCTTCTTCTCGTTGTCCGTGAGGCCGCCGCCCGAGGGGGACGGGGTCGTTTCCGGCGTGCAGAGCTCCTTGATGCCGAACCAGCAGTAGGCCTTCTTCGCACCCAGCTCGACGAGCGGCTTCGCCAGTGTGAAGATCATGGAGAAGACGGCCCCGCCCGCGGCGTCCTGCACGCGGCGCGGGCCCGCCCCGAGCGGCGATGGCGCCAGGGTCCCCCTGAGGGGGATCTCATCTGCCGGGCGCGGAGCCGCGAATGAGCGCACGGCGTCGCCTGCGCTTATGCGCTCGGCAGCCCACTCCGCGTAGTCCTCCACCCCGCCACGCTTGCGTGCGGCGCCGATGAAGTCCTCGCCCGAGAAGCGCAGCCGCGAGAACCTGGCCGACTCCGCCACATCGGTGCCCTTCGGCAGCCTCAGGCGGCGCGCCACGGCGCGCTCTGCCGCGGCGACCGACGCGCGGGGGCGCTCATCGAGGTATTCGGCCAGCACGGTGCTGCCCGGGTTCACGTTCACCTCGATCTCCCTGGTCATCACCGCCCGCTGCGCGGTGGCCGACATCACGTCGGCCGCCGACAGGGTGCCGACGGCCTTCGAGCGACCGCCGGTGGCGGTGATGGTCATGCGCTCCGTCGAGGCCCCAGGCCGCAGGCGGACGACCGCATACCCCAGATCCCCGGTGGTCGTCGCGCTCGACATGATCGTGCCCGTGCGATCGTCGCGGGCCACCACGGTGGCACCCTGCACCGGGTCGTTCGCGCCAGCCGTGACGTTCACCACCACATCCGTTGCCGCGATGGGTTCGGCAGTGGCCAGCGATGGCACCAGAACGGCAAGGGTGACAGCAGCCAAGGTGCTTGCGATGAGGGTGCGGGGGCGCATCTACCACTCCAGGGGACGGGGGATTACGGAATTATTATCAGGTCACCACCGGAACCCCGTGCTGACTGGTGACGACAACCCTGCCGATGAGCGCTTCGGCCACTGCGGTCACCCGCATGGCAGTTGCTGGGCAGCACCGCGCGGCTGGCTTGGCAGGGCACCCCCACCCAGCCGCGCGGTGTGCCTGATCAGCGGCGTACCAGCGTGGTCGTCTGCCGCACCGATGTCAGCGTTTCCGAACCTGTCTGCGAGCTGGCGATGACCGTGGTGCGCACACGGCCGTGGCGCCCAAGCAGGTTGCGTGCCTCCTGGGTAAGCGGCACAGACACCCTCCCCTGCCAGGTGCCCGGCAGGGTGGCGCGCTGGGTGCCGAGTGGGATCCAGCGCACCCGGGTGCTGCCTGCGGTCGCCACACGCATGCGCAGAGCCACCGTCACCGCACACGTCGCAGTGCTGGGCTGGGCGCAGGTCACCGGTACGGAGGCACGGGTACCACCGGGGCGGATTGCGATGGTGGATCCAGCGCGAAGCGTGAGTGCCGTCGTGGTGGGTGCGGGTGCAGCCGGTGCAGCCGGTGCCGCAGGTACTGCGCGTGCCGGTACCGATGCGAGCGCGGCGTTCACGTCAACCCGGCCCCCGGTCACCACCTTGCCAGCAAGTGATGCCATGGGCACGGTGGTGGACATGAGGGCGTGCTTCATCTGGGCCGCTGTCAGATCGGGGTTCTTCGCAAGCAGAAGGGCTGCGGCGCCTGCAACCTGCGGTGACGCCATGGAGGTGCCGCTCAAGAATGCGTAGCTTCCGCCCGCTGGCTGGTCGACGATGCACGTGACGACCGGAGCCGTGGTGGCCACCAAGAGGCTTGCGGCGCCCTTCGCGCTCTGCACGATGAACCCGAGTTGCACTCCGGTCTGTCCCTCAATCGCCGAAAGATCGACAACCCAGGGAATGAAGTTGCCGCCAGTGCTGCTGGTGGTCACCCCAAGGTAGGCCGGAGTCGGATTCTGATCCGTCGTATATGCCAGAGCCACCAGCTGATCCTGTCCGTTCAAGACGGTGGCGATATCGGCATTCATCCGGCACGACCAGCCGACGGGGTTGAAGGTGCTTGGAGCGGCGATGGCCCATTGCACAAGCCCCGCGCCCGCAGGGCCGGGCGAGGCGACAAGTTCCATGTAGTTGAGGCCGCTGGACGTCGTTTCGAATGTCCATTCCCCGGCTGGGGTCTGGACCCAGCCATCAGGCAGAGGGGGTGTTCCTCTATCTGGCTCCACAGCCGGTGCAAACGCAGTGGCGAAGTTGGGCACCGTGCTCTGAATACCGACGCCCGGTGCGGCGACGTCAACTGATGTCGCCCCATAGTTGGAGAAACTCGCCAGGTTGCCGCTTGCGTCGATGGCGGCCACGCAAAGCACGTTGGGCAGAGGGACATCGCAGGGGTCTTGCGGGATCACGTCATTGTCGGTGCCATCGTTGCCTGCAGCAGCGACGAACAGGGTGTTTGGGTGTTGGCTGATGGCATCAGTGCTTGGCTGCAGGTCGCCGGGCCCCCGGCGCTGATGTTCACCACGCGCGCCACCCCGCCGCCATACGCCATCCCCTCGGAAAGGTAACCACAGCTCCCAGCAAGATCGCATGAGCGCACCGGCGTCATGCCCACGGTCCAGTTGACTCCTGCGACGCCCATGCCGTTGTTGCCGACGGCACCGATGGTGCCGGAGACGTGGCTGCCGTGTTTGTTCTGATCCTCGACCGCGAGCGGGTCAACCACGCCCTGAACATCGGGCACGAAGTTGCGGGCATTTGCGGCGCGCAGGTTGGCCGCGAGGTCGGGGTGGTCAAGGGTAACGCCACTGTCAACCACCGCCACCGATACATCTGCAGACCCCTGAGTGGTACCCCAGGCGCCCAGGGCGCCCAGATCCATGCCGGCGAGCCCGGTGAACGGCGTCGGGGCCTGCACCTGCTGGCCGGTGTTGCTGAGGCCCCACAGATTGGGGAAGAGTGGATCGTTGGGCGTGACATCAATGGTCGCCGGAACGTCAGCAACTGCCCAGCGCACGTCGGCCCGTGCGTCGAGCCTGCGTGCCACAGCGCCCGGGGCGGCGCCCTCATCTACCGGAACGCGCCACACGCCCGGCAGCCCCTCCACCCTTCGCGCCGCCCGCGGCTGGGCACCCGCTGCGTCGAGGGCCTCGGACCGGACGTCGGCCTGCACCCGCGCCGTGGTGCCCGCACGGAACTTCACCAGCACGTCGCGCACCACGGGCCGCATGCCCGTGGGGGTGGCCACCTGCTCCACCGGGCCGATCGACTGCACAGGTGCGGCGGCCATCGCAACGCCAGATGCCGCGATGGCGACGGAGGTTCCGACAACTGCGGCAAGTACGCCAAGGCGTGATCGCTGACTCACGTGGTGCTCCAAGGGAGGGGGAATAACGCTTGGGACTTTACACGGGTTGAGTGCGGTCCCCCAGAAAGAGCGTGCCCGCCGCCCCCCACGTGTCTGCTGCTATGCACCGCTCGGGGGCGACACAGCCGCAGCACCGTGGCCGGTGCCGTGAAGGAACTCGGCCCCGAGCTTCTCCGACAGCGCGATGACCGCCAGATGGGTATTGGCCGACGGCACACGCGGGATGATTGAGGCATCGATGCACCACACGCCGTCGAGGCCGCGGATGCGCCCCTGCCCATCGGTAACCGCCATGGGGTCGGAATCAAGCCCCATACGAAGCGAGGCCACCGGATGGTGGAATGTCTCGACAGTGCGCAGCGCATGGTCGGGATCGTCCATGTTGGGCCACGGGTCCAGCAGGTCGGCCAGCGGCTTGGTGCGGGCTACGGCCATCAACTCGCGCCCAGCGGCCACGGCCAGCTCGCGGTCGCCCCCGGCTTCCATCCAGCCCATGCGGAGCACCGGCTGGTCGATGGGGTTGGTCGACTGGATGTCCACGCGCCCGGTGCGCCCACGCGAGTCGGCCACCTGCACGTTCAGCTCGCTGATGCGGTGCCCGCCGTCGACGAACCCCGCATAGGGCATCACCTGAAACAGGCGCTCTTCGCCATTCACCTCTGCCTTTGAGGTGAGCAGCGCCTGAATCCACGGGTGCGGCCACTGAGGGATGTCACTTCCGACCCAGAAGCGGTACGAGATTTTGGGGTGGTCCTGCATGCCGCGGCCCACACCCGGCAGTTCATGCACCACCCTGATGCCATGTGGAGTGATGGCGTCGGCCGGGCCCACGCCGGATCGCAGCAGTACCGCAGGGCTCTGGTAGGTGCCGAGGCACAGGATGACGTGGTCGGCCTCGTAGGTAACCCGCTCGCCCGTTGCCTCGCGAATGGCCTCAAGGCCCGTGGCCCGCGTGCCGTCGAGCACCAGGCGGTCGACGCGCACGCCAACCTCAAGGGTGAGGTTGTCGCGCGACAGCGCCGGGTCGAGGTAGTGGTCGGCCGGGGTCTGCCGCTTGCCGTCTTTCATGTTGAACGGCGTGGGCCCCACTCCCATCGCGCCCGGCTCGTTGTGGTCGTCTACCCAGTTATGCCCACGCGACAGCGCGGCCTCGGCGAAGCGCTCAATGAGGGGGTACCAGGTGTCGCGCGGGTGGCGTGCGATGGGGATGGGCCCGTGATCGCCGTGGTACGGCTCAGTGCCAAAGTCCGTGTCGGTCTCAATGAACCTGAACCACGGCAGCATGGTGGCCCAGTTGAGCCCCGGTGCGAATGCGGCCCATTCGTCGTAGTGCTCGGGCAGGCCCCGCAGCGCAATGGCCGCGTTGGTGATGGACGACCCACCAACCACCTGGCCGCGGGGCACGTGCACGCCGCGCGGCGATGCACCCGCCTGAGCGGTGAAGCCCCAGTCGTGGGTCTCTTTGATGATGCGGTAGGCGTGCGACAACTCCGGCGGCCACTCACCCGGCCGGTAGTGGGGTCCGCTCTCCAGCAGCACCACGTCGATGCCCGGATCGGCCGACAGGCGCGCCGCCAGTACGCATCCTGCGGTGCCAGCCCCTGCGATGACGACCCTCATCGATCGCCTCCCGTCAGGCGGCGGCCAGGCGGCCGCCGTCGACCAGCATCACCTGACCGGTCATAAACCCGGCGGCGTCGGACAGCAGGAACACGATGGGCCATGCGGCCTCATCCACCGTGCCCACGCGGCCCATGGCGGTCTTGCTCACAAACTTCTCGGCAAGGGCCGGGTTGGCATCCATCAACTCGCCCACCAGTTCAGTGGTGATGGTGCCGGGCGCAATGGAGTTGACCAAGATGCCCGTGGGTCCGAGTTCGACGGCCAACGTGCGGGTCATGGCGTCGAGCGCAGCCTTGGTGGCGTTGTAGGCCACGATGTTGGGAAGCCCCGCGAATGCGGCGATGGACGACAGGTTGACGATGCGTCCCCCGCGACCGGTTGCGGCCATGGCAGGGATCGCCGCGCGTGAGAACGACGCAGCCGCCCGCAGGTTGACGCGAAGAATGTGATCCCACTCGTCGTCGCTGGTCTCGGCAGCCGGGTGGTAATACGGGCTGATTCCCGCGTTGTTGACCAGGCCCCACAGGTCGCCGAGTTCGGCAGCCGCGGCCACAGCGCGATCGGCCACACCCGGGTCTTCCACCGCACCCACAACCACGCGGCTGGGGCCCGGAAGCGAGGCTGCGACGGCCTCCAGATCATCGGCGGTGCGGGCGACCAGCACCACGCTCCCGCCAGACCGCGACACGGCGTCGGCCGTGCCCTTTCCGATTCCGCGGGATGCTCCGGTGATGATGACCACGCGGCCGTCAAGTGCAAAAGGCTCATTCATGGAGCGAAGGCTACCGTTGCACAACGCTTTTCATGCGAGGGGCGAGTGTCCCTGCCATGCCCGTTCTCCGTATGCGCACCGTCCTGAACCCCCCTAAGATGCCCGCACCGAACTCGTGAACCGACCCCGAGGAACAGTCCCATGCTGAGTTATGCATTCACCGAGGAGCAAGAGGACCTTCGCGCCATGGTGCGCGAGTTCGCCGAGGCGGAGATCGCCCCGCTCGTCGAAGAGGCCGAGCGCAACGAGAAGTTCCCTGTCGAGATCATGCCCAAGCTCGGTGAGCTGGGGCTGCTCGGCATCGTGTTCCCCGAGGAGTACGGCGGCATTGGCGCCGACAAGATCACCGAGTGCATCTTCGTAGAGGAGATGACCAAGGTGTGCGCAGGTATCACCGCATCGGTGAACGCCCACGCCGACCTCGCCGCGTTCCCCATCTACAAGTTCGGCACCGAGGAGCAGCGCGCCAAGTACCTGCCCGCCGCCATTGCCGGCGAGACCATCGGCGCCTACGCCATCACTGAGCCCAACACGGGCTCGGACGCAGCCGGTCTCATGACCCGCGCGGAGAAGAAGGGCGACCGGTACGTGATCAACGGCCGCAAGAACTTCATCACCAACGGCACCATCTGCGACTTCTGCCTCGTTGCCGCGTACACCGACAAGGAGAAGCGCGGCGAGGGCATCTCGGTGTTCATCGTCGACCGCGAAACGCCCGGCTTCGAGGTGACCCGCAAGCTCGAGAAGATGGGCCACCGCTCATCCGACACCGCCGAACTGGTGTTTGAGGACTGCGAAGTGGGCGAGGACGCCCTGCTGGGCGGCAAGGAGGGTGCCTTCGGCGCCCTGATGGAGGCACTCATCACCGGTCGCGTCTCGCACGGTGTGAAGAGCGCCGCCATCGCCGAGGCCGCGCTCAACCAGGCAATGGCCTACGCCAAGGACCGCGAGGCCTTTGGCCGCTCCCTCACCAAGTTCCAGTCCATCCGCTTCAAGCTGGCCACCATGGCCACCAAGGTGGAGGCCGCCAAGGCTCTCGCCTACAAGGCGGCGTGGCTGTACTCCACGGGCCAGCCCTGCGTGAAGGAGGCCTCAATGGCGAAGTACTTCTCCGCCGAGGTCGCCGACGAGGTCACCCGTGAGGCCGTGCAGATCCACGGTGGCTACGGCTACATCGTGGAGTACCCGGTCGAGCGCCTGTACCGCGACGCCAAGCTCGCGTCCATCACCGAGGGCACCTCGGAGATCCAGCAGATGATCATCAGTAAGGAGCTCGGTCTGTGAATCCCCCGCCTCCGGCGGGCCCGGGATCATTCCCGGCCGCCGTGGGCACGCAGGGACCCGGCCTCACGGATGCGCTGTCGTATCCGTACTTTGAGGCCCTCTTCGATAGGAAGAGCCGGCGGGTCGCCCTTGGGATGGAAATCCCCCAAGGCGTACTCGCCTATGAGAGCCCCTATGTGCCCGTCCCCCTCACCGAGTTGGAAGAAGCCCTCCTCCTTATGGCCGGCACCGGCCTCGCAGGGCTGAACCTGGCCGATATCGACCCCAGCATGGGGGCCGACGCGCTGGTGCAGTGGACCGCGCGCACCTGGCCGTCGTCGTGCTCCAACCACGGCACCGAACTCTTCTACACCAACGATGACGGGCTCTACTTCCTCGACATGTGGAACATGCAGCCCGAGCCGGGAGAGCTGGCCACGGTGGCCGGCAAGCCCATCGAGAAGCAGGCCGAAGTGCTGGTGGAGATGGCCCGCCGCGGCAAGCGCACGCTGAAGGACGGCCGTGCCGATCTGCCTGCCAACCTTCCCGGGCTCTTCGCGTTCAACCTGTGGAACGCCAACAAGCCCGGCACCTCGCTGTTTCTCCCCATCTCCAACATGACCTTTGAGTACATGAACCTGCTGTTCATCTACTTCTCAGAGGGCTACCGGTTCACCCTGCTGGACGAGCGCAATGGCTACCAGCCCGCCGGCCTGCAGAAGTGGATCGACAAGGGCCGCCTCGACCCCACCCGCCGCATGGGCCTGGTGGAGATCGAGCAGCGTGTGCTCAGCATGCAGGTGGTTGAGCAGGCATTCATGTGCCAGAACATGAACATCGCCATGCAGACCATGGGCCTTGG